>JAGVXT010000033.1:0-11038 GCA_018303655.1 Candidatus Woesearchaeota archaeon
TTCTGCGCATTGATTCTAAAGTATGCCTGCAACGGCAAGTCAACATTGACTCCTTTTGGCACGTAAACAAATGAGCCGCCGGACCAGACGGCTGTGTTCAATGCAGCGAACTTGTTGTCATTGTACGGAATCACGCTGCAAAAATATTTTTTTACAATCTCAGGATATTCCCTTAAACCCCCGTCCATGTCAAGGAAAACAACGCCTTGCTTTGCTAAATCGTCCCTTATTTTATGGTAGATAACCTCACTTTCATATTGGGCACCTACTCCTCCAAGGAACTTCTGCTCAGCTTCTGGAATTCCAAGCTTGTTGAATGTGTTCTTGATGTATTCAGGCACATCTTCCCAGGAATCGCCTTGCCTGTCTGTTGGCCTCAAGTAGTAAAATATATTATCAAAATCTATTGTGTTGAGATTGGCTCCCCATTGGGGCATCGGCCTTTTGTAGAATTCTTCCAATGATTTAAGCCTGAATTTCAGCATCCATTCCGGCTCATTCTTTATCTTTGATATCTGCTCCACTATCTCTTTTGACAGGCCTCTCTTTGCCTTGAACACGAATTCTTCCTTGTCATGAAATCCGTACTTGCTGTAATCCTTGTCAAATGTTTGCTCTGCTGTTGCCATTTTTGTTTAATTATTTTATAACTTTATTTTCAATCGGATTTTTTAGGATTTGAATTATTATTTTTAATGTTGATTGTAAAATGCTTTAATCTGTTTTTATTGCTATCAACCCTTCATCAAAGCATACATTGCAGCTTTCCAGCTCTTTTGATTGCTGCCTGTGGATGTCGCACAATATCTGCCTGACCTTTGTAAGGCCGCTTATCCTGTACATTTCCGCTATGAGCCTTTGCCTGTTGTTGTTTTTTTCAGCCAGATTTTGGAATGCCGGTATTGAGATATTGCTGCTTCTGTCAATCCAAGTATTTTAGCTGCTTCTTTTTGGTTTAGCTTATGGTCTTGTATGAAAATTCTAGCTAATTCCCTTCTTATGGCAGGAAGAATATACCTTACCTCTATCTCCTGCGGCATGGTTTCTTGCATGTAATTTCACTCGCAATAATATATTTAAAATAGTTGCTCGTTCGTTAATATCCAACATAGTTGGATATACTTAACAATTGTTAACTTATATATAAAGTTTGTGGTGAATACGGTTATTTTTAAATAAAAACCCACTATTCCTCTATTATGCGCTACATAAGACAAGAAATTTTCAGGGAAATCGGCAAAAAAGGGCAGCAAAGGCTGGGAAAAAGCGCTGTTGCAATAGTGGGACTAGGCGCTTTAGGAAGCGTTTCTGCTGAATTGCTGGCAAGGGCAGGAATTGGAAAATTATTACTTATTGACAGGGATATTGTTGAACTGTCCAACCTGCAAAGGCAAAACTTGTTTGAGGAAAATGATGTTGGAAAGCCAAAGGCATTGGCAGCAAGAGAGCATCTGAAAAAAATCAACAATGAGGTTGAATTTGATGTTTTTGCTGATGATTTAACTCATGAAAACATTTATAGGATAATTCCAATAAACGATTTAAAAAATAATCAAAAAATAAAAAATGCGGACGTAATCTTGGACTGCACAGACAATCTGGAAACAAGGTTCTTGATAAATGATTTTTCTATCAAAAATAAAATCCCGTTCATCTATTCTTCTGCAGTAGGAAGCAAAGGCTATGTTTTCAACATAATCCCAGACAAAACTGCATGCTTGAGGTGCTTTCTGAAAGAAGCAATTCCATTGGACACCTGTGAAACTGCCGGGGTTTTGAATACAATAACCAATGCAATATCCTCAATACAAGTGAACGAAGCAATAAAAATAATATTAAATAAGAATAATATCGAAAAAAACCTGTTGTTTTTTGATATATGGAAAAATGAGTTGTTGAAAATAAATGTAAACAAAAACAAAAATTGCATTTGCTGCATAAAAAACAGTTTTGAATACCTAACGGGCAAAAAATCGTCAAGAACTGTAAAATTATGCGGCGACAATATCTATCAAATAAACACAAAATCCATTGATACACGAGAAAATCAAAGATTTTCTGTGCCCAGAAATTTTGAAAAAATTTCTCGGGAAAAACAGTTCAATAACCTAAAAAATAAATTAAAAAAAATCGGCAAAATTATTGATTTTGATTATTGCATCAACTTTGAGAACAAAATAACAATTTTCAATGACGGCAGGACATTGATAAAGGCAAAAGACGAGAAAGAAGCAAAATCTTTGTATTCTAAGTTTGTCGGAAATTAAGAATTTCCGAGCACCCGAAAACCTACAAGGTTTTCTTTGTGTTGGAAATTAAATTTATTTTACAATTTTTAGTTGAAAGCTTTTATCAACTTCCTTTATATGACCAAAATGATTATCTTTTGTAATTAATTTTAAATATCTATTAATGCAGATGCTTGCTATCAAAATGTCTATGGCTCCTATCTGTTTACCTATTTGAGTGAGTCTGCGCGATAATTCAATTGCCCTTTCAAAATCTTTATCATCCGGGTAAACAACTTCTGTAACATAATCCAGGCATTTCGGATATTCAACTACTGTAAAAATTGTTGTAGCGCCTACTTCTTTTTCGACGGCAATACTTGTGTCAATAATTTCAGTCGTCTTTTTTCACCTTCTTTCATTTTATTGTAGCCTTCAATCCATTTGCTGTCAGGGAGTTCTAGCAAAGCTTTTTGTGTTTCAGGACTTAGTCTTTTCAGTAATTCTTTACCGCTTATAACACCCTTTAACTGGGACAATTGCTTTCTAATCCCTTCTCTAGCAGCTTCGCTCCACTTTATTTGCGGATAACTCTTTATTTCCCTGTAGATTTCATCAGAGATGCTTAGTGTTATATGTGCCATATGTATCTTATGTATTTTATGTATTTATAAATGTTTCGGTTTTTTGTAGAATTATTACAGCATTCAAAGCTCTTCCTGCTTGACTGGAATGTGCATCATCTCTATTCCCAGCCTTTTGGCAACATCAAAAATTCTCTCATCCCGGTAGAATTCTCCATAATAGATTTTCTTTACTCCGGCATTTGCAACCATCTTGAAGCAGCTCCAGCACGGTGATGCTGTTATATACACCTCAGCGCCGTCTATCATGACTCCGTTTTTTGCAGCCTGCAGGACTGCGTTTGTCTCTGCATGGATTGTTGCAACGCAATGCCCATCCTCCATCAAATGCCCAACTTCATCGCAATGCGGCATGCCCCTTATGCTTCCATTATAACCTGTTGAGAGTATTGTCTTGTCTCTCACAATAACAGCTCCGACATGCTTCCTGTCGCAGGTGCTTCTTGTGGCAACCTGCTTTGCAATGTTCATGAAATACTGCTCCCAGTTTACCCTTGTCATTTTAAACTATCCATCCATTCATCAAACTCCTTGTTGGCTTCGTCTATTGTTCCATTGCTGCTTATATGCTTATCGGCAAGTTCGAGGCATTTGTCAAGCTGCTGCCCGGATGCTTCGTCATTGTTTTCCCGGTCTTCCTGTTTTCTGAATTCCTCAAAGGTTGCAGCATCTCCAATTCTTCTTCTCTTCAAAAGCCTTTGGAACCTGATTTTTTGGCCGGTTACTACTCCAATCAATAAAAAGCCTTTGTTCTTCCTGAGCTCTTCTATCTCGCCAGGATTTCTTATGCTGTCTATGACAAAGTCTTTCTTTGCGCTCTTCTTTATTTTTTCGCTGATTCTTTTTGCAAGTATCCCGTTGCCGAACTTTTTCCTCAATTCATTTCCAAGATTTATTAATGTGTCCCTGGAATGGCCAAGCCCCCTCTTGGTGGCTTCCTCCCTTAATGCATCCGACAATGAAAAGTATGCAAACCCTTTTGACTGGATATGCTTTGCAAGCTCTCCTTTTCCGGCGGCGTTTTTGCCTGTGAGACCGATTATCATAGATGGGGGTTTTTTGCTGCGATAATAAATTTTTGCATTTACTGCTCTAGGGAGTGGAGTATTCTTGCTTTTTTTCTTCCCAGTTCATCAAGGGCATCTTGCTTTGAATGATCAATCCTACTCATTTGCCTCCTAATCTTTCTGTCCGCTATAACGTGCCAGCCTGATAATCTTTCTTTTGGAATCTCCTCATATTTGACACCTGTGGCCTCTTCAAATATTCGCATTTGTTCTCTCAATAATTCTGGCCGTGTGAAACCTCCTTCTGTATATGTCTTCTCTAACACTTCTTTGTATTCCCTAATCACAGCATTTAAATGAGTATCTACTAAACTACGCAACTGTTTGAGTGTAACTCCATATTCCAAAGAAAATTCCTTAACTGTCCTTAAGTAAGCATCCGGATCATTAAATGGGCTATGCCTCCAAAACACTTCAGAAATATCCACATCATCAATACTTTTTATTTTTTTATTTTGTGGTGGTTCTTCTTTTGTATATATCCCTCTGAATAAATGAGGTTCAGTGTTTCTTCTAGCACTTAACCTTGACTCATTCTTTTTATGGACTCTTTCAATTGATTTTATCTGGGCATCAATATATTGTGAATCGACATCTGCTCCAAATTCTTGCAAGATTATAGAAATTTCTTCGGCTAAACCTCCTTTTCTTATAGGACTCCATTGATGTGCAGCATCTCTTATGCTACCCTTATTCTTTATATTTGCAATGTATGCCATCAAGCCCCTTCTTCTTGAAACAAAATAAACATAAGCATCCTTAAACTCTCCACCTTCCTGAAAGCTTCTATAAACGGAATTAAAAAGTGGATTGATTGCTAGTAAAGCTTCCAAAAATCTAGTTTCTTCTGGTGCAATGACTTCACCTCTTATCCAATTGGCTATAGTATTCCATGCAGGAGCTTGTATATCCTTTTCTTTAGCATATTGCTTAACAACCCCATGTGCTAAATCCACCATAACCCTATATTCACTCGGAGAAAAATCAGCGTTATTCCTTAATACCTTATTTTCTAATGTATCTGAACTTGGTCCAATGCCTCTTATTAACATTGTTCTGAGTCTTGGTATGTACAAACCTTGATCGTTTCTTTCAAACAAAACATTTCTTGCATTCCTGTATGCATCACTTCTAGCCTCTAGAACTAAATCAATCTCCTCTAAGCTTCTTCTTGAAATCCAATCTTTTTCATAAATGACTTTATCTCCTACATTTACAGATATTGCGTCTATTGGTATGTAAAAATCTCCATGCCTTTTGTAAACTGTACTGGTACTGCCTACAAATGTACTTCCACAATCAGTAATTATATTTAACAATGTCATACTTCCTAGAAATCAATTTTGTTTCTTAAATCTTTCTTATTGAACTACTAATAAATTATAATCATTTTTTCTGCAGCTTTTCCAGCTCTTCCTCGAATCTTTCCAAATCTTCAAACTCGCGATAAACAGAAGCAAACCTTATGTAGGCAATCTTGTCAAGCGACTTGAGCTTTTTCATGATTAATTCACCTATCACTTTGCTTTCCACTTCCACTGAGTCCCTCTTTCTCAAGTCCGATTCCACATCATCCACGAGCTTTTCAATCTTTTCAAGGCTTATATCCCTTTTTTCGCATGCCTTAAGAATGCCGTTAATCACTTTTTGCCTTTCAAACCTCTCCCTTTTGCCGTCCTTTTTGACAACAACTATCTCGGTTTCCTCCACCCTTTCATATGTCGTGAACCTTTTATTGCATTTCAGGCATTCCCTTCTCCGCCTTGTCGCCTCAAGATTTTCAGTGTCTCTTGTGTCAATGACCTGGGTTTCCTCGTTGTTGCAGTAAGGGCATTTCATAGTCTGATGAATTAGACAAGAGGATATAAAGTTTTTGGATAATCTCCAGGATTTTTGACTGCTCAGAAATTTTCAATTTCTGACGTATCTGTGGGATAAAGCCCGTCGCCTCTTTCTAGTGTTTTCGATGGGAGGCAGAATTGGAGTTCTTCATCATTTTAAGATATCCTGATTTTGTCATAGAGGCGCCTTGACTTCACTCTTTCTCTGGCATAATTGTATCTTAAGAATAAATATATTTTGAGATTAAGGTAACATTATCTGTTGTAAATAACAAATAAAAAAATAATATTAAAGAATTAGCTTACTGAAATCTTCAATCAATTATTTTAGAAATTTATCAATGGTATCAAAATGCCAGCCAATGCTCAGCAGCTCGTCTCTTGTCTCTCTGTCTGGCTTTCCTTCCCGTCTTTGGTATTCTATGTATTGCTTTAGTTTATCAAGACCTGTAACCGTTTCAGTCTTTTTGTCATGCGCCTCGTGTTTTTTCCTCAGTGAATTTATCTCAAAAGCGCCTCCGCCGATGATTAGTATAAACACAAATGCAATCGCAGCAATAATGAATGAATTGCTCAATCTCTTGGCCTTAATTTGAATTTCAATTTTTTGTTCAGGGGTTATCTCTCTTGGACTTTGCAATTCTGGCGATGGTTGTTGGCCTGTGATTGGAGTAGTCGTAATTACGCATTTCTCGCTTGTTGCAGGCTTATTGTGTTCTGAATCGCACCCTGTTGTTGATACATACTGTGAAACCTTTGCAAGATTACACTCTCTAGTCTGCAATCCATTGCTGCATGATGACCATTCAGAGCACTTCCATTGCATGTTGCATACAAAGTAAATTCCTCCTGTACCTCCTCCACCACCGCTACCTGCACCTCCTCCGCCTCCACCTCCTCCGCTGCCGCTAGGAACTCCTACAATGCTACAGCTTCCGCAATCAGCAGAACAGGTAGAGCAGCTTTCCAATGATGAACATAAGGAATCACCGCAATAAGCACCCTCTCCCACAGAATACTCTGTCCAGTGAGGAACAGAGAATGTCACATTACCTCCCTGGAAAGCAAGCAGCTTGCACTCTGTGCAGACAGAACCGTCAACTTTTACAACAGGATTAGTTACAGACACATTAAACAAAGTCACTGTGGCAGATATGTTAAGTGTATTGTAAAGATCAGAATTGACTATTGCTTTATTCGGCTGTAGGTCTATAATACTGTCCAAATCAATCGGTACAGATAAAGTTGTTGCATTTTCTACAAGGGATATGTATTTGCTGCCAAACTTTATCTTGCCTCTGTTTCTTATCCCTATATAAAAGTTGGATATGTTTGATAAATAAGCGTCTTTAAAAATCGTCGTTAGCTCTGGAGAGAATTTCGTGTAAATTGGAATGGGGCAACCATCTGCGCCAACATTGTCCTTGTATGTTAATGGCGTAAAAGGGCATCTATCATTTAAGTTAGGAACACCATCATGGTCAAAATCATCGTCTGTTATAATAGTCCCTACGGCAAAGTATGTGTAAGTTCCTGTTTCCTTTATTGGGGTGTTGTCTGCTCTAGCAAGGTATGCCATTATTTTATGTGTGCCGTAAGGAACATTGGTAAATTTGTATGTTCCATTAAAGGCTAAATCCTTGGAAGGGGGATTTCCGTCTAGCTGGAACACAGCATAACTAACCCCTGTTAAATTTCCTGATTTTGTGTAGGACATGTTTATTTCAGTGCCTGCAATAAAGGATTTAATAGCAGGAGAAGTTATTGTGATTATTGGCATTCCCTCACTTATAGCAAGTGTCGTAAATGTGAAATCGCCTGATACAGCCAAATTGCCAGATATGTCTTGTGATTTAACTCTGAAATGATATAAAGTATTTGGAACTAATCCTGTGATTGTTTGTGAATGCAAAGTGATAAGCTTTGTATCTAGAGGCATAGAGTTTCCGTAAGCTATTGCAGAGCCATATTCAACTTGGGAGTCTGACAACTCGTTAGTATTCCAGGTAATTGTTGCAATTGTTGATTGTGCGTTTGCTGCAACACCAGAAATTACAGGAGGGGTTGTATCAATTAAAGAAACCGTACTACCCGTTGAGACTACATAGACGTGCGCTGCGTATGGTGTAAAAGTATCGGTGAACTGATTGCCGCTCACTGAAAGTTTGCGACCCTCGTTAAATACGTCAACGTTACTTACATTTTGATTCCAGGTGAATGTCGCTGTAGTTGCTGTAGCGTTGTAGTTATAGGAAAAGATGTAGCCTTTGTTGTTATGATATTTTACCCGGGTGTGGATGGCAGGATTAGAATTGGAAACAAACAAATCAAGGCGGTCATCGGAAAGCAATACCAACTCAAGACTTTTTAGCTCATTCATGATGAGTTTTAACCGGTTATAGTAGTCAATCCGAGCGGCGCACCAATCAGTACTTGGATTACAAACATATGCGAGCGCGCGAACACCCAAACTCCACCATGTTGCCCCATTTGCCCCTTCAACAATACCCATGTAAGCCATACTTTTCATCTCGTTTGCGGTTGGCCAACGGGAACCTCCGGTTGTTTGAAAAAACTGAAGATCGATCCAAAATGGCCGACTGGATTTTAATTCATTTCGGAGAGTGATTATCCAATCAGCAACCAAGTTTAACGGATATCCGCCGCTAGGTTCAGTGCCGTATAGCGGATAGGGATCCAAAGCAAAAAGATCTAAGCTATCACGCCAAAGATACATGGCACCAGGAGTATTGGAACTTCCCAAAGTTATTCCATCAGGATCGAGCCGTTTTATATCCTGATAATGCATAAAGGTGTTTGGCACCATAGAGTGATGGCATTCGTCGTTGACATAGAAGCCGATGAATGCCGGATGTTCGGCGCGTGTTTTTATTTCCGCTTCAGGTGCGTTTAGGAGCCAAAACGGATACACTGTATTCCCAGCATCTACTGTAGTGCGCTCAAAACAGTTAGCAATGCCAAAATCTGTGATTCCTTTTGATTGAAAGAGGTCTAAAAGAGGAAGCATGGATGGATTTTGTGCACCACCATTGTGATAATTGATATAATTATTAAGAGGTATTTCAAATAATCTACGATAGGTAGTAAGAGTACTTTCCCAAGCCGCTGGGCTGGTAGTTAATGGAGTCCCGGCATCAAACACACTCAGTGGAAAGAATGGCTGGCCGCGTATGAACATACGGTTCTTCTCGTCAAATGAAACAGTCATTGCAGACCGTTTAGATCCGGCAATTTTGGAAATACGATACGCGGGATACTCATAGACAATTGCAGAGTCAGAAAGGCGGACGAGTCGAAAAGTAGCAAGGTACGTTCGGTCGTTTACAAAACCAGCACCATCTACATTTGCAGTAAAATTTGCAGAAGGGATGAATGTATCAGTGCGTATGGTAGTACTTGCGATTTCATCAAAAATTTTTGCCTCAACGCGATATTCGCTTAACGTTGTTCCGGTAGGTGGAGTGACAGTAACGTCGAAGTGAGCTGTTTGTGAGTAGTCGTCAAATAAGTATCCGCGGTAGTTGGGATACAGCATAAATACGTCAAGGGGCTTGGGAAGTATTTCACGGAATTCTATATCGTCAAACCACACTTGGCCCCCGGTTATGCTTCCTAATGCCCGTACGGTAATGTAGACATCCGTGTCGGTCGTAATAGTGATGCGAGTCTCTTCTCGATACGTCCAATTAACATCGCCTGCGTTTACATATACAGGTTGACCATACCCAGAGCCACAGCAAGGCGGCCAACCGCCTGTTGTAACCTCCATGCGCACTGAGTCAAGATGGGGCTCGACCGACGTCAAATTTTGAGTTTTGATATAACCTGTCAAGGTGTACGTCCCCTTTTTCAAAAAGACCTTATAACTTGCGGTATCAGTGGCGCCCATAGGAGCAGTAAGACGTAGGCTCACCGCGCCGCTCCGCTTTACCGTTGTATCTGCGGTAAATGGCGAGCTCCCCCAGAACCACCCCGTGGGTTGCCCTGATGTCAAACTTTCGAATCCAGAATTGAGATTAACGTTTGGTCCCATATTTTCTTGCGGTAAGCTAACGATCCCTCCTGCTGTTAGTTGAGGAGGCGGGGCAAGAGTGGCAAATGTCGCAACAGACGACTGGCCAAGGTTTCCGGCCGCGTCTTTTGAATTTACTCGGTAGCTATATTGAGTGCCCACTAAAAGATTTTGCAGAGTAACTGAATGGGAGGTCACTAGCGCACTATCGAGCGGAGTGAACGTTCCCAGTGAAACCGTTGTGCCATATTCAATCTGAGAATCAGCTGATTCATTAGTCGCCCAAGTAATGGTGGCTGAGGTTTTTGTAATTCCGGTGACCGCAATGGAAGAAATGGCCGGCGGCGTGGTATCAGGAGGAGCAGGCGCAGGAGTAGTGAAAGTTGCGATTGAAGAAATGCCAAAGTTGCCATTGGCATCTTTTGAACGAACTCTGTAAGAATAAATTGTACTCGGGGATAAACCGGTAAGTGTAACTGAATGACTCTTAGCAAGAGTGCCATCAAGGGTTGATAGACTGCCAAGTGAACTTGTCGGGCCATATTCAACTTGGGTGTCAGAAAGCTCATCGGTGGTCCAGGTAACTGTTGCGGCAGTTGCCTCAATCCCAGAAACAGCTACACTAGAGATTACCGGCGGAGTAACATCGCCCGATGTATAAATCGCAAGAACTTCCGCTTGAGTCAAGACGCGGTTGTAAATCCGCATCTCATCAATATTCGCGTTGGGAGAACTAGGTGAAAGCCCGAGTGCCGCCATATTGAGTACATAACTGCCGTCATCCGCGCGTGTTCCTACAGCATTATACCGAGTGCCATATGTCGCCTCGATTCCATTAATGTAGATGTGGCCGTTTGATGCGTTCGTTGATCCATCCCATGCGACGGCAACATGGGTCCATTGTCCGACAGGAAGCTCTTCATTAGTAAGGAGCTCGAAGTTCGATGTTAGATGGGATACAATGAAGCGAACCTTACGGGGAGACCACTGATTACCAAACAAAAGAAACCACCCGGCACTTCCATATTGGTTGGCCTTTGAAAGAATCACTGCATCATCCGATTGCACATTTAGTTTTATCCAAAACGAAGCCGAAATCCCCGGGAGGTTATCAAGCGAAGTCTGAGAACCAAAATCAATATAACTTGTTCCTCCAAATCCAAGACCGGACCCGATTTTTCCGACGACCCAAGTCGGGCTATTTACAAGAGTGCCAGTGTTGCTA
>JAGVXT010000033.1:11050-22142 GCA_018303655.1 Candidatus Woesearchaeota archaeon
GAGCGTAACGTGAGTTGTTATGGATGATTGTGTGTTCATGCTTCTAATCTTAATCCATTTACTGTAATTTGTAATGTGCACCAAGGAGCGCTTCCGCTTCCGGCGCAGGTATGGCCGCCGCAGCCATCGTATCCACTTGGTGCTAGTTGCACACTTTCACGCCATTGAGGTACTTCGCGATCGCTCCGGTGCCGTTGCCAACGCAGGGGTTCGCAATCATACAGTCCGAACAATAGACAGTTGAGCCGTCCAGAAGGTTAGCGGTTGCCGGCAGGGTCGCGTTGGTGAACGAGGTGCCGGCCGTGTCCATGATTGTCGCCGTACCCCCATTGAGATCGATATTGGTCGTCACGCTCGAGTATGTGTTTATGCCAATCCGGGTCAGAGTAGAGCCCGCATTAGTGCGGATACCTGAGGTAAAGTTATGCAGAATGTTTCCCTGAACCATAATATTGTTCGTCGAAGCTCCGGCCCCAGTGGCCCAAATAGCGATGCCGTCTGAGCCCAATCCGCCGGTGCCCGGACCGAAGCAGGTGTTGCCGGTAATCGAGACGCGCGAAATCACTGTCGAATCGGCAAATGCCAAGGCGAGGATGCAGGTCGTTCTGGCGTTTGTCGCAGCCTGCGTGGAGTAGATCGAGTTGCCCGAGATTGTAATATCATTCATATTGGCGGTGACGGTATCGAGCGCAATGCCGACAGGGTGAACCCCGCCTATCCCATAGTTTCGGATACTGTTGCCGGTGACCGAGACGCGGGCAACATCGCTAAGCTCGATGCCGATCCCGGTCGCCGCCCCGACATTGCCCCCGACATTCAGCGTGTTGCCGGTGATCGCGTTGTTGTCTCCGCCGGCCATGAGAATCCCGGATGTCCCAAAGCCAACGGTACCAGGAGTATAGCGATTAGCGACCACAGAGGAATCATACAGATTATAGAGCTTGTAGGGTACTGACCCCGCTATCGCAGAATTTCGGCAATCGTTGTGCGCAACGAGCATATTATAAAAATTGCCTGCGCCGCCGCTCGTCGCGGTTATACAGCTTGAACCGTCGCCGATGATTGTGTTATCAATCAAGCGAGCATTAAAGACGTCCCCGGCGCCATTCGGAAGATAGAAATAAATAGCGGCGTTGTCGCCTGACTTGTTGAACTCAAGGTAGCTCTTCTCAATCGTCACATCGCTCGAAGCTCCGCTCGTGCCTGACTGAAGATAGATCACTCTGTTGACGCACGACAAACATTGCAGTTGCCGGATCGTCAGCCGCTTGAAGCCGTTTAATACTCTGATCAATCCCGCTGATGCCGTGTCAGCCGCGTTCTGAATGATGACGCCATCAAGCAACACATCGTTATTGCCGCCTGTCCTTGCGAGGTCAAGTATAGTCCCGGCGGCGCTGCTGTGATCGAGTGTACAGCTGATGAGATTAACCTTGTTGGCTATGATACTGAATAATGTCGCTCCCGCTGTGTTCTGCTTGATGATTGTTTCTGGCTGACACTGGATCGATAGGCTTTTGTCGATGGTCATAACGGCGGTCTCAGCGTAGGTGCCCTTCGAGAGACAGATTACATCACCTGCGCTGGCAGCAGCGATGGCGGCAGACAAAGTAGCGGCTCCTGGGGCTGGTTGGGCTGCACAGGCGCCCATCGCCGTGGAGGGGACCACGGTACTAAACGAAGCAACGGGTGAGGTTGCAAGATTTCCGGAAGAATCTTTGGAACGAACACTATAGTAATAGGTTGTTGCTTGAACAAGGCCAGAGAGATTAACTGTGTGGTTTGCCACGAGTGAAGTATCAAGCGTTGAAAAATTATTGAGCGCCGTCGGTGAAGTGCCATAGAACACTTGTGTATCGGCCGATTCGTTTGTCGTCCACATGACAACTGCGCTGGTTAAGGTAATACTGGAAACCGCAACACCGGAAATCGTCGGCGGAGTAAGATCGGGTGCGGCGGTGGTAAATGTTGCAATACTCGAGACACCCAAATTGCCGTTTGCGTCACGGGATTTCACCCGATAGGAATACGTGGTACTCGGACTTAAACTAGTTAATGTAACCGAATGGCTTGTCACGAGCCCTGTATCAAGCGTTGAAGCGTTGCCCAGAGAACTTGTTAAACCGTATTCCACCTGGCTGTCCGAAAGTTCGTCTGTGGTCCAGGTAACCGTTGCGGCAGCTGCATCAATCCCAGAAATAGCTACATTCGAGATTAAGGGAGGAATGATATCATCCGAGTTATAGATCGTGAGAATTTCTGCTTGAGTCAAGGCGCGGTTGTAGATACGGACGTCGTCCATAACCGCAGGAAGTGAAGTAGGCGAATTTCCTTGCGTAGCGATATTAAAATACTGCGCGGCATCACTCACTCGATTGCCGAGGCCATTGTTCCGTGTATCATAAACTACCTCAACGCCATCAAGATACATATGAACATTTGTCGCTGTCCCCGAACCGTCCCATGTTAGTGCCACGTGCGTCCATTGATTTAAAGGTACTTTCGTTGCTGACCGCACATCAATATCAGCAGCGCCATCAAAACTTGCCAGAAGCCGTATTTGCCTCGGACCGAATTCACCACTCATGAATATAAACCTCCACCCGCCACCCCCAAAGTTGTTTGTTTTGGCAATCATAGCGCCCCCATCTGGGACAGAGTTCAAATAAATCCAATGAGAAAGAGTCATCCCGTTTGCGGGGATATTATCAAGAGCTGCCGGTGAACCAAAATCAATATAACTTGTTCCTCCAAATCCAAGACCGGACCCGATTTTTCCGACGACCCAAGTCGGGCTATTTACAAGAGTGCCAGTGTTGCTATGCTTCTAATCTTAATCCATTTACTGTAATTTGTAATGTGCACCAAGGAGCGCTTCCGCTTGTTCCTGCAGTTGAATCGCTGCAGCTTGGAGGATTTTGATCAACATAGTAAGTAGCTACGCTTGCAATATTTATAACAACAATTTTATAACTTTCAAAATAGGGTCAATTCTGCAAGAACTAGTATAAATAGTTTTCGAATCAGTGCGGCTCTTTTGACATCCTATATATTTTTGACTATACCTATATATTCTTATCTATAAAATATAAGTACCCATTTCGTTAATACATCTTAGGGTTTAATTCCCCGACCTTTAGGTCGTTCTATAAAGTTTTTGCATTAGGCTGTAAAATCAATAATTATTTAAAATGTTCAAAAAATTGAAGTTCCCAATGGAATTCAAGAAACTCAATGTAGGCGGCCAGGCGCTTATAGAAGGGGTAATGATAAGGGGGCCTTACAAATATGTTGCTGCTGTAAGAAAAAAAAGCAGGATAATCTCCAAGGAAGGAAGAATTCCTTCAAGAAAATACGCTTTTATGAAATTGCCTTTTATAAGAGGCTTTGTAAACCTTGTTGACATGCTTGTAATCGGCATCAGGTCTTTGATGTGGAGCGCAGAGCAGGCTGCCCCAAAGGATGAAAAGATAGGAAAAAATGAGCTTGTTTTTACAATTTTTATTTCTATCGGCTTTGCAATCATCTTTTTTATAGCACTGCCTTACTTTTTAACAAATCTAATGGGGTTTACTGAAGAAAAGAAGCCTATTTTGTTTAATATTATTGATGGGATTATCAGGATTTTGATTTTTTTAATCTACATTGCCGCAATCTCATTCATGAAAGACGTGAGAGTGCTGTTCCAGTACCATGGAGCTGAGCATAAAGCCATACACTGCTATGAAAAAAACAGAAAGTTGAGCATTGCCAATGTCAAAAAATTCACTACTTTGCACCCAAGATGCGGGACGTCATTCCTGTTAATAGTTTTTATAGTCAGCATTTTCGTTTTTTCATTATTGCCGGCTGTTATTTTGCATTATTATCCCAATTTTTTGGGTTTAAGCCACTGGGCCAGAAAGGGAATTTTGTTTCCAGTCAGAATCCTGCTGCTCCCCTTAATCGCAGGAATTTCTTATGAAATACTGAAAATCAGCGACAAAAAGCAAAACAATCTTTTGTTTAAATTGGTTTCAATGCCGGGCCTATGGCTGCAAAAAATCACCACAAAAGAGCCAAGCAACAAACAAATAGAAGTGGCTGTTATTTCTCTGAAAAAATTATTAAAAATAGAAAAAAAATAAAAAAAGGATTTATCTCCTTTTTCTTCTTCTTCCGCCTCTAGCCATCTTAGCTGCGGATATATCGCCGCTCTTGTCAATGAAGTACAAGTAACCTGACTTTTTCTTGACACCGGCCTTGGCCACAACTTCAATCTTGGCTTTGCCTTTCTTTCTTCCGCCTCTTGACATCTTGGCCCTGGCTA
This sequence comes from Candidatus Woesearchaeota archaeon, assembly GCA_018303655.1. Lineage (GTDB taxonomy): Archaea > Nanobdellota > Nanobdellia > Woesearchaeales > GW2011-AR4. Next base: position 15,360 of record JAGVXT010000033.1, read on the forward strand.
CATTACCTTTCTTGTCAACAAAATAAAGGTAGCCTGCCTGTTTTCTTACGCCAACTTTTGCTACTTTTTCTGCCATTTTAGATTTACCTCCCTGCTTTTTTATTATATAAGACGACTTAATATACCCCACGTCTTATTTATCGACTACAAAATCTAGGATATATATAAATATTTCGTTTTTTATGATGAGATTAAAAAATAAATTCAAATCTTTACAATTCATCAATTCTTTTCATGTATTCCTTAATCCTTGAATTAATGCTCTGCAATAAAATTTTCTCAATCTTCTCCTCAAAAATCTCATTCAGGTTATTGTGCTCTGTTATCCTGTATGCATTGAGCCTTTTTTCAATAAGCAAAATGTCTTTCAGCCTTTTCAGCTGCCTTCTTATATTTGAGGAAGCAATGCCAAGCATCGGCAGCTTCAGGTTTTTTCTATCTTCAATTACTAGGGAGCAGACTTCGCCGCTTGTCAGGTTACTCTGCTGCTTTTTCGCCTTTATCAAAATATTAAAAACGTCGACAATAACATCCCTTGAATCACCGGGCTGCAGCAATCCAATTGACAGGCAAAGCTTTCTTACAAGCTCCCTGTCGCTTAAGTTTGTTGGCTTTTCGTATCTCCTTAAGGTAATCTCTGCCAGCGGTATGTCTTTTGATATAGTTTTTTGTTTAGGCATTTTGCTAAAAATATTTAAGAATTAATAAGTATTTAAACTAATCTATTTTTTTGATAACTGGTTATAGCTCTTCATAAATTTGCCATAAACTTCTTTTTGCTCTTCATATTTTAAGCTGGCATAAATTTCCCATGCTTCTTTATACAGTTTCTTTGCTTTGGAAATATCCTTCCCATTTATTGCCTGTTTTATGCCATTTAACAATTTATAGAATTCTCCAAGATTTTCGCTTTTATCAACGCCCCCTTCTTCAGCTTCTTCCGGCTCTTCCCCAGCCTCTTCTTTTGCTTCTTCTAATTCTGCTTTTTTCTTTTTAAATAAGCCTTCAAACCATTTTGTTTTCTTTTCCGGCACTTCCTTCTCAACTTCTTGAAGATTCCTTTTTTCATCCCTCTGCCTTTCCAGCTCCTTGACCTCTTTTTCCAGTTCTTCTATTTTATTATGTTCCTCTGCTCTCCGCCTTTCCAGCCCCTTTTGCTTTTTAGCCTCTTCCTCCTTTCTCAGTTTTTCTTCCTTCTCTTTTTCCTTCTGCTTCTTGCCTTCTTCCTTTTTCCTAAAATCTTCCTGCTCAAGCCTCCTTTTTTCCTGCCTTTGCTTTTCTTTCAGCAAAGCAGCCTGCTTCTTTTCTTCAGGCGTCTTGTAAAGGCCAATTTTGCGGAAGAACTCGCTGAATTTTTTCTTTCTTTCCTTCGCTAGTTTCTCTTTTATTTCCAGCTTTCTTTTATTCTCCTCATCCTTTATCCTTTCATCTTCAATTCTTTTCTTTGTTTCCAGCTCCTTCTGATTTTTTAGCTCAATCGCATATCTCCGCCTTTCCAGCTCTTTCTGCTCCTTTGCCCCTTCCTCCTTTCTCAGTTTTTCTTCCTTCTCTTTTTCCTTCTGCTTCCTGCCTTCTTCCTCAAGATTCCCTTTTTTGGCCTCTAGCTGCTTTTTTCTTTCCTCGGCAAGCCTCTGCTGTTCTTTTTGCTTCCTTCCCTTCAGTTTGTTTTGAGCTTTATCTTTGAATTCAGACAGCACATTAGCGAAGAAATCAAGATTAAGCCTTGGCAGTTCTGACTTTAGCTTTGACCATTCTGATCTAAGGAATGCATGCTCTTTTGCAGCATTCTCAAGCCTTAATCTTATTTTTTGTATTTTGCTGCCCTTATTTTGCACGTCTTCAGAAATTTTCCCTTTTTCACGCAGTATCTGCCCCTTTTGGCCCTCCAAATCTGAAATTCCTTGCTTTAATTCACCTTGTTTTTTATTTATTTCTTCCAAAGCTTTTTTGTAATCACCTTCCGGTCTTTTTCCTTCATCACTCGCCCTGCTTTCATATTTTTTTGATTCCTCTTCCAATGTTTGCTCCTCAATCTTAAGCTTTGCCTTGAGCTCCAGCCTTTTCCATTTCCCAGTAACTTCTCTTTTAGATTGAGTTAATTTGCTAAGCTCTTCTTCCAGATCTTTTATTAAAGCGTCTCGTTTAGCTGCAAACCCTTCTTTGAGCTCTTTTATTTTTGATTCATTTGCTGCCTTTTCACTTTGCTGTTTTTTGTATAGCTCATCAACTTGTTTTTTATGGGCTTCAATTATAAAACTCTTCTGCATGCTTAATTCTTCAAATCTTTTGGATTTTCCAACAATTTCATCCGCAATTAATCTTAATTTAGCGTCAATCTCGCTTATGCTGCTTAATAAAGGCTTTTTTTCTGAGATCATCCTTGATAATTTAGAATTAAGCAGCTTCACCATTTCTTTGTTGCTGTTTATATTCACTTCTGCCTGCTTTATTTGCTCGAGTTTCTTTGCTTTTATTTGCTCTTGCCTTTGCCTTTCTATCTCCCTTTTTTTCTTCTCAAGCTCTTCCTGCCTTCTTAGCTCTTCCTGCTTCCTTAATTCCTCCTGCCTTTTCTTTACCTTTTCTGCTTGTTTTTTCAGCTCTTCTTCCTGCCTTTGTTTTTCTTCAAGCTCTCTCTGTTTCCTTAACTCTTCTTCCTTCCTTTTTCTTTCCTCCTCTGCCCTCTTCCTTTCTAATTCCTGCTGTTTCCTTATTTCCGCTTCTTTTCTTAATCTTTCTTGCTTCCCTCTTTCCCTTTGCAAAGCAATCTGCCGCTTCTCTTCTTCAGTTTTGTACAAACCAAGCTTATGCAAGAATTCTTTTATTTGTTTTTTCCTTGATTTCAATAACTTTTCTCTTTTTAATCTTCTTTTTTGTCTTTCTTCCCCTCTTCGCTTTGCCCCAATTTCCTTCCGCCGCTTTAATTCCGCTGTCCTTTTTAATCGTTCTTCCTCTGCTCCCTGCCTTTCCAGCCCCTTTTGCTTTTTAGCCTCTTCCTCCTTTTTTAGTTTTTCTTGCCTCTCTTTTTCCTTCTGCTTCTTGTCTTCTTCAGTTTTGTACAAACCAAGCTTATGCAAGAATTCTTTTATCCTTCTTTTCCTAACCTTGGCCAATCTTTTTCTTTCCAATACCTTCTCTTGTTTTTCCTGTTCTCTTTGGATTATTTCCTCTTCTGCTCTTTCCCTTTCTTCCTTTATCTGCATTGCCTCAAGCTCTTTCTGCTTCTTTGCCTCTTCCTCCTTTCTAAGAGCTTTCCCTTCCCTCTTTTCTTCCAGTTTTCTTTTCTTCTCCTCCAATCTTAGCAATCTTTTTTTCTTTATTTCTAATGCAATTTTCCTGAAATAATTCTTAGACTCCTTTTCTTCTTTTACGACCTCTTTTTTAATATTGATAATCTCTTCATGCAGCTCTTGTTCGCTTTCTTTAATTTTCAATGCCGTTAATCTTTCTAATCTTCTAAGAAGCCTGTAAAATGACGCTATGTAATTATACAATCCATGAAGCAGAATGTCCGAATATGCAACAAATCTTAGTATTCCGTATTCTTTTTTCTTTTTTGCTTTTTGTTTTGCTAATCTTGGCTTTATTAATCTGGTTAATTCCAGTGTAAAATAAATGTACTGCAAAGTGGAAACTATGATTATAAAAACAACGACAGACAGAGTTAAGCAATAGGGCTTGCTGGAGCATTCTTCAATAAAATTTAGCTTATCTTCAGGCGCCCCAGCTACTTCAAACGAGCTGGTTGCCACCCCTGTTGACGAGCCATATTTTGCTATGGCTGCAAATATATAGTCCCCTTCAATTATATTTTCCGGGGCAGTTATTGTCTTGGTAAAAGTTGTTTTGTCCTCAACCACAATGCTTTCGCTTTCTGTTATTATTTTGTTGCCGCTTGTGTCAGAGATAAAATAGCTCATCAATACTTTTGCAGGGCCTACTTTTTTGAGGTTGTAAACAGTTACAGTAACGAAGCCATGCGCGCCTTTTGCAAGGCGCCTTGATTCAGTTGGTATGTTCATATTCATGCTAAACAATATTTCGCCTGATTCAACACCAACTATTATGGGCACTTCTTTCCTCTCCTCATCACTTATAAGCGCGAGTTTTCCAACATAAATTCCAGGCTCTTGCGCCACTGCGCCCCTTTTTGTGCCGAACATCAAATTAAGATCAATGCTCTGCCCGTAATCAAGATAGAATTCCGGCTGGGAAATATGCAAAAATCCAAGATTTTTTGCTTCAGCTTTTACATTCAGCCCTTTGTCCCCCACATTCATAACCTTTAATGGGGCTGTAAGGTTGCTGCCTTCCCTAATGAGGACTTTTATCAAAAATTGGTCTACTTGCAAAGAGCTTTTTTTTGCTTCCGCTTCCTTTGATTTAGAAAGATTAAAGTAATAAAAGCTGCCCAAAATAAGCGACAATATTATTGCAAATACAACAAGCTTACCTAACTTGCCCATCTATCCCTCTTTTTTAAATTTTCTTTTTTTGATCTTATTTAAATCTTTTGAATTGTTTTATTTTGATTGGAAGCAAAGGCATAGCAAAAAGATATATCATTCCCAATAAGATAAGCAGCAGCGAATACAGCAATTTTTTGTTTCCTAATATCTTATCAATCGCCTTTTGCGCTTTAACTACCTCAAATAGCGAGCTTGATATGGCAACGCCGCTTTCATAAACAAGCTCTGCCGCAACTACATATTTTCCGGGCGCTATATCCGCAGGCAGTTTGAATTTTTTTACATATTGCTTTTGCCTATCAACAGCAAATGTCTCTGATTCCTGCATTATTATGTTATCTTTCAGGTCTTTGATGATGTAATTAACAGTTACGTCCAGAATGCCTACTCTTGCTACTTCAAAGAGGTTAATCTGGGTTATTAATTCATCTTCCTGGCTTAAAACCCGATTCGCTGCCGGTATATCAAGCCCGATGTCAAACAAAGCATTCGCTGTTTCAACCTCTATTATTATTGGAATTAATTTTTGTATGCCGCCTGCTTTAACTACAATCTCGCCTGTGAAAACACCCGGTGTTTCAGCTATAATCAGCAAAGTAACAGGCTCAGTTGCGCCTATGCCTAAATCAAAGCTATTTTTCTCAACAGAAACAATGCCAATATTCCTTGCGCTTACATCTACGCTTAAATCAACATTGCCTTTGTTTGTAACACTAAATGTTAACTTTTTTCCTTCTCCAAGCAAAAGCCTTTCTTTGATCTGGTCTTTGCTGACCTCAAAGTTTCTTAATTTTTCCCCTTCCTTTAATTTTGAAACATTTTGCTGTGCTATTCCGCCTCCTCCGCCTCCTCCGCCAGCAGCAGAAACGCCTCCTCCGCCTGGCTGCTCCCCTCCAGGCGCGCTGGCAACTGCAATTATCATTTCTGACTGGTTTTTATTGTTGCTTGTGTCATTCACAACAACAGTGAAGTTAATCGCATTTCCCGCAGCCAGCCTTATTGTATAATTTTGGCTGCATTGGTCATTTGCGCCAGCAACTGTTTTATTGAAGATGGTTTTTGCGCCATTGCCTAAGCTTTGATTGTCAATAAACTGGCAGAAAGGAATTTAGCCTTGGCCTTGTCACATCAGCAACAACAAGCAATGTGGAATTCTGCTTCACATTATTGCTTGTATCTGTGGCATACATAGTGAAATTTATGACGCAAGTTTCCGCGCAGCCGGTAATGGCTGTTACATTATGTATGCTTGCAGATGTTCCAGAAATTGTGTAGTTGGCATAAGTTACAGCACCGCTCATGTTGTAAGTTATGTTTGCAGATAATAATCCAATTCCATCAGTTATGTTTCCTGAAAAGTTAATGACATCATTAACAACAGGACTGCTTACATTAAAGCTTGTGTTCACAACAGGCTTAGTAACATCAGCAACAACAAGCAATGTGGAATTCTGCTTCACATTATTATTTGTGTCAGTGGCGTACATGGTGAAGTTCACCATCAGTTATGTTTCCTGAAAAGTTAATGACATCATTTACAACAGGACTGCTTACATTAAAGCTGGTGTTGACTATTGGGGCAGTTGTGTCTGGTGTTAAGGTCATGCTTATATTCACAAATTTGCTCCTGTTGACATCAATGCTTGCTGAATTTGGATTATAGCCTGTTATATTAACGCTTATGTTATATGGGCTGAAGCAGGTTATGTTGACATTGCTTCTAACATCAGTGCAAGTATCCAAGTCAGTTGTAAAGTTGACAGTTCCATTCTGTGTGTATTCTGTGACTTCTACTACGCTTGTGGCTCCGCTTGCATCCGCTGTCAGGTTAAACAAGTTATTAGCAAAAGAGTCATTGATGTTAGCTTGCGCATTTGCTATTCCTAAATTGTTTGTGCTGTTTGTTATATTGACACTTAAGAACCACCTGACTGTCAGGTTGTTTATCTCAATAGGTGTGTCCGGGCTTCTTGGTATAAGCGCAACTCTGGATTTGTTAAAGCTGACATTCGTAAATGTAAGGTCAGTCGCATTTGCTGTCAAAATTACATCTTGATAATTGGCAGCGCAGCCCACAGAGCAAGGAATGATTGTATCGTTTGTAAATGTGTTAAACCTCGTTGTCTGCGATGCAGTTTGCCCTGTTCCATTTACAACAATTCCTGCTGATAGTGAAGTTATCTTGTTCCTGAAGAAAGTATTGTTGTTGACATTATTCTCTAAGTAAACTCCATAAGAACTAGTCATGTTGTTTGTGGTTATGTTGTTGTCATAGATTGTGTTGTTAAATGCGGCGCTATTCAAGTAAATTCCATGG
>JAGVXT010000019.1 GCA_018303655.1 Candidatus Woesearchaeota archaeon
TCATCTGTTGTTGCCCCATACTTCAGCATATATTGCTGCGCTACCAAAGCATTCTGCGCTGGAAAGATCAATCCCTCCGACTGCTCATAAATTCTTTCAGCAGCCATTAAAATTTCATCGGTAATTATAAAAGAATTATTGGTTAATAGCTTCTCAGCACCAACAACAAGCACGTTGTTATAGTCAAGTCTATTTGCTGTCCACAATGCTGAGCCACCGCCGCCACAAACAGCTGATGACGTAATAATAGGAACTTTTTTTTTGAATATACTACTCAAGATTGAGGAGAACCCTCTTTGTCGTTCGCCATTGCTAGATGTATCAACTACAGATGAAACAATTGCATCAATATCACTCATAGACATATCCGCATCGTTTAATGCTTCCAAAGTAGCTTCATAAACAAGCTCCTGGCTTGTGTATGTTTGCACACCAAACTTGGTCATTCCAACTCCTTTAATATACATCAAGAACCAATCCCCTACTTGTATTTAGCTCTGAATTCTGCCTTGTTCACAATGGCCAGCATCAAAAGAGCTTCTGCAACTAACTCTTCTTTGGCAAATGATTTTCCTTTGAGAATAGCCCCTCTTTCATCCTGTGCTATCAATTCAATCTCAAACCTTACCTGTGCAGGAGGAATTATCGGAGCCATGAACTTGACTTCTTTTAATTTGTATGCTAAAACATCCTTTTCATTGTGGTTGGGTATGTTGCTTCTTGCCAGTAAAGTTGCTGCCTGGCCCATGCCCTCCATAGTCAAAGCGCCTGGCATAATCGGAAAGCCAACAAAATGGCCCTTGAAGAAATCTTCGCTGCCTTTTAGCTCCTTGACTGCCACAATCCTGTTGCTGTTCAGGCTTGTGACTGTGTCTATGAATAAGAAGGGCTCTTGGTAAGGGATTATCTTCTTAATGCCTTCCCTGTCTATTTCCCCTTTTTCATTCTTAAATTCATTAACTTGGTTCACTTTTAGTCGAATGCGAGTGAGTGAGATGAACGCGAGCTTGCGAGCGTTTCTAGCAAGCATATCACTCGCTCACAACTGCCTTTTTTCTTTAACTTTGGTGTATTTAAATAACTTTCGACTTTAATGTTTTAGAATATATATCTTACAACATATTTATTATACTATCTATTTTATTATGCAAAAAGCACAAATCTTTATAAAAAGCAGCAAATAAATTATGTACTATGTTCAGGAGCAAAAAGGCCAAGCTTAAGCTCAGCCTAAGGCAGAAATTTGTTGTCAATGCCCTAAACAAGACGCTTGATCCATTTGAAAAAGGATATGTTTTTTTGAAAAATTCTGCACTTAAGTTAAATGAGAAATTCCCGGCAGTTTATCATTACTTTGAGGGATTAGTCAAACATCATATTATAACTCCAAGCAAAGAGCTTTTTAAGTCATCAAAGATAGAAGACATAGGCAGCTTTATAACTTCAAATGTAATAAAAAGGCTGCCTCATGTTGATGAATCCCATGTTGAGGAAATTCTAGGCAACCCTTCCAATAAATCATTCTTGGAAATCCTGACAGAGGGCTTTGGCATAAATAAGTCCAAAGAAAAAACTTATACTGTATTGGGCAACGGCGGTTTTAAGAGGATACTTATTGCAAACAGGGGGGAGATAGCGCTCAGAATCATAAGGGCTTGCAGAGAGCTGAATATAGAAAGCGCTGTTATTTATTCTGAGGATGAAAAGGACTCGCTACCTGTAAAGTTTGCCGACAGGTCATACAGCATAGGCAAGCCAAAAAATTACCTTGATATCCAAAAAATAGTTAACATAGCCAAACAAGGCAGTTGCGATGCAATCCATCCCGGCTATGGATTTTTGGCTGAAAATCCAAAATTTGCAAAAGTGTGCGAGAAAAAAGGCATCAAGTTTATAGGTCCATCATCCAAAATGATAAAAAAGCTGGGTGACAAGGTAGAGGCTAAAAAAGCAATGCTTAAGTCGAACATTCCTGTTATTGAAGGCATAAGGGAAGACTTAAGGAGCAAGAAGCATGCTTTAAGGGTTGCAAAGCGAATCGGCTGGCCTGTCATATTAAAGGCGTCTGCTGGGGGAGGAGGCAAAGGAATGAGGATTGTTGTCAAAGAAGAAGATATTTTTGATGCTTATGAAAACGCAAAAAAAGAAGCCCTGAACGCTTTTGGATATGGCTCATTGTACATTGAAAAATATCTTGAAGAGCCCCACCATATAGAGTTCCAGGTGCTTGCAGACAAATACGGAAATGTTATTCATCTGGGTGAAAGGGACTGCAGCATACAAAGAAGGCACCAGAAATTGGTTGAAGAATCCCCGAGCCCGGCTTTGAACAGCGAATTAAGGGAAATGATGGGAAATGCCGCTGTCAATGCGATAAAGGCAATTGGATATGAGGGAGCAGGCACTGTTGAATTTCTTCTTGACAAGAGCAGGAATTTCTATTTTATTGAGATGAACACGAGAATTCAGGTTGAGCACGGAGTTACAGAAATGGTTACCAATGTTGACATGGTTAAGGAGCAGATCAAGATTGCAGAAGGGGCAAAGCTTGCTTACAAGCAGGAAGACATAAAGATTGATGGGCATGCAATAGAATGCAGGATTAATGCAGAGGACCCTTCAAATGAGTTCAAGCCATCACCAGGCACAATTGTCAATTATTTGCCGCCAGGAGGGCCTGGCATAAGGATAAGCAGCTCATGCCACTCTGGATGCGAGATTCTGCCCCAGTTTGACTCGTTGATTGCATTACTTATCTGCTACGGAAGCACAAGGCAGGAGGCGATAGCAAGAATGAAAATATCTTTGGGAGAGTTCATTATTGAAGGAGTTAAGACAACAATCCCGTTTCACCAGCTGGTTTTGGGCAAAAGGCAGTTTTTAAGAGGGAATGTTACAACCTCTTTTATAGAGAACAATAAGATAATAGAAGAGCTGAAAGGATTCAAGTCAAAGAAAAAGGAGGAACTGCCAAAGGAAAAGAAAGTGCTGATTGTCACAACAGCAGTTGCGCAATACCTTTCAAAGAAAAGCGCAAGCAATAAGCCAAACTCATGGATAATGGCTGCACGTCAGGAAGCGATGAATGAAGGCACTCTGGAAGAATAGGTTTTTATATCATCTGATTCTAATCTAAAACATCATCTAAAATCCTAAAATGCCAAAATACAAAATCTTCCATTTCAAATCATTGGCATCAACGCAAGACAAGGCAAAAGAATTCTCTAAAAAAGGGTTAAGCAAGGCTGTAGTAATTGCCGATATCCAGACCAAAGGCAGGGGACGCTTCAAAAGAAAATGGCACTCTAATATTGGAGGTTTATGGATATCAATTTTATTAAAACCAAAAGATACAGGAAACCTGCAACATCTTACTTTTGCTGCAGCAGTCGCTGTTGCCAGGTCAATTAAAAAAATAACAGGTTTGAACACAAATATAAAATGGCCAAATGATGTACATTACGAAGGAAAAAAATTATGCGGGATCCTGACAGAGGGAATTTTTGGAAAAGAAAAGTATGCTGTTGTCGGCATCGGCCTCAATGTAAATCAGGAAGAATTCCCAAATGAAATAAGAAATGCTGCATCATCATTGAAAATAATCAAAAAACAAACAATCAATATGGAAAAAATAACACAGAAAATCATCAATGAATTTTTTATTTTATACAGCAATTACTACAATAAAAACAAACTTGAAAAAATACTAAAAATCTGGGAAAAGCATTGCGATACAATAAATAAAAATGTGATTGTTATTACAACAACAAAAAGAATCAAAGGAAAAGCCATTGGCATCGATAAGGATTGCAGTTTATTGCTGAAAACCAAAGACAACAAAATAACAAAGATAATAGAAGGCGATGTCAGCATCAGATACTAGCCAATCTTAAGATTTATTCTCAGATTATCCGGTATTTTCGTTGATTTCATCTTTTTCTTGTTGACAAAAACATTGACGGTGTAGCCGGAAGCAATTAATTTCCTGCCTTTTTTCCTGAAAATATTATAGTCAAACCTAACACTTTTTTCCTTTACATCAGAAATTCTCGTTTCAATAACAACAATATCATCATATCTTGCAGGATGGAAATAATTGCAATGGGCTTCTACAACAGGAGTTATGATTCCTTTCCTGTCAAGATCAGCATAGTTAATTTTTAAGTTCCTGAAAATCTCTCTTCTGCCGGCTTCAAACCACCTAAAGTAGTTTGCATAATAAACAACCTGTCCAGCGTCTGTATCACCGTAAATAATCCGGTGTTCAATTTTGTGCATAAACATGGGTATAATAAGTCATTTATATTTATTTCCACAATTATTGATTCGCAATGTTTAAAAATGATATAAAATACCATGATATAATGGCTATCTTGAAGAATGTACCTATATTGAAAAAACTGATAGACACAGCTTATACAATTCTTATTGTAGTCATCCTTAGTGCTCTGGTCGGCTTGATTCTTGCATTTCCTGTTAAATTGCTTTGGAACTACGTTTTTGGAAGCTACTTAACAATAAATTGGTTCCAGGCATGGGCTTTGAATGTGCTGGCAGGCATATTATTCGGGCAGAGAAGTTCTAATAAATAAAGATATAAATACCGGTCTTATTATTTAGGAAGAGGTGGGTTATAATCTTAAGCTTAGGGATTAAAAATAATAATATAAAACTTATCGAATTCTTGCCAAGAATAGATTTTGGATTAAACCCTGAATTTGGCAGCACATCATTGGATGGAGATGGACCCAAAAGAGAACAAACTGATATTGATGCACAAATTGATGAACCACAACCAGCAACTCAAGTTGCCCCGCCTTCTGTACGGCATTTAGATGATTTAGTGATTCCTGATGGAATAGGAGTTTTAGAGCGGATTTCCTATGGCAACAGAAAAAAAGACGAGCCTCAAGTAGCTGTATTCTCTTACCTTTTTTTTGATAAACAGCCAAGGCAGTCATTTCCTGCTTCAAACCCAAGATACCCCTTATATGCTTACCTTGCCCTTAGAAAATCATTTCCTTATGCTGGAAGATACAAAACCATTGTTCCTGCAGCAGAATATTTTACAGAAGCGACATATGAACCAGCAGAATCATCAAAGCCATATTCATATGCAACAAATTATCCTCTTGTTCACATAGTTCTTCTTGAGCAATTTGACCCGAGAAAAGAAATCTACAACGTAGCAAGATTATTTGCACCAAGGCTGAAAGTGCCAACTCAAGATATTTATGTAAGCTATGCTCAGGATTTTCAAACAAATGCAAATTCATTGTTAACTGAACAATCCAATCCTGTTGAAATTGCAGCAACATTTGCTAAATTATTGTATCCAATTACTTTGCCAAACCAACAAATAAATATTGCCCAACCAGAGCGGGGAACGGATAAACTGACTGATGGGTTTTCAAAAATCCCCACTCAAATCCAAGGACACGAGCCAATTCCGCAAAGTCCAGCGACTCTTGAAGCAAATGTAAGAATCATCTATAAGCTTCAAAGCACACCGCGGCACGAAATTTATAACATCAATCCATACCATCAAATACGAATTTCTCCTGCAAATAATTCAATTCAACAAACTCAAATTTTTGGACCGAGAATTGAGTCAAGAGTGGCAGCATTTTTTGCTGGCAGAACTTATCAAGAGCCTTATACAAGAAAAACATATAGGTTTTATCCAGGAATAGCAAAGCCTTTGGAAAAAAGAATTAGAGATTATAATAGGCAAAAACCCGATAGAAGTTCAGAATACAAAGCAGGAACAGATAATACAAGAAAAGATGGCTATTCAACTAATAAAGATGAAGATAAAAACCCAGCAGATCAAAAATTTGCCAATGAAATAAGATATACAAAAAACTCTGCAAAAGAAGCAAAAGAGGAGAAAGAAACTAAAGCCGAGAACTATATTGTAGAAAATGACAACCCAGATGATAAGAAAGAATCAAAAAACTCTGCAACATCTTATGTTGCAGCAGTTGGATTGGTAGCAGGCGCAGGATTAGCTGCTTTGGCCGGAAAAACATTCTCTTTTTTTAGGAGGAAAAAAAGAAAATATAATTCTGTTACTGAAATCACAAATTACCAAAGTAAACTTGTCCCTATTGGTGCATCTCCGACCATAGATAAGGTGGTAGCGCCCGCAGAGCACAAGAGATTTAATACTATATTTAAAAATAATATGGCAACAATAGTTACAGAATTAAAATCAAAAGCAGGCTATGGGAAAGTAGGCATTTACATTCAGGATAACGAAACAGGTGAATCTTATGGCTTGGATGAAAATATCCAAATGCCGACCCCGTCATTAAACAAAGTTGCGATTACCTTTGCTGCAGCTTACTTGGCAGAAAGAGGCAGCCTGGATACAACAAAAAGAATTTCTATAGATAAGGAATGGGTGCACAATCGTGAAATAAGATATCATCCCGAATACGCTAAAGCCGATACAGTATTCGAATACCAAGGATTGCGAAAATCCACCAATAGAGAATCAAGCAACACAGAAGCAACTCACCTATTAAAACTTATCGGTGATGGAGACATTGAGCTTGGAATTAAAAGGGTTAATGATGTGCTAGGTGAGGTTGGCATTCAGGAAATAAGAATAAATGCAACATACCAGCGAGGACAGCGCTATGAGGACAACGTCGGAACCGCAAAAGCAATCACTAAATTAATGACAATTGTGCAGAGCGGGCAATACCTTAATGAACAGCATACAAGAGAAATTATGGAGGATTTGGAAGGAACAAGAACAAGAGACCTAAAGGAACAGATAACAGATGGATTCAGGGATTTGTTTCAGACATCCGAAATCGGGATTAAGCAGACATTGTGGGAGCGCGGGATGGGGTACACATTTTACATCGGAAATAAATATTCAGGAACTGTAGTCTTTGACAGGCCAGTTGATGTTCTTTATAAGGATGAGATTACAGCCAGAGGCGACGAAAGAAAGCCAACCTCAATATTTGAAGAATCGAGAAGATACATCACAAAAATTAATAATTTATTAAGCCAGCAGCTGAATCCCAAAAATTTTAAAATAAATATTAGCCAAAAAGCCGCTTAATCACTCCAAAACAGCCAGCACATCTCCTTTATTCACATTATCATCCTTCTTGACTTTTATTTCCTTTATTTTGCCGTCTTTTGGAGCTGTGATGTAGTTTTCCATCTTCATCGCCATTAGTGTGAACAGGCTTTGCCCCTGCTTTACATTAGAGCCCTGCTTTATTTTAACATCATAAACAATCCCGGGCAGCGGTGCTGTTATCTCAACCTTTCCTTCATCAATTGATTGTTTTTTGTGCAGCCTTTCAATTGCAGATTGCTCAATATCTTTTTTTGTTTCAACCTCATAGATATCCCCTTCGCAATGGACAATAATCTTGCCTTCTTCTGTATCTTCTACAAAAACCTTGTAGTCCTTGCCATCAACCTTAACAACAAGCTCTTCCATTCTTATAAAGGCATATTGCCGTGCTTCTTTGCAGGCCTTTTCTCCCTTTTAGAAAGCAGCATTTCCAGGCATTTAATCAATGCAATCCTTGTGTTCTTGGGATCGATTATCATGTCAATCTTGCCAAGCTTTGCGGCAGCATAAGGGTTAAGGTATTTTTCTGAATATTGGTTGACAAGCTCACTCTTTATTTTTGGATTTTTGCTTAGCTCATCCCTGTTGACAATGTTAACCGCTTGTTCAGCACCCATAACAGCTATCTCAGCAGTTGGCCATGCTATGACCTTGTCAAAGCCCATGTCTTTGGACACTAATGCAATGTACGCTCCTCCAAAAGCCTTTCTCAAAACAAGAGATATTTTTGGAACAGTTGCTTCAGAATAAGCATAGAGCACCTTTGCTCCGTGCCTTATAATTCCATCATGCTCCTGCTCAGTGCCCGGCAAATAGCCTGTCACATCAACTATGTTGATTAAAGGTATGTTAAAGCAGTCGCAAAACCTTACAAATCTTGAAATCTTGTCAGATGAATTGATGTCTAAACAGCCAGCTAATACTTTTGGCTGGTTTGCAACAACCCCTATAACATTGCCGTCAAGCCTTGCAAATCCAACCACAACATTGCCTGCAAACGAAGGCTGAACATCTAAAAAATACCTTTTGTCAAACACTTCAGCAATCACATCCCTTATATCATAAGTCTTTTTTGGGTCTTCCGGGACAATGGCTTCAAGTTTTTTTGTCTCTCTGGTCTTGCTGTCGTAAGAATAATATGGCGGATTTTCAAGATTGTTCTGGGGAAGATAACTTAGCAATGCCTTAACCATATCCAAGCATTCCTTCTCGTTGTCAGCCATGAAATGAGCAACTCCGCTTTTCTCATTATGGGATTTAGCGCCTCCAAGGCCTTCAAAATCAATTGATTCCCCGGTTACAGTTTTAATCACATCAGGGCCTGTAATGAACATATAGCTTGTATTCTTAACCATGAAAATAAAATCAGTCAGTGCTGGCGAGTAAACAGCAATGCCTGCACATGGGCCAAGTATGACAGAGATCTGGGGCACGATTCCCGACATCAAAGTA
Source organism: Candidatus Woesearchaeota archaeon (assembly GCA_018303655.1). GTDB lineage: Archaea > Nanobdellota > Nanobdellia > Woesearchaeales > GW2011-AR4. Next base: position 8,558 of record JAGVXT010000019.1, read on the forward strand.
TTGAGCTGGAATATCCTGCCTCCTGTGTCCAAGGCAGAAATCCCTTCCTGTATCCTTGCTCCTCCGGAATCCAGCAACCCTATGCAAGGACATCCGGTTTTCAAGGCAAGCTCCATTACATGCACTATCCTCCTGTTGTGCATCTCACCCATTGAACCACCCATGAAAGAGAAGTCTTGCGAATAAACATAAACAGGCTTTTTGCTTATTGTGCCGTAGCCTGTGACAATCCCATCACCAGCTCTTTTTTTGTGCTCAAGCTCTTTGCTTTGCAGCTCTGCAAAAGCATCCAATTCTACAAAAGAATCAGCATCCAGCAGGTGCTTTAGGCGCTCTCTTGTTGTCAGTTTGCCTTTCTTGTGCTGGAGCTCAGCAGCTTGCTTGTCATTCTGCAGCTCCTTGCTTTTATCAAGAAATTCCTTAAGCTTGTCCCCCATGCACCATGCTTATACATGGCTGTTTAAAAAGGTTTTGTGAATTGATTTGAGCGTATTTTCTAGAACAGCTTAAATCCCCTGCTCTCTGTTGTGCCTATTATCCCCCCTTCAACTATCTTGAACAAAATCTCTTTTTCTTCCTGCAGGCTGCGGTGCTTGCGCAATATTGCCCTCCTGTTGCTGTTTGGCGTTATTTGCAGCTCTATAAGGCACTTGCTGCCGTACTTTAGAATATCCCCTCCTACAATATTGACCTTGTTCTTGTCATCAAAATCCGTGTAGACTTGGTTGGTTATAAGAACAGGTATATTCTTTTTTCTCGCTATTTCTGTCAGGTAAGATATCTGCCTTCCAAGCTCCCTGTTGACATCCTGCACATCCTCGCTTTTGCCAAGCTCAAGCCTGTAAAGCATGGCTATGGTATCAACAATAATCAGCCCAATCTTGTCATTGACAATATCTTTTAGCTTTTCGAATGATTTCTTCTGCTCGGCAAAGCTTGTCGGCTTTAAAAAAATGATTTTGTCAAGTATTTTTTCATAGGCTTGGCTTGTATGGGATGCTATCTGTTTCAGCCTCTCAAGGGAAAATCCGCCTTCAGAGTCAACATAAACAACCTTTTTGCCGCTTCTGGCAACGTTTATTGCACAAAGTAGGCAAAGAACTGTCTTTCCGGAGCCGGCCGGCCCGTAAATTGTGGTAATAACATCATTTTCATATCCGCCATCAAGCACGGCATCAAGCACTTTGCTGCCTGTTGGGATTTTATTGTTTGTGGATTCCATATATAATGTGATTATTGTATTTTTTATATATTTGTTGGTTGTGGAGGCTTTGTCCCAAATCTTAAATATAACCGCTGTTAGTCGTTAGACTAACAGGGGGTGGACAGTGAAGGTGTCCACCATGAAAAACAAAACAGCATTAA
>JAGVXT010000013.1 GCA_018303655.1 Candidatus Woesearchaeota archaeon
TTTTTGTATTATTCCTCTTTTGTTCCTCATGGTGGGGTACGCTCCCACCCCCGAAACAGCCTAATGGCTGTTCGGGTTAATATTATTTTCTACAAAGCCGATTTTTGGGCTTTGGCTCTAAACCTTAATATCAACTATAAACCCTCATTTTGACTACAAACCAATTTACATAGCGACTTTATATTCTATCCAAAAGAATTAAATGAGTTTAAAGAATGAGTTAGTATAAGGTTAAATAGTTTAGACAAATAAAGTGGATATTAACTCTATTTTTTGAGTGGATATTTCTTTTTAAATCTTTCAATTGTTCCAGTGCTTATTGACGCATTACATTGTTTGCAAATTGGACGCAAATTTGATATAGCATTGCTTCCACCCTTTGCAACAGCCTTATTATGTCCTACTTCAAAATTATAGATTGTAATAGGCTCTTTGAACACGTAACATCTTCCTTCCATCTTATTTCCAAAATATTTTTTCCATACTAAATCACGCACATTTTTTGGTATCTTCTTTCTATTCCTTTCTCCTGATAATTTAGAAAACATAGCCTCATTCTCCCTTCCAATCTTACCCATAAGATTTGATATAGTTCCCATCAACATCATCTTTTTAACTTGTTATTTTTGCCATTATTTGACCTACATTTGTATGCTGAATGCCAGGCGAACCATCTAAATTGGTTGTTGTATAGGTAACATTTAATTGTCCATCATATTTTGAGCCAGCATTAACGCATACAAATGTAAAATCCCCACTATTGCCATTTGCCACGCTGAAAGACAAACCCGTCAGGGCAGTGCATTGCTGTGCTTTTGCACCAGTTACCATTATGTCGTAACCAAGCGAATTCTTGAAGACAATACGCAAACTTGTCGCAGTTGCCTTGTAGTCAAAGCAAGCAAGCCCTGCCTGTAATGTGCATTTCTCTTGAAATACTTCACTTTTCGGTGCTTCTTTTTCCTTAACTTCTGGTTTAGTAGGCTCTGCTGGGGTTTCTATAACTGGCGGTGTTATGCCTGATGGAGTTTCTTTTTCTTCAACTAAACCATCATCTTTATCGCAAATTGCATTGTCATTCTTATCTAAACAACATTCACTTGAATATCTGATATAAGGTTTGTTGCATACAATCAATTCTTTTGATATTCTTTCTAAATCCTTGTCGCTTAATTTAGAAACATCTATTTTTTCACAGGCTGTTATAACTATAATAAGTAGCACCATTAAGACTAACAGAACCTCTTTTCTCATTTTGATTAGTCTATGAAGTAACCTCTATTTAAAGATTTTGGTAAGCATATGGTAAATAGATGGGAATAAACTATATTACTATTCTTCTGGGGATTTTTAATTGAATATGGTAAGTAAATGGTATTTAATTAGTAAAATAAAATCAAGTAGTTACAGAAAGAATGTCCTAATTCTTTTACATAAAAAAGAAATGACTCCAAGAGAGTTGGAAAAAGAAGCAAAAATTAAAATTTCACATATAAGTAGAGCATTAAAAGAATTATCTGAATTGGGATTGGTTAAATGTCTCACACCCGATACAAGAAGAAGTAAAATCTACTCTATAACTAAATTAGGCAAAGATATTTTAAAGAAATTATAAATGATTGCAGTTCCCAACCCATTTACAGAAGCCACAATCTTCATCAGGATTTGGTATTTTTCCTTCTAATACTTTTAATGCTTCTTTGAAGATTGTTTCAGCATTTTTTATTGAAACATCCATTTTTATTAAATCTGTATTAAAGACAACATCTCCATTTTCATTAACATTTTCTGGATGATAGAAAAGTAAATATGAATAATTTTCTGTTTCATAACTATTTTTTCTTAAAAGAAAATTGTAAATGTCCAATGAATTTTGATAGTGATTAGCAGTATCTTCCTTTAATTGAAAACCTCTTGTTTTGTAATCCAACACAATCAATTTTTGTAATTTTTGCAATATATTGTCAATTGCACCTCTAAACACATTGCCTTGTTCATCAGTCCATTGAAGACCTTTGAGATTATTTCTCCATATTTTCAGAAGTTCAACATTATCAAATAACTTTACATTGCCATTCAATTCTTCAAGTTCTGGTGGCAATAAGCCTCTATCCCTAAATGAATCAAAATGTGTTTTTAATATTTTATCCATTCCAGAAGGTAATGAAGGGAATATTGTTGCTGGTCGCTTAATATCTTTATTGAAATGAAGCCAGAAACATCTTGGACATTCTTTTAGTAAAGATAAACTTGATGGTGAAAATTTGTATGACATTTTAATCATTCAACTTTTTTCCTATAATAAATCCTTTTACCTATTTTTTCACTGCTTATCAGTCCATCTTCTTCTAATTTTTGAATTTTAACCTTTGAAGTAGCTGGATGCATATGTGTTAATCTTGCTATTTGAGTGTGTGTTAATCCAATCCTTGTATTCTCTAAATATTCAAGAATTGATTTTTCAAAAGGCGGGTATTTTTCAGGTGTAAGTTTAAATTTGTCTTTTTCCAATTCTAACTTTTTCTTTTCAAATTTTTTCTTTTTTTTAGGTGCTTTAAATTTTTCCATTTTTAACCTTCGTATTTTACATATAACTTATTCTCTTTCCGAGTTTTTCCGAGATGAAATTCAAAAGTAAATTTCTTTTTTTCTTCATCCTTTGCTTTTTCTCTTGGCATCCCCATTTCTTTCGCTATTAGCGCAGGTATCCTGATTGAATGTTGCCTTCCGTCAAATTGAACTTTAACTGTTTTTGTAAATTTATTTGGATGTCTTTCTTCTTTTTGCTCATTATTCGCTTCCACTTATCACACCTTTTTTGCTTACTTATAAGGTATTACGAGCTTATATATAAATTTATCTAAAAATCATATGCTAATAAGATAAAAACCAAAACATTTATATACAAAATGCAATTTCCAAAGTAATACGAAAATAATACAATAATGATTTATTGTAAGTAAGAAAATGGCACAAGACAAAATGCAGGGTGTGAAGCCCACAGAATTAAAAGATGATTTAACAGAACAGATAGACGACGACCTACTAAAAAAATCAAGAGAGTTGCTAAAAAGTGTGAACCCTGCTGTTAAAGACAAGCAACAAACACTTAATACATTTATTGACCCATACACTCCGAAGCCCTATGGAAGCAAAAAAACTTATCCACAGGATGATTGGTCATTATATGCTAAATCTCTTGGTAGAGAAAAAATAAATTCTCTTGTTATAATCAACGATGGAATTGATTTTTTGAACATTGGCTACAAGTATAAAGGAAATGGCAGACCACCTGTTGATTTAAATGAAATTGCAAAATCTCTCGTTTTTGGTTCTTACAATAACTTTTCTTCTTGGAAAGTTGAAAGTGAATTGACATTGATAGCGCAGGCGATGGGAATAATAGATAAGATACCTGCAAGAAGCACGTTTAACAAATATCGGAAAGACCCTGCATTAACTCCAATTCTTGAAAGATTATATAAGTTAATGGCAGAACCTCTTGCACCACTTGAAGACACCTTCATTGCGGACTCTTCTGGTATAAGCAACAGTTATGGAAACAAAAAATGGCGTGAAATCAGGCATAAAAAGGAAGAACAAAAAGAGAGAAGAAAATTTAGTAAAATTCACATAATGATTGGTGCAAAGACAAAGATAATTTCTGCTGTCTTAATTACAGAAGGTTATCAGCACGAAAACCGCACTTTAATCCCATTATTAAATGAGACTGCAAAAATATTTGACCCCGAGAGGGTATTGGCAGACGCAGGTTTTCTATCAAAAGGCAATGCGAAGGCAATTGCTGACATAGGCGCAGTTCCATACATCAGAACTAAAAAGAATGTTCATACTCCTATGAAAGGAGTTACCTCTGCCTATGGTAATATGTTAAGGGAACAAAAAATCAATTCTACTATGTTTGATAGGATATATAATAAGCGTGCAATTGTTGAAGCGGTGTTCAGTTCTTTTAAGAGAACAAGGACTTCTTTTTGCAGGTCAAAATATCTTGTTAGCCAGAGAAATGAACTTCTTGCTAAAGTTGTGTGCCACAATGCCTCAATTTTAAGCCGAATGTTGTTGCGCCACAATTTGAAGTGCAAATTTCTATAGAGTTTATAGCCAAAGCCCGATTTTTGGAAACTTTTTTAATGTCTTTAAGTTTAGCAGAAAACATGCTAATAGGAATTGTCGGAAAACCAAGCTGCGGAAAGAGCACTTTCTTCAATGCCCAGACTCTTGCGAATGTGGAAATTGCAAATTATCCTTTCACCACAATAAAGCCGAACCACGGCACCGGCTATGTAAGAGTTGATTGCGTTGACAGGGAATTTAATACAAAGTGCAATCCGAGGTTTGGATACTGCATTGAAAGCAACAGGTTTGTGCCTGTTGAGCTGCTTGATGTTGCTGGCTTGGTTCCTGGAGCTCATGAAGGCAAGGGCATGGGCAACCAATTCCTTGATGACTTGAATCAGGCAGATGTATTAATACATATAATCGATGTTGCAGGCTCTACAAACGAGAAAGGCGAGTCAGTTCCTGCATTAAGCTACAATCCTGCAAATGACATAAAGTTTCTTGAGCATGAATTGGACATGTGGTATTTAAGATTGATAGAGAAAGGCTGGGAGAGGTTTGCAAGGACTGTAAACCAGGAAAGGCCGGAGCTGAAAAAAGCTGTTGCAAAGCAGCTAAGCTCATTCAGGGTTACTGAAACCTTGATGGAAAAAGTTATCCAGAAATTAGATCTTGACGCTGATATAATGAAATGGGACAAAAATATTCTTCTCAAAATAGCGACAGAGCTCAGAAAGGCGACAAAGCCCATGGTAATAGCCTGCAACAAGATAGACGTCAAAGGCGCTTATGAAAATTTTGAAAGGCTGGAAAGGGAGTTTTCACAATATTTGCTTGTGCCGTGCAGCGCAGAGGCGGAACTGGCTTTGAGGGAGGCTGCGAAGCATGAATTAATCAAATACATCCCAGGTGATAACAATTTTGAAATTATAAGCGAAGAAAAACTGTCGAATGCGAGTGAGCTAGTGCGAACTCGCTCACAACTCACTGAAAAGCAGAAAAATGCATTGAATTTCATAAAAATAGATGTGCTTGGCAAATTTGGCTCAACCGGAGTGCAGAAAGTACTTGACATTGCAGTCTTTGACTTGCTTAAGTATGTCGCAATATTTCCAGGCGGTGTGAACAAGCTTGAGGACCAGCACGGAAACAGGTTGCCGGACTGTTTTTTGATGCCTCCTGAAACAACAGCTCTTGATTTCGCCTTTAAATTGCACACAGACATAGGAAAGAATTTTGTAAAGGCAATTGATGTAAAAAGCAGAAGGCCTGTTGGGAAAGACTTCATTCTGAAAAACAGGGATGTTATAGAAATTGCGACAAGCAAATGAACCATTACTTTTATAAATCACTATTAAATATTCATTCTTGCGCTGGTGGTCTAATGGCTATGATGTAATAGGAAAATTTATATATTTGCATTTATTAATCATATTATGAAATATCTAAATTTTCCAAAAAATCAACAAACTTTGTTCTTAAAATCAATTAAGTCAAAAACAAAATATTCATGGCGGAGACTTGCTGGTGTTTTAAACGTAAATAGAAGTATGTTATATTTTTATTTAAATGAATCTTCGAAATTATCATTAGATCGTTATATAAAATTATGCGACCTAGCTAAAATTAGACCAAAAAACATAGAAACTATTGAAATAAAAAATAAGCAAGTGACAATAAACATTCCAAGTCTATCCAACTTATTGGCAGAATTTGTTGGAGCATTGGCAGGGGATGGTCATGTTAATGATGTGACATATGAAGTATCAATTTCTATGGACAAGGATTTAGACAATCAATATTCAGATCATATTATATATCTTTTCACGACTCTATTTAACATGACTACAAGGAAATTTGTTCAGAAAAATAAAGTAAAATGTTATGTTTATTCCAAAAGCCTTGTCTATTATTTAAGTGAAACTTTCCTGATTCCAATTGGAAAAAAGAAAGGAAAATTACATATTCCACAACAAATTAAAAATAACAATACTCTACTAAATTCTTATATCAGGGGTGTTTTTGATACAGATGGTTCTTTTCACAGACACCACAAAAACTCAGCTATGCTTGGGTTTTTTAGTAGAGATGAAACGTTTTTGAAAGAGTTACAGACTGCTTTAAGAAAATTTAAGTTTAACACCTATTTAAATGGAAAAAATCTATACATCTATAGAAAAGACCAAATAGATAAATTCTTTAAGGAAATAGCCCCTTCTAATCAGAAACATACAAGTAAATATGAGAGTTATATCAAAAATGGATTTGTGCCTCTTACTAAAGATATTTTGAATCGTTAGTTTTTTATATTAACAGTCTACTCCAATGGTTGCGCTGGTGGTCTAATGGCTTCAAACTTCTTCAACAGATGAAAAGATTGCCGTAAATGACTGCGGCCTTCCATTATTTAGAGGTCAGCCGCGTGTCCGGGTTCAAAATAGGGTTTGAAAAATCAGATTCTAGGAAATTCCCGGCCGGCGCATATATCAACCAAAAGGTTTATATACACTAAATCTAGTATTTTACCACTATGGAAGAGTGCCAAACTGAGAGTAATTCGGAATTGAAAAATGAAGACAGGCCGCGAGAAGAGAGAACTTTAGATGATAGATTAGAGTCAAAAGAACATAGGCATTCTGATAAGACTGTTGAAGAAAAAGAGATTGAATTATTGGAAAGGATGTATTCCGGTTCCGGAAGAGATGCTAAAAGAATCTCTGATAAAAGTGAGCAGCCTGCTGACACCTATGACGGCGCAGTTGCTATAATATACCATATTGACAGCGAAGGCAGGGTATACTTTTCTTTGGAGCAGAAATCAGGAACTCATCCGAGCAGCGGAAAATACGCCCTTTACGGCGGCACTGTCAGGGTCGGTGAAAATCATGTAGCCGCAGCTGAAAGGGAGCTGCAGGAAGAAGACCCAAAAGGTTTCTCAGCTGTAATAAAGGCTTTGAATGATACCCATTACAAAGTTGCAGAAGTTCCTGAGTATATTGGCGGCACGCCGTCAAGAATGACAATTTGGGCTGCGGAAATAAAAGATGCATCAGAGTGGGAAACATACAAGCTGACAAAAACAACAGAAGGGCATAAGACGATTTTAAGCCTTGAGGACACGGTTGCCGCAGTGCAAAAAAATAATTTTGCCTATCCGTCCCAGGGAAAGGCACTTCTTGATTTTGCATACGTACTGCTGAATTCTCCTAAATTGCAGCAGTATCATCACTAATACAAAGGATTGATTAACAGAATTATTTCTTAATCTCCCTTATCGTCTTTGTTTTTGGGGTCACTGTCTTTGTGACTATTTTCTTTGGCGTTATTGTTTTTGTGACTGTCTTTTTGGGAGTTACCTTCCTAGTAACGGTTCTTCTGGAAATTTTTCTTGCTGGTTTCTTTCCCCCTATCTTTTTGTTCAGCTGCAGAATGCGCTTTTTCTGGCTTGTGATTCTCGCCTCAAGCTCCAGGTTGCCTCTCTTTGCGGTCCTTAACCTGCTGCTGAAAAGATTTTTCAGCTTCCTGATTTCATTCTGGGACTGCTTTAATGCAGAATTGAGTTTTTTTATATCAAGCGATTGTCTTTTGTATTTTGGCAATAAATTTTTGATTGACTTGTCATTCCTGGCAATTCCTTTTGATGCTTCCTGGTTTTTGGAATCCATTTTCTTGAGTTTAGTGTTAAAATTTTCAATTGCATCAGAAATCTGCGCTGTTGACTTGATTATTCCCTCAATGTCGGATAAGTATTTGTCAAGTGTGTTTTTTAAATCAGCTGAATTGCTGCCCATCGCAGAAGCCTTTGACTCCAGCATAAGAAGCATATTTTTTATGTGCTCCAGGCTGATCATTATGCTTGAAACATCTGCCCTTACAAACCTGAATGACTCTACAGTCTTTCTCTTATGAACCAAAAATTCGTTTCTTATCCCCAACATAACCACTCCATAATAGCAAAATATGTATGTATTTAAATGTTTTTATTTCTAATCTTAAGCAAATTTATAAACAACTGTTTATTATAACAAGCTATGCTAAGCATAATTATTCCAGCCTACAATGAGGAAACATATCTTCCAAAACTGCTGGACTGCATCAAAAAGCAAACCTACAGAGATTATGAAGTGATAGTAGCAGACGCAAATTCAAAAGACAAGACAATAGCCATAGCAAAAAAATACGGCTGTAAAATAGTCAGGAGCGGGAGCCTTCCAGGCATTGGCCGCAACAATGGCGCAAAAGCAGCTAAAGGCGGAATTTTGCTTTTCCTGGATGCAGATGTATTGCTTGATGATGATTTCCTGCAAAACTCTGTTGAAGAGTTTGAAAAAAGAAAGCTCTATTGCGCAAGCGTGAAAATAGTTCCACAGGGCAATAAAATCATAGACAAAATATTTCTTGGGTTTTTCAATTCATTGGTAATTGCAACCCAAAGATTTTATCCGCACGCAATAGGCGCCTGCATAATATGCAGGAAGAAACTTCATGACAAAATCAAAGGCTTTGACGAAAAAATCGCTGTTGCAGAGGACATGGATTATGTGAAGCGGTGCTCCAAATACGGCAAATTCAGAATTTTAAAAAACGCAAAGATATTTTTCTCAATGAGAAGGTACGAGCACCATGGGCATTTGAATGTTGCAATCAAGATAGTTCTTGGAGAAATCCACAGGATGTTTGCAGGCGAGCTGAAAAAGGATGTTTTTAATTACCAGGTAAGATACAGAAAATAACCAGTCAAATCTTCAAACTCACAACCTGTGAAATGCCGTCATTGTTCATAGAAACACCGTAAAGAATGTCTGCCTCTGAAACTACGTTGTCATTGTGGCTTATCATGATGTATTGCGCTTTCTCCGCATACTTTCTTATCAGCTTTGCCAGCTTCTCGCTGTTGTGCTTGTCCAATGCAGCATCAACCTCATCCAAAACATAGAAAGATGCAGGTTCATGCTCCTGTATCGCAAAAATAAAAGCCAGCGCTGTCAAGGTCTTTTCGCCTCCTGACAGCCCCCTTATGTCAAGGAACTTGCTTCCAGTTATCTTTACATTGATTCTTACTCCTGCCTCAAACGGGTTTTCCTCGTTTTCCAGCACCAAGTTTGCTTCCGCGCCTTTTGTCGTGAGCATGCCAAAAAAGTTCTTGAAATTATTATTGACAATTTCAAATGTTTTCATAAACAATTCTTTTTTCTTGCCTTCTATCTCCTTCATCATTGTTAAAACATCATCCTTTTCCGTGCCAAGCTTGTCCTTTTTCTCCATAAATTCATTGTATTGTTTTTCAGCCTCGTCATAAACCTCCAATGCACGCATGTTGACTGAGCCGATGTCCTCTCTCATCCTTTCGAATTTTGAAATCTCGCTTTTCAGCTGCTCTTCTGTCTTTTCCAGGTCGAGCTTTACTCCTTCATACTGCGCAAATTCCTGGTTCAGTGCAGCCAGCGAAGCTGCAAATTCCGCGTTCTTCAACGAGTGGAAATTCACCTTTATCTCAACCTGCCTGCTTTCTTCCGCTAGTTTGTCATTAGCAAGCTCATTTTTTTGCATTTCACCGTTAATCTTGTTTTGCTTTTCAAATAACGACCTGAACCTCGTGTAGAACTCTTTTGCTAGGTTTTCCTTTTCCTTGAGCAGGGATTCTTTTTGGGCTATTGACTCCTGCAGCCTTTTCAGCTCATTGTTGAACTCGTTTTCGTCTTTATCAAGCTGCTTCAGTATCTTCTCGGTCTTTTCCTTGTCAGGCAAAAATATGTTTATTATCTGGGCATCAATATTCTTTATTTCAGAGCTGGCTCTTATTATCTCCTCGCTGAGCTCTTTGAATTTCTGCTCGAATGTGTTTAATTCAGCAAGCAAAGTGGGATTGTTAAGCTGCGCAATCACATTCCTTAATTTTTGCTTTTCTATCTTTAAATTAGTCAATTGCTGGTTGAATGATGTGGTTTTATTGCTTATTTTGCTTATTTCATTATCGATTTCCTTTTCTTTTGACAGCAATTCTTTCTGCTGCTGCCTTGAAGCACCTGTATTCCCTGACTCAAAGTGCATTGATGTCTCTGACCTGATTACTTCTCCCTCAAGAACGGCTTTTTTTTCGCGAAGCTCTGTTATCCTTGCCTCATTCTCTGTCCTTCTTTTCTCAAGCACGCCAATAAGGGTTGAAAGCTCGCTTGCTTTCTTTTCATTTTCCTCAATGCTTTGCGCAACCTCCATTTCCTTGAATCCGAATGCCTCTTTCTTGCGCTCCCTATAGCCGCCGTGCATTGCCCCTGAAACCTCTGCAATATCACCATCAAGCGTCACAAACTTTGCCTTGCCTATTCCCAAGCGCGTTGCAACATTAATGTCGTCAACAACAAGTGTGTCGGAAAAAACATACGAAAAAATTTTTTTGAATTTCTGCTCGTAAGAAACAAGGTTTATTGCAAGCTCGTGGACGCCCTTTGCGCCTATCAGCTTCCTGACATCTTCGGCTGCTTCCCTTGTATTCAGCTTGTTCAAGGGCAAAAATGTTGCAGTGCCCAATCTATTGTCCTTAAGGTATCTTATCAGCTCGGCTGCAAGCTTTTCATTTTCAACAACAATGCTCTTGATTCGAGCTCCTGCAGCAACCTCCAATGCAACTGCATACTTTGAGCTTACATTGCCAAGGTCGGCAACAGTTCCATAGATGCCTTCCCTTTTGTTTTTTAATTCTAAAATTTTCTTGACCGCTAAATCACCCCTTGAGATTTCCCTTATTGTGATGTCCTTTGCGCGAAGCTTTGCAAGCTCCTCATTGACAGAATTCATCTTTCTTCTTGACTCTGAAAGCTGGACCGCTAAGGAAGAATCCTCGTCAAGTCTCTTGTTCAGGTCCAAAGTTGCTGATTTAAACATCTGCCTCTTGTCATTTAATTCATCAAGGTGCTGCTTGTACTCCTTTTCAATGTTTATTACCTTTCTTATTTTGTCCTCTGCAGCGCTTATTTCATGGCCTATCCGGTCCTTTTCCCTTATAAGATTGTGCTGGCTTTCCCTTAATGCTGTTATCTCTTTCTGGATCTCATCTGCTTTTTTGTCGATTTCCTCCACATTTTTTTCAACATCGGCAACATTGTCCAGCTTGTTTTTTTCCTTGAATTTGAGTATCTTGCTGTTGATTGTTTCCCTATCGTTGTTTATTGCATTTATTCTGCCTTCATGCTCTTTTTTCTCGTTTGTCAGCTGCTCAATTCTTTTTTCTGTTTCCCCGATGCTGTCCCTTAAATCATTTCTTCTTTGCTTTATTTTGCTTAGCTCATTTTTTAATGTGTCAATCCTTGAATTGTTCTTTGTCAGCTCTATTTTTAATGTCTCAACATCCTTGTTTAATTTTACCTGCTCGATTTCACCTTTTTCCTCGATTTCTTTTGAAATGCTTTCAATCTGCTTCTTCCTATATTCGTTTTCAAGCTTTAATTTGCTTATTTTTTCCCTTAATGATGCCAAATCCTTGTTGCCAAGGTCTATCTTTTGCTGTATTTCGTTTCTTTCAAAGTCTTTTTTGTCAATCTGGATTTTCAAGTATGATGCCTTGTTTTGCTTTATCCTGTCGCTCATATCCTTGTACTTCAAAGCCTGGTCTCTGTCTTTTTTTAACTCCTTTAGGTAAGTGCTTCTCTCTGTCATGATAAGCTCTGTCTCCCTTAAATGCTGCTCAACCTTTTCAAGCTCCAGCATTGCCTTGCGCTTTTTTTCCTCGTAAACGGAAATGCCTGCTATGTCTTCTATTAACGTTCTCCTGTCTTCAGGATGCATTTCAACAAACTTTATGATGTCTCCCTGCAAGATCACATTATAGCCATCAGGGTCTATTTTCGCCAATGAGAGAATATTTGTGATCTGCTGCCTTGTCATGGCCTTGTCATTTATTTTGTATATGGATTGGCCGTTGTGCCTCACTATCCTTGTTATCTTGACTTCATTGTCTTCTGTGGGAAACACTTTGCTTGTGTTGTCAAAATAGATGCTTACCTCCCCATGTTTTGCGGGCTTTTTTGCCTTGCCTCCGTTATAGATAAGGTTGGCTGACTTTTCCGCTCTTAAGTCTCTTGAGGATGATTTGCCAAGAACAAAGCACAAAGCATCAAGCACATTGCTTTTTCCGGCTCCGTTTGGCCCAAGAACGCAGTTGAAGTTTCCTCCAAATAGAATTTCGGTGTGCTTGGCAAACGACTTGAAGCCGTGTATCACCATCTTGTTTATTCTTGTGGCTTTTAACGTCTCTGCTATAGCCATTTGTGGCATTCCTGATGTGCTTGAAACCTGCTCTTCCATGAGGATATTGCTATACTGGTGATATTTAAAGGTTGCGGGTTATATTTTTGGTAAATTGAGGTCAGCAGTTTTCTATTTTCTTCATTCTCCCAGTATCCTTATAGTCTCTCTTTGCACTTTCAGTATTAATTCCTTGATTTTCTTTAACTGCTGTAAATCAATGCTTGTTTCAACGCCATAAGTGGAAAGTTCCCTTCTTTCTCTTACTGTTGGATTAGTGATATTCTTTTCAACATCAAGAGTATCAAATTGAGTAACCAAGTCTTTATCAAAGTTCAGTTTCTTATCGTTTATCAAAGTATGCAGAACAGTTATAGTGCAGGCCTGGTTTCGGGATTCATAGCCGTATTTGGCAAGGATTGCCAAAAAGCAGTGATAAACAGCATAAAAGCCAACATTAAATGCCCAGTCGTATGTCTTTAGCCTTTCAAGGGTCTGCACTACTTTATAGTTATATTCGGATTTCTTGACGTGCTTTTGCGCCAAATCCAAATCAGGCTTTGTTTTCACCAGCCTTTTTGGATCTTTCAAACACCATTTCAAATGCTCATCTATTTGCGGCATTTCCTAACCACCTCAACATACTTTTCAGGATTATGGAATACAAGGCTTTCAGATAGCATACTATACAAAATTTTGTCTTCTTTATTCATGAGAATATCCTTTTCAGCTATATCGACATACCTTATAGGTTTTTCAACTAATTCAGATTTTCTTATTTCATCCTTTATTTTTTTGATGCCTTTGGATTTTTCAGCATCATACATAAGCAAAACATCTATATCGCTGAAATCCCTGGTTTTTATGGATGAGCCAAAAACCAAGCCCATTTCGATGCAGCCCCTGAATTTTTTCAGGCTGTGGAATAAGACACCTAGCCATTTAGGAAACTCCTTGTCTTCCAAACTCAGCATATATTCCATGAATTTTATGGCCAGCTTGTTGCCATATTCATAAGAAAAAAAGACAGAGTTGCCAATCTCCTCTTTAGCCAATAGATGTTTATCTGCTAAAATGTTGCATAATTTATTGGCATGGGCATGATTGATGTTCAATATTCTGGCCAATTGCCTGGCGTTATACCTGTCCCTGTAATGCTTAAACAGGTATTTTGCTATCTGAATTTCAATCTTTGTGAATTGTATGTTATTAACAGCCATATGTATTCTAAAAACATACATACATATATAAACTTTACGATTTTGACAGCAATCGCATACGTTATACCAAACCAACAATTATTTATACTACCTATTCCAATACAAGAATATAGGGGTGGTACTGATGGAGCATGATTACAAGAACATTATTTCTCACATTGACATAGACAGGAGCATAGATGCTACTGAATATTCCAGCTTTAACGGGGTTGATGATGATGCTATTCTTGATTTCAAGAATGACATTGAAGCAGGAAACGACTCGATTGAAATGCACCTTGTCAAGTCAAAAGCCTACAAGGAGGCATTGGTTTTAAGGCTAAAAAAAAGCAATGGGACTTTTTCCGACACTTGGAGAGATTTTCTAAAAGAAGAGCAGAAAACCTTTGGCGGAAGCAAGATGTTCTACATAAACAATGACTGCAGCAAGCTGCTGGTTTTATCCCTGCCGAACGAGATAAGAAACAAGATGAACATGGTCATCACAAGATTAAACAAGATTAACGAGAAAATAACAAGGATAAACTCAAGGATAAAAAAGGAGAACCTTGACCTTTACGCATCAAGACTGAAGGAAAAAGGCGCAATGGACAAGAAAAAAGACGACATCATCAATTTCATAAACCAGAATTTAAGGGTTTAAACCATCTCCCTCAATCTTTTCACAAACTCTTCGAATTGATGGCTTTTGACATTTAATCCGCAGGCATGCTCATGCCCACCACCATAGCCTTCCAATCCTACTAATGCTTTCTCAATCAAAATGGGTAAAATAATCTTGCTTGACCTAAGCGAGCATTTCATCTCGTCATTTTTCTCGCGGGCAATCAGGATTATCTTGTCCGGAAACCTGTAAATCGCCTCGTTGCTTAAGTCGCTTGTGAAGCTTGTCTTGTCGTCTTTGTAATTGAAGACAACAAGCTTGTCTTCTGTTTTCTCTGCTGTTTTTATAACATCATCAATCAAAGGCTCGTACATTTTATTAACCTGCTCGTATCTTTTATAGATGAACTTGCCCTGCGCAGTCTCCTGATTAAGAATTTCGTAGGGGCTTTCTATCCTTGTCAGGATCTTGATGCATTTCAAAACATCATTTGTCTTGCCTTTTAAAACAAAGGAAAAAATTCTTATCAAATGGCCAAGCTTGGAATTATAAATTATATCCCCGGGATATTTATACGGTTTTTCTATAAGCTCAGGAAACTCTTTCTTAAACTCATTAATAAAAGGCGGGATAAACCAGTCTGCCACGCATCCGATTGCCGCAATCCATAGGTAGCTGCTATGCGAAGCATCGCTCGCTTTCAACTCCTGCTGTACAACCTGGTGGCACATGTATGATGTTGGATGGTTGTCCTCCCAGTTTGCAATTCTGGGGTTGAAATATTTCACATTGTTTCTTTCAAAAGGACCGTGGTGGTCAATCCATATGACAGGCACTTTCATCTCATCAAGAAAATCCTGCTCGACAACAGCAAGGTCAAGGATAAAGACTTTGTCAGGACTGTATTCGTGCACCTTTCCAACAAAAGAAGTTCCCAGCTTTGGCGTTGTCTTGACAATTATTCCCTTTCCCTCTTTTTTATAGCGGTAAAGCTGCAAAAAGGAGCACAGTCCGTCCTGGTCATCGTCAAAAAAGAACAACGGCTTTTTGCAATTATCCAGATTATCTCTTATCTGAGCAATTTGAGTTTTTGATAATGCCATAAGCCGTAAAATTGGCTTTTATTATATAAGGGTTTTTGTTTTTGAAGTTTTAAATAGAAAAATATAAATACATCAATAGCTTCCATATTTGATTTAACCCAAAACTTTATATTATTTCTTTCATTATCAAACTTCATGCAAATCCCGTTCAGGCAGCACAAAGGCTATGATCCATTAGGAGACTGCGGCAAAGGAAAATGCCCGGTCTGCGCAAGAAACAATGCTATTTTTAAAGTAAAAAATACGCTTGAAAAGGAGGAATTCACAAGCGATGCTGTTTCTCCTTTTGTAGGCAGATTCGGGTATCCGAACATCAATGTGGGGATACTTGCGCCGCCGCAGCAAAATGAGGAAGCATGGCTTTATGATGCTCCAAAATACTGGTCAGCAGAAAACTATGAAATTCCAAAAATTGTTGACTTCAGGTCTTCTTTATTGAATTCCAGGTACAATATCAATATTAAAAAGAGGATAAAATTGCTTGAGTTGTCGCAGGACATTGCAATGTCCTCAAAGCCGGTTGATGTTGACATTCAGCTTCATGAAAAGCCAAGATTCAGGTTAAATCTTGGTTCACATATGGCGCCGACCGGCCCGAATGCAAAGCTAAAAAAGGCCATTATAACAGAAAACCCGAAAATACACACAAAAGTTTACAAGGTTTTTGAAGACATTGACTTGAAAGCGAACGAAGCAGTCAATTACCTGTATCAAAACAAGTTCGATGAGAATTTCTTGAGCAAAATTTTGAGCGTTGGAACATTGGGGTTAAAAAAAGACAGAAAACTGGTGCCGACAAGATGGAGCATAACAGCCACTGATGACATCATAGGAAAAAACCTCATCAATGAAGTAAAGGATTTTTCTGAAATAAGCTCCTGCTCTGCATTTTTTGGAAATTATCTTGGAAATTATTACTTGATTTTAATGTTTTCTGAAGTATGGAGCTATGAGCTGTTTGAGACTTATGTGCCTCAAAACTGGAATTTTAATAAGCCATTAAGGTGTACAACTGATTACGAATCTTACAGCGGAAGAAAAAGTTATGCAGACGCTACAGCAGGTGGTTATTATACTGTAAGGCTTGCTATTCTTGAAAAACTGAAAGAGATGAAAAAGCAAGCTTCTGTTTTGGCATTAAGGTTCATAACAGATGAGTACACGATGCCTTTGGGAGTTTGGGTAACGCGTGAAGCGACAAGAAAAGCAATGAACAATAATCCAATAGAGTTTTCTTCAAAGGAATTGATGACTGATTACGCAAGAAAGCTGATAAAAAGAAGGTTTAACTACAACGTTGATTATTTGCTAAATTCCAGCAAATTGCTGAAAAACATCAAGCAACAGACAAAATTAGAAAAGTTCATTTAAAAAATGAAAGGTTTATAAATAAATTATATTTTCTACTATTGAGTATTAAAAATGTCTGATGATATAGTTATAAAGCACCACATTCTTAGTGGCAGCAATGCAGTTCCTACTGCAACACTTGATATTGTAGTTAATGGTGACACAAGACAAGTAGCTTCTGCTGGTCAAAGTCATCTTGATGCTTTGCATCGGGCTCTTTTCAAAGCCTTTGGCTATGAAGTAGAAAGCTGGATAACAGTAACTCTTCCGGATCACAATAAAGTTTTGCTGAATGAACTTACTTTAGTTATTTTTGGCAATGGTAATAGATATGTGGCAGTGAATCAGTTCCTGGAAGACCCTGAAAGCTCCGGATTATACAATGCCACCATAGTTGCATATTTGAAGGCATTAAGAGAACAAAAAATTTAATTATTTAAATTTTTCTTTTATTTCCTCCATTTCCTTCAAAAATCTTTTAATGGTTTTATTTATATGCTCGGGCTGCGTCTTCAGTATTTTTGAAACCTCGTCAAGAACGCCCTTGCCTTCAAATTTTTTGAGGATTTTCAGTTCCAAATCATGCAGCTTTATGTCTTTTTTCTTTTCCATTGCTTTTTTTGCAAGCTTCCATTTCTCAAAAAGCTCATTAACCCTGGATGGCAAATGATAAATTTCAACATCCAATAATCTAGCAGCCTCCTCCAGAATTCCTGTTTCTGTTTTCTTCTCTTTTTGAGCAGCTTCTCCTGCTGTAAAATAAAGCCTTACAATCCCGTCGCTTATCTTTGCCGATTTCAGAATCTTTATTTCGCCAGCTTCGGAAGTGTTCTTCAAGTGAGTTCCTCCGCATGCCTCGACATCAACTCCATCAATGTTCACAATTCTCAATACTTTTCCGGGCACTGCCCCTCCCTGGTAAATTCCCATTCCGTAAGCCTGCTCTGCTTCTGTTCTTGGCAGGAAATTGCTGTGAACATCAATAGACTGCTTAACAAGCCTGTTTGCCTCCTTCTCAATTTTCTCAAGCTCTTCATCAGTAATGCTCTGGTAATGCGTCAAGTCAATTGTTGCGTAATCCACATCTTTCTTTGCACCGGCTTGATTTATATGGCTGCCCAAAACTTTTCTTGCAGCGGCATTTATTATGTGGGTTGATGTATGGTGCTTTGCCAACTGCAATCTTCTCTGCAGGTTAATCTCGCATTCAACTTCCTGGCTTTCTTTTAGTTTCGGCTTTTCCTTCAGGACATGCACAATTACTCCGCCCTGCTTGAAAACATCAATTACTTCTTCCCCGTTTATTGCACCAACATCATGCAATTGCCCCCCGCTTGTAGGATAGAAATAAGTTTCATTCAATATGATTTTATTGTCAATAATTTTGATTATGTTGGCCTTGAATTTGTTTTTTGCGTAATCATTGTAGTACATTGCCTTTGTTTCCGGTACTCCTTCCAGATTCAATTTTTCCTCTCTTTTGGTTGCATGCTCCTGCTCCTGCTTTAAATGCAGCTCAGCAACCCTTGCATAGAAATTTTCAGGCACGCTGATTTTTTTATTAAGTTTTAATGATTCTTCCACTACAATCTCCGGCGTTATTCCGTAGCTGTCGTAGAGCAGCAGCAGTTTTTTATCATTAATGTCCTCCTTTACAAGCTTGGATATCATTGAATGTGTTTTTTGCTTTGTTGCCTCGTATTTTGATTTTTCAACTTCCAGTATTTTTTCAACTTCATCAAGGTTTTCGCCTAGTTCAGGAAACAAAGGCTTAAGGTATTCTGCATGCCATCTGCAGACATCAGGCAAATAGATGTTCCATTTGTATTTGTCAATAAAAGACAATGCTCTCCTTAAGATTACCCTTAGGTTATAGCCTCCGCCGACATTGCTTGGCAAAGCGCCATCGCTCAAAGCAACAAGCAAGGCTCTTGAATGCTCTGCAACAGAATACAAGGCAGCCAATTCAAGTATAGTTTCCCTTAATTCCTTGACATCAGTTCCTACTTTGCCTGCTACATCTTTCCATACTTTGTCAATATCATCAACCTCGTCAACGTTCAAGTAAGATGAGTAAGGCAGAAATTTCTGCATCAAATGCCCGTCAACCTTGACTCCTGTGATTTCATAAAGCTTTTTCACAACAGCTGGGAATGTGGTTTCATAGCTTGTTGACTTTCCTTGGGTGAACCATGCATTTCTCTCATGGCCCATTCCCATGTCAAGGACTTTCAAGTCAAGCTCTTTGTAGCCATTTGGAGTCTGCTCGAACATCATATAAACCTGATTTCCCAATTCTAAGCCGCGGGAAAAGTATTCCATGCACGGCCCGAAATTTCCTCCGCCTGCCCACGCGTCTTCATGGAACTTTATTTCTTCATTTGGCAAACCCAAGCCAATCTTGAGCCAGTTATGGATGTCAGTAAAATATTTTGATTGGTTCCAGTCTTTTGGCTTCATGAAAGCATGCTGCCCGATCATGACAAAAGCGCAGTAATGGGCGCCTGTAATGCCTATATTGTCTATATCATTAAATCTTAAGCACATCTGAGGAACCACAAGGGGATTTGCAGGCGGCTCAACTGCTCCTGATACAACATAAGGCTGGAAATCATAAATCGAAGCCTGCACAAAATCAGTGTCATCTCTCCAGCGAGCAACAACAGGGTATCTTTTAATCGGAGTGTATCCCCATTTCTTGAACAATTTAGAAAACTCATTCCAAACGCCAATATAATCTAGCTGCTTTTTTGCAGGCGTGTTGCCGATAAATCTGAAGCCGCCAGAGCAGGCAGGATTGCCGCAGGCATTGTCATCAGAAACGCTCCAATAGAAAGTGCCGCATTTTGTGCATTTTTTTCTTGAAAATCCCTCTTTCTTGAGAACAGAAGTTGCATAATACTTGTCAGGCTCTTTCGAGGCTTTTGCCTTGAATTCTTTCTTGATTTCCTTGTCAGTGAGCATAATTGCCAAACAATAATAGCAATATTAAAAATTTATTGTTTTTATGATGTCAAATAACAAAAATATAAATATCGGCAAAACAGGCCATGATTATGCACTTCAAAGACAGGCATGAAGCAGGAATCAAGTTGGCAGAGCAGTTAAAAAAATACAAAGAGAATAAAGAAGTTATTGTATTAGCAATTCCAAGAGGGGGTGTTGAAGTTGGCTACGAAATTGCTAAATTCCTGAATGCAAGATTGGACATTATAGTAACTAAAAAGATCGGATTGCCTGGGAATGAGGAGTTTGCCATAGGCTCTGTCGGCCCGGATAAAAAAGTTGCACTTAACGAAGAAACAATAAGGATTTACAATGTTTCAGATGAATATATAAGCCGGCAAAAAAAGGAAATAAGCAAAGAGATAGAAAGAAGGTACAAGGCATACAGGGGGAAATACGAGCTGCAAAATTTAAAAAATAAAATTATTATTTTGACAGACGACGGAATTGCAACAGGATTTACAACAAAAGCGGCAATAACTTATATCAAATCCCAAAAGCCGAAAAAACTGGTCTTGGCTGTGCCTGTAGCTCCTGCGGATTTTGCAAGTGAAATAAAAAAAGAGGTTGAGCTTGTATGCATTCATTCAACAAATCTTTTCTTTTCAATAAGCCAGTTTTATGACAGCTTTCCGCAACTGGAAGATGAAGAGGTAAAAAAGTATCTGAAAGAAATAAACAAATAAAGTCAGATTTCCTTATAAACAATATCATGCTGCCGTACAGGCTCATTTACTTTCATTCCTATTGACTGCCCGGGCTCTGCAATCTGAATTTTGTCCTGTTCTATCTGCATAGAGCTTACTTTCTGCTTGAAATCGCTTGTATGCCCTTTTATATGTATTTCATCCCCAATCTTGATGCTACCGTCTGTGACATCAATCACCGCAACCCCTATTTTAGGGAAATAGTGCGTTACTTTTCCAACCTGCATTTCTTCCATAATTGCCCCCAAGAAGCATTGAAATTTAAGAGTATTTAAATTTAGCGGTGACTGACTGGGGCAGAGGGCAAACCAACCGGAATTTGCTTCTGTGCCTTAACATATTCATAAAACCCACTAGCCTCCATCATTGATAATTTCAAATCTTCTTTAAACTTTCTTTTCGCAAAATTATTATTCCTTCTTGAGAATCTCATCTCATAATCAAACTTGCCAGTATCCCTAGCTGGCGTAATATCAAAAAAGCATAACCATAAATTGTAACTTCCGTATGTTCTTCTTGCTCCGTTAGCACTAGGATAATCGCTTCTGAGAACAAGCGTTATCTCATCAGGAGGCATCATCCTTCCTTCATGCAATTCAATTCCTACGTGCAAGTTATCAAGCCTTCGATACGGATTTTGAGTAGATTTTTCTGTATAGTACCCACTTAACAACGCCCCGACTGAGTCAAATGCCTCTTTTTGCGCAATGCCTTCATCAAATTTTATAAGAACCCCTTTTCTGTTTGGGCTCATTTCTATTATTCTTATAATTCGAGTTGCTTCCGCAACTTTTCGCAAAACTATATCCTCCAGCATTTCTTGCCACAAAATTTTATAGATATTTCTCAGTTGCCGCAACCAGGCTTTTCACGTGCTCAACTGATTTTTTGAATGCCTCTTTCTCATCTGCATTAAGCTTTAATTCAATCACTTTCTCAACGCCTTTCTTTCCTAATTTTACAGGCACTCCGACAAAATATCCCCCAACATCATATTCGGAATTGCAGTAGGCAGCGCATGGCAGAATTCTTTTCTTGTCTTTCAAAATCGCTTCAATCATCTCTGCAACAGCAGCGCCAGGTGCATAAAATGCAGAGCCAGTTTTCAGCAGATTAACAATCTCTTCCCCGCCTTTTCTTGTTCTCTCTGCTAAAGCGTTTATTCTATCGTGATGCATCAATTCTGTTATCGGAATCCCGTTTACAGTTGAATACCTTGGCAAAGGCACCATTGAATCTCCGTGGCCGCCAAGCACAATCGCATCAACATCCTCAACAGAAACATCAAGCTCTTTTGCAATAAAAGTCCTGAAGCGGGTTGAATCAAGGATTCCAGCCATGCCCAAAATTCTGTGATGCGGAAATTTGCTTACTTTTGAAGCAACAAAAACCATTGCGTCAAGAGGGTTTGTGACAACAATTATTATCGAATTTGGGGAATGCTTCACAACATTTTGGGTTACTTCCTTCACAATCTTTGTGTTTATTGATATCAGGTCATCTCTTGACATGCCCGGCTTTCTCGGAACACCCGATGTTATAACAACAATGTCGGAATTCTTTGTATCCTCATAATTGTTTGTTCCTTTAACATCAACATCAAATTCCTCAACAGGCGCTGCTTCCAGCAAATCAAGTGCTTTGCCTTGAGGCATTCCCTCAACAATATCCAATAGGACAACATCTCCAAGCTCCTTTGAGGCAATCCAATGGGCTGTTGTAGCTCCAACATTTCCTGCTCCTATGATGCTTATTTTCGGGCGCATTTTTTAATGGATTTTTTAATGGTTTTTAAATCTATTTAGAAATCACCATTCAATATTATTAACAGCCCTCTGCACAACCTCGCTTAATGCAGGATGCACATGGACGGCATCGCTTATGGCATCTGCTGCCAAGCCAGCCTTCATTGCAATAATAATTTCATGAATCAATGTTGATGCATCAGTCCCAAGGATATGGCAGCCTAAAATTTTTCTTGTTTTCCTGTCAGCAAAAATCCTGACAAATCCTTCTTTGTCCTGCAAAGCCAGGCCCATCCCTGATTTTATAAAATCATATCTGCCTGTTGCATAGCCAATTTTTTTATCTTTCAAGTCCTGCTCTCTTAACCCAACACCAGCCACTTGTGGGGATGAAAATATGGCATGCGGCATTGCATTGTAATCAACTTTGACCTTCTGGTTTAGCACGGCATTGCTGTAGGCATACTGGGCTTCCAGATTTGCGCTGTGCTTGAACATGTATTTTCCCGCTATATCGCCCAAAGCCCATGTGCTTTTTGCTGTTGTTTCCAAAAATTCATTTGTTTTGACAAACCCCTTGTCATCAGTTTCAACATTGCCTTTTTTAACATCCAAAATGTCTGTATTAGGAATCCTGCCTGTTGCAACAAGCAAAGCATCTGAAATTATATTTTTATTTTGTTTTTTCCCTTTAGCTGCAACAATGAAGTTTTTGCCTTTTTTTGAAAATTTCATTGCATCAAACTCCGTCAAAATATTGTATTTTTTCCTGAAAATATCGGTAAATTTTTGCGAGATTTCCGTGTCTTCAGCGGGTATTAACAATTTGCCCCTTTGCACAATGTTAATTCTAGTGCCTAAAGACCCATAGAAATGGGCAAGTTCGGCAGCAATATACCCGCCACCTAAAATAGTCATTGTTTTTGGCTGCTTTTTCAACCGTAAAGCTTCGTCACTTGTGATGTAATCAACATCTTTTAATCCTTCAAGATTAGGAACAAAAGGCCTTGTCCCTGCCGCAATTACAACTTTGTTTCCTTTGATAGTTTCGCTTCCAATTTTTAATGTTCTTTCAGCAATAAATTTTGCTTCTGCCTTGAATAATGTTGTATTTTTATTCTCAATAATCGCTTCTTCAATTTCCTTTGCTTCTTTATCCACTATGTGGTATGCTCTGCTAGTTATTTTTTTAAAATCAATAGAAGAAATTTTCGAATTTATCCCAAATAGACAGGATTTCCTGATGGTTTCCGCAACATCCGCGCTTTCAATCAGAATCTTTGACGGGATGCATCCCCTGTTCAAACAAGTGCCACCCATCGGCCCTTTTTCCACGATTGCGACTTTCATTCCCATTTCAGCGGCTGCGGAAGAAATGTTCAATCCGGAGCCTGCCCCTATAACAATCAAGTCAAAAGTCTGCATTTTGATTGCCATTAATCACATTATTTTTAAAGTTTTGGTTTGGGAGTTTCAAAAGCCAAACCGCAAAATTGGCAATATTTATAAACAAGGAATGGCTGAAGATGCGCATGGTTTGAATGAGGGTTTTAAAGCAGAAAAAAAAGAGGCTATTTGAATTTCTGGGCAAATTAAAGCAGTCTTACGAGCTAATAGCCCCTGTCAGCAAGGACGTTGTCAGGTTTGAAAAAATTGATGATACTGGCGATATTTATCTTGAAAAGAATTCATACTTTCCCCTTAAGGAGTATTTTTTCAGGAAAGAGGAAGTCTTGTTCAAATTCAACGGCAATAAAATTATTGTGCCGGCTCCTGAAGCTCCGGCAAGAGTGTTCTTTGGCATCAGAAAATGCGATTTGAATGCAATAAGTCACCAGGACATGGTGTTTATGAACCAAGTCAATGATCCTTATTACAGTTCTATGAGAAAAAACAGCTTTTTGCTCGGTTATCACTGCAACACTGCTCCCAGCCCATTCTGTTTCTGCGGCTCCTTGGAATTGGTGGATTATTCCGATTTGATGTTTTATGACAGGGGCGATTATCTGCTTGTTGAGATTGGCTCTGAAAAAGGAAAATTTTTAGCTGGCAAATTCAGAGAATTTTTTGTTGAAACCAATGCAGCAATAACACAAAAAGAAAAAATAATTCCTAGAGCAGACAGGCTTGACAAGAAGGACATTTCTCATCTTTACGACCATCCTGACTGGAAAAAGGGAGTTGATATCTGCTTGTCGTGCTCTGCTTGCACTGCCCTATGCCCGACGTGCTACTGCTTTGAGATTCATGACAATGTCGGCACAAAAAACCCAAAGGAAGGGGAGAGAAAGCGCAGCTGGAGCTCATGCCAGGTGCAGGAATTCACAAAAGTCGCAGGTGAGCATGTGTTCAGGAAAGAAAGGGAAGAAAGGTTCAAGCACAGAATTTATCATCAGCTTGACTATTTCAAGCAAAAAAATGGAATAAACCTTTGCGTTGGCTGCGGCAGGTGCATAGAGGCATGCCCCACAAGAATAGATTTTGTTGAGATTATTAACGAGATGAAATGAAACAAAAACTAAAACAATTAGAAAACCCTTACATCCCAAAACCATACAAAATCCTTGATTTCCATAGGGAAACCTTTGACACGTTTACTTTAACAGTTAATATGAAAACAAGCCATGAGCCTGGGCAGTTTGTCCAAGTTTCAGTGCCGGGCTTTGGAGAAGCTCCTATTTCAATCTGCTCCGACTCAAAGGATTTCATTGAATTAAACATAAGGGAAGTCGGAAATGTGACAAGGGCGCTTGCCAAGCTGAGAAAAGGCGATAAACTGCTTGTCAGAGGGCCTTATGGAAAAGGCTATCCGATGCAGCATATTAAGGGCAATAACATAATTATGATAGGCGGCGGCTGCGGCGTTGCGCCATTGAAAGGGGCAATAGGCTATATAGAAAATCATAGAGCTGACTTCAATGATGTCCTGCTGTACTTAGGATATAGGTCTCCGGATGATATAATCTTCAAAAGGGAAATGGAAAGGTGGAAAAAGGAATACCACATAAAGGTAACTGTTGACAAGAATGCACATGGCAAGTTCTGCTACGATGCAAAAGAAGGCTTCATTACTGATGCGCTTAAAGCGTCGAGCTTCACAAATGAAAACAAAGTTGTGTTCATTTGCGGCCCTCCAATTATGATGAAGGGCGCAATTGACATACTAAAGCAAAAAGGATTCCACGATGACCAGATTTTTATCAGTGCAGAAAGATTGATGTACTGCGCGCTTGGGATATGCTGCCACTGCATGATAAGAGGAAAGTTCACTTGCATTGACGGGCCTGTCTTCAGGTATGATGAGGTAAAAGATTTTAAGAATGATTGAAATGAAAAAAACCGAATCCAGAAAACATTTTCAATGGCTAAAATAAATCGTTAACTTTAGACTTTAACAAATCAATTAATTCAGGCTGGTTATAATGGTAAACATCAGGAATATCAAGAGAAAGGATACGCTTTTGCATATAGTGCTTGGGAAAGCGTTTGGCTATCTCGGCCCTTTGGGATTGCTCCATGACTATAACTACATTAGCCCAATTAAGCTGTTTTTCAGTTACTGGGTTTTCATTATAAAGGCCAGCAGACTTGGTATTAAATCTGCCTTTAAAAGCTTCTTCAGCTGTTTTGCTCCTGTTCTGGTTCTGGTTGCAGACGAAAAGTACATTCATAGTCTTATGATTGGAAAAGCGCATAATTTAAATGTTTCTGTTAAAGTAGTGGATAGGGTACAATGAGCAAAATAATTGATTTTTTCAGGGAGAATTGGATTGGAGGGGTAGTAGGAGGGGTACCATTATTACTGATCTCGTGGCCAATTCTTTTAGATTTTTGGTTTCCTCTAATCCCGGCGCTTCTTTTGGGTATGACTTTAGGAGCATTCATTAATAAATCTGCAAGAAGTGGCAAATATCTTTATGTCACTCTTGCCGTGCCTCTTTATTTGGCGGTGTTACTATTCATGATTGCGCCCTATGGTGTTATAGAACTTCCCGTTGATTTACCATACAGGTGTAATTTTGAAAAGGGTTTGCAATGTTTAGAATATGAAATATCCAAGGACAGGGGAATTACGTTTACTGTGAGAAATAATTATAATGACACTATTTTATTGAATTCTGTGACATTCAAGAATTTAATCTCCAATGAAATTGTATCTTGCTTGAATCAACCATCTTTTCCCATGCAACTTAGGAAAATTGAATCAGTTTCAATTTCATCTAAAGAATGTTCCCTTTCTAATGAACCAAAGGATAAAATAGGTTTGTCGATAGAATTGAATTATTTAATTGGTAATTCACTGGAGGAACAAGTTGCTCACGGAGAAATATTCACTTCCGTTGGAAAATAAAAAAATGCCGAAACCAAAACTCAAATTAGGATTTTACGGAATAACAGGATGCGCAGGCTGCTTATTGTCGGTCATATTCAACGAGGATGAAATTCTTGATTTAATTCAATTAGTTGACCTGAAGGCATTCCCATTCATAAAGGAAGTAAATCCGGACGAGCAGTTCGATTACGTGTTTATGGAAGGATTGGTGGCTGACAAAGGTGATTTGGAGGAGCTTGAAAAGCTCAGGCAAAACACAAGATACATTGTGTCATTGGGGGCATGCGCATGCACTGGCTGCGTGCCTGCATACAGGCAATTTACCCTAAAGGAAAATTACGAGCATTTGTTGTATCGGAAGCAAAAAGAAGTTGAAGACATCCAGCCAACTCCGATAGACGCGCATGTCAAAGTGGACTATTACATCCCGGGCTGCCCTCCTGACAAAAGGGAAATTGTAACGTTCATAAAAAACATAGCGATAGGCAAAGAGCCAAAGCCGTATGAAAATCCCGTATGCGTTGAATGCAGGAAAAACGGCAACCAATGCCTGCTTGATTTGGGAAAGCCGTGCCTTGGCCCCATCACCGCCGGCGGGTGCAACTCTGTATGCATTAACGGCAATTTTGAATGCTGGGGCTGCAGAGGGCCAACAAAAGACATGAATTTGCCATTGATGATAAAAATTTTGAAGGAGAAAGGATTCGACGACAAGTTCATACAGGACAGGATGAGGACTTTTGCAGGATTAAAGCTGCCGATGCTTGAGCAATTTTTTAATGTTAAGGTCAATGTAAAATGCTAATATTAAAAAATTCAATCCGTCCCTTTGGGACATTAGCCAGTGCTTGGCTTTGCTGTCTGCCACACGCAAAGCCTCGCAGATTTATTCATTATTTCAATGAATTCCTTCGAGGCGAAAATTCAATGGCAGTAGAATTTTCGCCGAGTGAATCTTATGTCCGAAGGACGGATTAAAAAATTAAAAGTTAAATAGGCAAAAACTGAAAATGCCAAAAACAATAACCTTAAACCACATAACCAAGATAGAGGGGCATGCGAAACTTGAGATTGGGGTAGAAAGAGGTGGAATAACAAAGTGCCAGCTTTCTGCAGTCGAAGGCTCAAGATACTTTGAAGGGCTCGTCAGGGGAAGGAAATTTTTTGAAGCGCATGAAATAACCTCAAGAATCTGCGGCATCTGCAGCTGCGCGCATGTAATTGCAGCAATAAGCGCTGTTGAAGACGCTTTGAATTACAAGCCAAGCGAGCAAACTTTGCAATTAAGAAAGCTCCTTACTTTAGGAGAAAGAATAAGGAGCCACGCTACCCATCTTTACTTTCTTGCCTTGCCGGATTATCTTGGCTATGAGTCTGCATTGGCAATGGCTTCCAAATACAGGCCGCAGCTCCAGAATGCATTGAATTTGATGAAAACAGGCAATTTGGCAATTAAAATTATAGGCGGCAGGGACCTGCATCCTGTATCAGCAACCGTTGGAGGCTGGCTCAAGCTGCCAAAAAAATCTGATTTGCTGATTATCGGGAAGCAGCTGGAATCTGCAAAAGCGGATGCAATAAAAACATGCAAACTGTTTTTCTCTTTGAAGTATCCGGAGTTCCAAAGCAGGACGGAGTGTTTTTCCTTGATTGACAAAAATTCCTACGCTGTTCTTGAAGGCGAGTTTTCATCAGAAAAGATCTCTTTCAGAAAATCCCAGTATAAAGAATTTATTAACGAGTACCACGAGCCAAGGTCAACTGCCAACTTTGTCGTGAAAAGCGACCACAGGTACATGGTGGGCGCGTTATCGAGGCTGAACAACAGCCATAGGAAGCTCAGCAAAAATGCGAAAAAAATGCTCAAGCTGTCAAAGATAAGGCTGCCTTCAAAAAACCCGTATTTGAATAATGTTGCGCAGGCAATTGAGATTGTGCATTGCATTGACGAAGCAATCAGGATATGTGAAAATCTTAATATCAGGAGCGAGGCTGTGGAAAAACCGAAGCTCAAAGCAGGCAATGGAGTTGGCGCGATTGAAGTTCCAAGGGGCACTTTATGGCATGATTACACTATAAATGATAATGGAGTCATAACAAATGCAAACATAATAACGCCAACAGCGCAGAACCTTTTGAACATACAGGAAGATATAAGGGATTTTGTGCCTTCTGTAGCAAGCAAAAGAAAAGAGAAAATTGTGCTCGAGGTTGAGAAGCTGATAAGGAGCTACGACCCTTGCTTCTCGTGCTCTGCGCATTTCTTGGAAGTGAAATGGTCGTGATGCTCTCATTATTTGGAAGAATCTAAATGGAAAGGCAAAAATGTATAGAATTAAACATGTTTTGCGGAAACTGGGACTCCGCCAACCGAATATGTGTGGGGTGAATTTTCTTCGTCTTTGAATTTGTTTCCCTTTCTCACAACAGAATCCACTACAGCCCAATAATAGTCTATGAACCTGCTCACCACGGGATTTTTCATATTGAGTTTGTACATTTTTGCCTTTCCAACGACTCTTGTCTGTACAACTATCTTCTTTTCCTTAAACTCTTTCCATAATCCTTTTAATGTAGTATATCCTACCTCGGAGTATCGCGCAATATCCTTCATTGAATAGTCATACTCCGAATGTACTATTAAGAAGCTCCATATCCTGTTTTTAGGCGTGTCGCCTTCTTCCTGCAAAAATACTGACTTTGGCATTGTAATCTATACACTAATGCATACACCCATTAATATTTAAAGGTTTCTATTTAGACCCATAAGGGACTAAATTTAGACCATATACTTATATACTTCTTGATGCTCATTTTTTTACGTGGCCAAAGTAAAAAGAAGTGAGTACATAAGAATTAGCAGGACAATAGTAAAGAAGCTTTTTGATCAAAACTGCTTTGGGAAAGGCTCTGTTTATATTAACGTTTTAAAGTCAGGAATGCCAAAGGAAGATTTGGATAAAGTTGAGATTGTGCTGGAATCTCTGGTAAAGCAGAATATCTGCGGCAAAAAGAAAAAAGAGCATGGCTGGAAATACCACCTAAATATGGACAGGTACGACAAAATAAAGGAGATAATCAAAGAGAAAGGAAGTAATTCAATGATCCCGATTTTATTGTTACTTTAGCAAAATTAAGAACCACTAATAAAATGCGAAACCTGTATGTATTCGGCAATGAATACCTTGAAGATGACAATTTCGGCCATAAAGTTGCACAACATTTAAAAAAAAAGTTCAAGATAGTCACTTGTTATTCGCCTGAAACCCTTCTTGATGCCGGGGAAAAAGAAATAATAATTTTGGACGTAGTCAAAAATGCCGAAAAGCCAATAATAATTGACGACATTTCAAAACTAAAAACCAACAAAATCATAAGCTTGCACGATTTCGACCTGGGATTTTTTTTGAACTTGATGAACAACATGGGGATAAAAAGAAAGATTAAAATAATAGGAATCCCGGCAAAGGGGAATATCCGGGAAACAACAAGGAAAGTTATCGGGCTTATCGGCTAAAATGGAGAATAAAAAAGGATTGATGCTGGTTTTTGGGACTGCAATAATCTCCGGATTTTCTATTTTTGTGAACAGCTATGCAATACAGGGCACTAACGCGCCTGCTTTTGTTTTCCTCAAAAATTTGCTGGTTGCATTGATGCTTTTTGCGATATTGGCTTTTTTCGGAAGCTTTAAAGAGCTTAAAAAGCTGACAAAAAAGCAGTGGTATAAGCTCGTTGCAATAGGCTTTATCGGCGGCTCAATACCATTCATATTATTTTTTAAGGGACTGCAGATGATAGGGAAAGAGCCTGCTTCTGTTGGCTCGTTTATACATAAAACGATTTTCATTTATGCCGCAATACTTGCCATAATATTTTTGAAAGAAAAAATTAACAAATGGCTTATTGCAGGAGCTTTGTTGATTTTATCCGGGACTTATTTATTTGCAACGCCCAAATTCAGCTTAGTGGCATCGCAAACAATAATACAGGGCATGATTTTTGTGCTTGCAGCCACGATGATGTGGGCTTTGGAGAACGTAATTGCAAAACATGTGCTTAAAGAGCTTTCTGGAACAATAGTGGCTTTTGGAAGGATGTTTATCGGCTCAATTTTTATTTTGGCTTATTTGATTGCAACTGGCGAGCTGTCGGCAATAGCCAAGTTTGGACAGCAGCATTACCTTTGGATTTTTGTGACAGCAATGTTCCTTTTGCTTTATGTTCTTACATACTACAATGGCTTGAAGCTCGTTAATGTTACAACTGCAACTTCCGTGCTCTCTATCGGCGCTCCAATAACAAGTTTGCTTGCATTAGCTTTCAAAGGGCAGCAGATAAATCCTTACCAGATTTATGGGGTTATGCTCATATTTACAGGAGTTATTTCAATTGTTTGGATGCAGAAAATAGTATTCCCGGTTCATAAAATTCTTAAAGTGAAGGCTTATGGACGGGGTTGAACTAGCAGCAAGATTTTCTTACATAACCAACTCGTTAAGATTTTGCGGCCCTGAAGAGGCTTCAAAGCAGTTTGTTGATTATATAAATGAAAAAAGCTCAGCAGAATCTGTGCGGGAATCAATAAGAAAGTTTGAAGGGCTTTATCCTTATCTTTCCTCAATAGCGGAAAAGACAAAAAAGGATTTTCTTGACTACGATGTTGTCGAGGCATACTGGATTGGAAATGAGCTTCTTGAGGAATTTAATGATGGGGATATTAAAGGTATAATAAGAAAACTGATTAACGGGGGCCTGCCAAAATCAATTGGCGAAAAATTAATGAAAAATATGCCTAACGGATTTGTGCCTCATCACAATTTCAATGTTTTTTATGTCGGCGTTGGCAGGACAACAGGCTCTGTGCCGACAACATTAAATAACATGGACAACTGCAGAGTTTCTTATGGAAAAGTCGTTGAGATTTTGAAGGACAAACTGATTGTCTCGGCTTCTTCTCTCAAAAAAGAAAAAAACAAACTAATCATCAAGGAGCATGAGCCAAAAACAGCAGTTTACATTCCGGAAATTCTTAAAGGTGTCAAAAAAGATGACATCGTAGCTTTGCATTGGGGGTTTGCATGCGCTGTACTGAACCAGAGACAGCTTGAAAACCTCAAAAAATACAGCCAGAGGATTCTTGATGTTCTGAATGGGTGAAAAGTTCGTGAAACGCGTGTTATATGTTCGTGAGTGTCGCTTCGTTCATTATTATTTTACCTTATAGGTCGTGGAAGAACTTTCGTATAAGCTTAGGAATGCAAACTCAAAGAGATTCGCATAACGGGGGATTATACGCAGGCTCTAAAATTTATATTCAATTGAATTCTCGCTAAATTACGGAAACTAGAAGGGGGCGTACTAACAAAAAACATGAATATTTATAAACAATGTAGAATATTTACTATTAAGATGAAAACAGAAACAAGAAAAAAAGTAAAAGAACTTGTGAAAGAGGTAATACTATCAAAAATTGATAATTACAATGCTGAAACTGAGTATAAACCATTTTTCCAAGCAATTTTTACCAAAGAGCAAATATTAACTCACACTATTGTTCATTCGTTCTATACAAGCTTTGGAATGTCTATCTATGAGCAATTAGTGAAAATTCTTGCAGAAGGGGCAGGTTATGAAGCTCATACACAATATGATATATTAGGAGAAATAGATGAAAAAACAGAAGCAATTATCAGTAAAATTGATATGGATTTAAGGGCAGGAAAAAGAAATCCTGATATGAAAACAGAGTTTGAAGAAATTAAAAAATCCATACAAAAAGGAAAATCACTCGAAGACCCTGATAAAAGAGTTGATGTATTTGTCAAGAAATCTGATGGAACAGAAGTTTATTTTGATATAACTTCCCCAAAACCAAATATTAAGGAGTTTGTCGCACTAAAAAAGAAGCTGTTAAGATGGATTGGTTTAAGA
>JAGVXT010000004.1 GCA_018303655.1 Candidatus Woesearchaeota archaeon
TAGCTCGAAGCTGGCAAATACTGCAAGGTCAGAAGTTTATTGCAGGGCGATATTGTACAACTTATTTATTTGGCTTTGTCGCCTCTTGGGACAAAGCCGTTTGTAAGATTGTTAAATTAAACAGAATAAAATTCAATCCGTGCTTTCGGCACAAATTCTAGTGCTCGAGTGACATGCGAAAGCTCGAGATGCACGCGAGTTTGAGATGCTTGCGAGAGTGGAATGCGAAAGCTTGCTTTCGCTCGCTTATGTCACTGCTTTTTGGGAATATCACAACACCTCGCCTATTATTTCGTTAAAAAAAATAAAAAATAATAAAGAAAAAGTAAATTTATTCTATGTCTTTGATTCCTGTCTCATCAACATAGAAATTTGCTTCGCCTTCAGGCATGCTTGGGCTGTCAACAAGCTTTGCAACTCTTGTTCCTTTCTTGCCTTTTCTCAAGTAGACACGGAATGTTGAAGCGTGTGCCACAATATGGCCTCCGATTGCCTGCGTTGGGTCGCCGAAGAACATGTCAGGCTTTGCCATGACCTGGTTTGTGACATAAACACACAAATTATGAGTGTCAGCAAGCTTCATCAATATGTGCATGTGCTTGTTCAGTTTTTGCTGCCTTTCTGCCAAAGTGCCCCTTCCAATGAACTCTGCCCTGAAATGGGCTGTCAATGAGTCAACAACAACCAATTTAACATTCAATCCTTGCTTTTTGATAAGGTCTTCTACCTTTTCTGCCAAAAGCATCTGATGGTCAGAGTTGTATGCTCTTGCAACCTTGATGTTTTTCAAGACTTGCTCCTCATCCAATCCGGCGCCTTTTGCCAATTGGATTATTCTTTCAGGCCTAAAGGTGTTTTCAGTGTCAATATAGACAGCAACCGCGTCCTTGTCAGCAGACTGGGAACTGACCGCCAAAGCATGGCCAAGCTGGGTTTTTCCGGAGCCGAACTCTCCAAAGCACTCAACAATAGCACCTGTTTCAAGCCCTCCTCCAAGCAATGCGTCAAATGCCTTGCTTCCTGTTTTCAATCTTATAACTTTTTCCCTTCTTTTCATCAGTTCTTCCCCTGATTCAAATCCCATCTCCAAGGAAGACCTTGCAACTGCAATTAGTTTTTTCGCAAGAGCATCTCCCATGCCGGTTGCATCAATCAATTCTGCTGGCGTTGCAACTGCAATGCTCATCAGATCGCTGAATCCAACTGCAATTAATTTTTCAGCAGTTGCAGCTCCTACTCCCGGAAGGTCATAGATTGTCTTTTCTGTTTTTTCTTCTTTCATTTCCTTTCTTTTTCTTCTTGTTTCTTTTGCCTCGTTGTTTGGCACTTCAATTAATTCCTGTTAAATGACTTCTTCTATGATGTCTTCGTCCACTTCGTAGTCAGAAGCGGATACGGATTCCTGCTCTCTTATAACAAGATACTCGTATGCTTTCTGCAGCACTAATGCTGCCCTTGGCAAGTCATTCACTCTGAAAGAATTAGCGCTTTGCCAGACTCCATTTTTGTCTTTATATCTCCTTTGCAGAGAAACAGTTCTGTAACTTACTGGTTCTCCACTTCTGCCTTTTCCGGCATTCTGCCAGACTGTAGCAGTTATAACGCCTGTGCTGAATTTCTTTTCAGGCACGTTTCTACTTTCCATTTTTACCAACCTCCTTTTTCCTATTCGGATTTTATTTCAACTCCCCTTAATTATAGGCTACTATGGCCTCAGGGATGGAATTTGGTAAATGTGATTCGTGATGATAGTAAAGCTTGTATTTCATGCATTCTGGAATCTCAAAGTCTCTGAACAAATCATGTAATTTTCTTGTTTCAGAAACTGGGAAGGATAAGTAATATATGGTTTTATCTTCCTGATCTTTAAATTTATGAATTGCTGGCGATATTCCGAAATTTTGCTCAAACCATTCTTTCATCACTAAATGCTCTTCATAAGTAAAACAGTTTGTATGCAAACGTGAGCTTTTATCTCTTGAATGATAACTACCGTCGTCGAGATACCATACAAACAAACCAAATGGGTTGATTTTATCCAAAACTTCTCTGTTTACAATCTTTTTACCATTTTGATAAAATGATTTGTATAAATTATTTAAACGGGAAAATGATTTAGATTGATAATAACATGCTCCCTCTTTTGATAACCTTATTACACATTTAAGTCTGTTTAATAACTCAACTTTGTAAGCCAGATACTCTCCTTGGTTTGAACCGTGGCCACCCTCCACTCGTGCATTTTTTGATGTATGGGTAAGTCTGCAATGCAAATCTCCCATCAAACCACCAAAAATAACCTGTTCTTCAATCGGGGTTAATTTCAAGTTAATTCTGTATGCGCTAGAATCTTTCTTTAATCTTAATCTACTAGCTTTAATCCTTATAGAATTGGGGGATTTATGTAAATGAGCAGATAATGATTTATCCTGATTTGATGAAAAATTTTCCTTTAAATATTCTACTTCTGCTTTATTCCACTTCAATTTCTTCACCCATTTCCTTTTCGGTTCTTGTTTCAAAGCCTCTTTAATTAGGAATGCTTTGGCTTTAGGCGGATTTACGCCATTTCCTTAACATTCCAGAGGCTGGGTAAAACCATCTTGCGATGATTTCAACAGATAGTAATGTTGAGTTAGTTTATATACTTTAGGCAGGAATGTCCAGTGTCCAGTGGTGATGAAATATATATTTTAAAGAATATATGCAATATGCTTAGTTTGATATTCTCTTTCTTTTTTCTTTTTCTGATTGAGCAAGATAGTTTTTCCTGCTGACTACTTGCTGGCCGCTTCTTTTTTCAAGCTCTTTTCTCGCAACTCCTGCAACTTTTCCCCCTTCTCTTGCGGCTAATCTATTTGGGCCAAATCCTTTTGCATCTTTGTTTCTTGCAATTCTTGTTGTTGAGGCTTCGCCAAGCATTGTAAATATAATCTCCATGTCATTCATGTGGTCTCTTAAGTTCTGTTGTTTCAGCCCTTTAAGCTTCTTGTATTTCCTCGGTGTTAACCCAAAAGTGGCTTTTGATATTTCTGATGTGAGGATTGCAAATTCCTTGTTCTCTTTTACTCCCCTGTTTTTCCATTCGTTGGTTAATTCGTCCCTTATTGCTATGCCCCTTACTCTCTTTTCAATCCAGCCGTCTGAGTAGCCTTTTTGCCTGTATATTTCCCTCATTCTCTTTTGCGACAATTCGGGATTTTCTATTTCCTGCACTCTTTCGTAGCCTACTTTAGCAAGCCATAGCTTGAAAGGCTCTGCTTTTGGTGAAGGGATTGACTGAATTATACGGAAAATGCCTTGAGTGTTGGCACAATTCATATTTTGGGCTCCACCAGTAGTTGGAATAAGAAGGGTATGTACAAATTGTACCCACCCTTTGGCTAACTCTTCATCCCTTTGTTTAATCTTTTGGATATACTGCTTAATGTCTTTAGAATCAATTAAAGCAGCTATAATATCTTCTACAACAAACCACCATTCGTTGCTATTCCAAACTCTTCTTATCTTACTTCCCTGAAATACAATTAAAGCGTTTTCTTCATCCACTTTAGGTTTTAGATAGATTAATTCCCTTATAAAGCTTGTGCGAAGATGTCCAGTGAATAGTGGTTGTTTTTAATATGGAAAATAAATGAAGTTTTAAATATACAAGATAGAATATTGTTAAAATGCCGTACAAATTTTCATCCTCAAGCCTTAGTTTGCTGAAAGAATGCCCTAAATGCTTCTGGATGCATTTCAACAAAGGCATTAAAAGGCCGGATTCTATATTTCCTTCATTGCCATCCGGGATGGACAGGATCCTGAAAGTTCATTTTGATTTGTTCAGAGACAAGGGAGAACTGCCTCCGGAGCTTTCTTCGCTTAAGGGAAAATATTCCCTGTTTGATGATGTTGAATTGCTGA
Organism: Candidatus Woesearchaeota archaeon; assembly: GCA_018303655.1. GTDB lineage: Archaea > Nanobdellota > Nanobdellia > Woesearchaeales > GW2011-AR4. The sequence goes on from JAGVXT010000004.1 coordinate 3,910, forward strand.
ATGAGTGGAGGAACAACTTTAAAGGCATACAATGGGCTGATTCTCATGACAATGTTTTCAGGGGCGCTGTTGACAATTTGCTTTGGAATTCAAAAAAACTTGTTGTTTTGGACTACAAGACAAGGGGCTTTCCTGTGAAGGATGATACGCATGAACATTACCAGGACCAGATGAATATCTATAATTTTCTTCTTCGCAAGAACAAGTATAAGACTGAAAATTACGCTTATCTGCTGTTTTACCATCCCAATAAGGTTGATTCCGATGGAGATGTGCTTTTTAACACAGATTTGGTTAAGGTGAAGGTTTCTGTTTCGGATGCTGATAAGCTTTTCAGGAAAGCTTTAAAAGTCCTTTATGGTGAGATTCCTGAAGCCGGAGAAGAGTGCGGGTTTTGTGAGTGGGTTACAAGATGTAATATACAATAAAAAATTACCAATCAAAAATAGAATCTGACCTTCTTCTTGCTTTTTTCTTCTTTTCGGGCTTTGGCATATCTTTCAATGCAGATTCAATATCATTTTTAGATAGAATCTTAGCTAATTGATTGACATACTTATTTTTAGACGAAGCAACAGTACTCTCACCAAAAAAATCTCCTTCAATATGGCCTTTAACCTTAGCATTGAATTTCTTGGCTAAGAATTTTAACTGATATATACTTTTTTGTTTTAATGCTTCTTTTTTTTCTTCAGTTTCATCTTTAATTCCTAATTTCTTACGAATTTGACTTGCAGTTTCTGTTCTCTGCCTGTTGTTACATCCATAACATAGACAAAGTGAATTTTTAAGTGTTGTATGACCCCTTTTTGACCATGCAATGTTATGACCTGCTAACATATTTGGACGTTCTACTTTATCACCACAAATTTCACATTTTTTTTTTGCTCTTATCCAGAGAATATCTTTTTCTCGTGGAGTTAAAGTTCTTTTAGAATCCCTATCATCGTCATCAAATAAACCACTCATTATATCACACTCTCGCGTCAATCCAATATTTCACGCCGTATATAATGGATATTATAAACAAAATTCCGATAATCGTTGATATTATCTTATGGGCAGTTATCCAATTCAAAATAGGTTGAATTACAAAAATCCATACAAGAGCCAATGCCACAAGTACTCCACCGAGTAAGGAACCCAAATCTTTTTTTCTTGACAAGCGAATCTCCTTTTATCTTATAATGTAAACTCTAATTTAAATAGTTTACTGTTGCCTCACTTAGATTCAAAAGAAGTAAATATTTCATAAAATTGTAATTATTATCCCTGCAATCTCTTCAATTCCTCTTCAGGGTTCGGGTTTGTGTCAACTCCGCTCACAACAAACTCCAGCCTGTTGAACATAGAATTCTTGTTGGCTCTTCCGTTCAGCTTGACGATTGTTCCCAATAAATTGTTTTTCACAGCCTCAAAATCTGCAGGTTCACTTTTGAATTTTAGCAACTGCTCTTGATTTAAATTCAATAGTCTTTCAAGCTGGTTCCTGAAGAAAACGCACCTTATTGTTTCTGTCCCGTCATCAAGAACAGCATTCAATACATAAGCATAAGATGGAATCACGCTTCCGTGCTCTGCGCATTCAAACAAGGAAGCTGTAGGCTTTGCCCTTTTTCCGCAGCGGGGGCATATCTCATAGTATTTTATGTCAAAAGCCTGCACAATTGTGCCCAGCAATTCGATATCATTGTCATTCTCTTGCAACTCCTTTATTTCTTTCCTGCTTCCTCTTTTGGCTTCAACAGCAATTTCATTGATGGTTTCGCCTTTTGGATTTAATATAAGCTGGCTCTTGTCATTAAGATGAATTTCTTTTCTTCCGCTGTTGTCCCTTACATACCCTCCAAGAATCTTGACAACAAAGCCTTGCCCAAGATTGGCAGCATTATCAGCTTGGCTTCCCCATAACACAACCCTTATTGTGCCTGTTTCATCGCCAATAAGCATGGAAGCAACCTTGCTCATTGAGTCATTTCTCATAAATTCCCTTGTCTCATAAACCTGTAGCACTTTTCCAACAGTTTCAACATCCCTCATGCCTGTCAAAATGTTTTTTATCTGCAGCTTGCCGCTCAAGGGCTCGAAAATCTTGACTCCGAGCTCGTTTGCAACAATATGCGCAGCTCCCTCCTTGCTTATCAATCCTGAAAGCTGCTTTAATTTTTTGTCAATCCTTTCCTCTACCTCAGCAGTTGTCATCTTTGTCTTTTCATTTATCTTGAGAACTATCTCTTCGTAAGGGATTTTAAGCATAAGTTAAAGGTTAAAGAAATGGTTTATATACTTTTGTTTTTTAAAACAAAAGCTACGAACAAAGTGAGTATGGTTTTGTTTTATGGATTAATCACAGGTGGAATATAGGCAGCAAACTTTACTGTAAAATTCCTTTCCTTAACTTGTCCATCTATTTTGTCATAAGCCATTATTTTGTAGTCTTTCTTTGTGACGCAGAATTTGTATATATTGTCTGGCTTGGTCTGACACTCTTTCAAGCTTGCTGTTTCTATTTGCTTATCATTTTCAGTAACTGGCTTTCTGTTAGGATATATCAAAATACCAGCATCGTCATCAACAAAATCTATTACTTGTGCTCCATTAAGGTTATGCTTATAAATTATTACTTGCCTTATCGGGCCAAAGCTGTATTTTGTATCTCCAATTTCATTTATGAAAAAAATATTGTAACTTGTCAGTCCATCGAGGCTGTAGCCTAGAGTTACTATTTTAGGCATCCATCCTGAAATGCCCCTTGTTTTTACACTATAAGACAAACTTGGAAATTCCTGTATTGACATGTATATTCTTTTAAGTGCTGCATTTTCCGTCAAAGATATCCTATACTCATTATAAGGTGCTATATGGCTTTGGATGTCTTCTTTAGTTATATCAATCTTCTTTCTGCAGAGGCAATTGTTTTCCTCTGAGTCAATGCATTGTTGCAGAAACTCTGCAAAGCCGTAAAGCACTTTCTCGGCTCCCTTATCACATCCCAAGGACCATGTAAAGAAATTGTCATTAGCGTTTATATCATTAATACAAGATTGCACATCTTTGCTTTGTGCACAATTTGAAATTATATCAAATGAATTTCTTATTTTGTTGTAATCAGTTAAATCATAGTTTTCTTTTGCTTTAAATGACGGATTTATAGAGTAAGTTCCAAGTATATTGCTTTCTTTTGCTGGCTCATGCACAACCGTGCCTGTTATTGCTGGACCTGTATCTGTATAAATAATAAGACTGATTAAAATAATGGGAATTGTCATTAATAACACAAGGTCTCTTGTTTCCATTTTATACTTCTCCTATTTCTGTAACTCCTTTGGCTTTTGCCGCCTCAAACCTTTTGGTGCCGCAGCATTCAAAGTGCCATGGCTCTTTTGTGTATCTAACCCAGCCAGCGCTTGACATTATGGAATAAAGTAACTTAAAATCAGCTACGCTCATAGTATGCTTGGTTTTGCCCTCAAGAAACACGTCAACAGCATTTCCAGTTAAATGCGGGCATCTTTGCTCAACATCATTTCCATAAGGGTAGCAAACGAACTTCTTGCGCAATGACTCATTTGGGATAGCAACTTTGAAATTGTCTGCTGTATTTCCTTCCCATATTGCAATTTGTTCTTCTTTACTCCTATAGCCATCAGTTACCTCTATCCAAGTCCCCTTTTCTGCTGCTTTTTCTTGGGATTTCTCTAACAAATTATAAGCTTCTGAAGCCAATATGCATTTTTTCCCTTTACGACATAATTTTTCTTTTCCAGTGAAATCTCCCAAGCCCTCTGATGTTTTAATCGGCTCTTTGGCTGATGGCTTATTTTCGTCTTTTAAAATATCAAGCCTTAAAGATTCTTTGGCTTTGCCTATGATTTCAATGCCGTTTTTTATTTCATAATTATAATTATTTTGAGGTATGTTAGTAGGATGCCTCTCTAAATACTTATCAAGATTTATTTTAAAAATATAAATCAAGCTGGATTGTATCCTATTTTCATCGATGCATTCATTTTGTCCATTCTCTTTGTACCAAATAAAATAACCATAGTATTTGCCGCATCTGCTGTAAAACGGAGTTTCATAAAGTTCGTATTCTGAATCTGGTGTTTCGTCAATGTCAATTTCTGAAGAGCCTCCTTTCTGTCCAAGCTCGTAAATTGCCTGCTGCAAGGAGTATTTTGCTGACTGGTCGATAAAAAGCAGTGATTTCTCTGCTTCCAAATAAACTTTAAACAAATCAAACTGCCTGCTTCCAATTGGTTTTGTGAAAGGGCCTTTTTCAAGCAATACTATGTAAAGGTTAACAAGCACTATAATCAGTATTATCACGATTAGGGGCATGAAAAATAATGATGATTTTTTCTTTTTCATTTTATGGTGCAGACTGCAGGTTTAAAGGTTCTATTTTGGAATTTAATGAAACCTCTATAATTTTTCCGTCATAAGCCGGAATTTGTATAATGTCGCTTGAGCATGTGTGATATCCCGTATTGAGGCTGCATCCAGTTGTTTTTATTTGATTTTGGCCTATGCAGAAAATTGCACAATCAGATGCTCCAAATGAATCATTCATAACTTTTATAAGATGATTTTCAAGGTTGCTTTTTTTGCTTGGGTCTGAATAAGACAGTGCTATAAGCTCTGCAATATTCATTTCAATGTTGCCAACATTAACATTAGTTCTTAGAATGCTTAGCAATGACAATGAGTCCTCTATGCTTTTTGACTGTTGCCCAATTTCAAACTTTGATCCGCCGATTGTGAATTTGAATATTCCATAAAATACAATAATGACAAGCACAAATGTCAGTATCGAAAAGAAATCAGTCAGTCCGCTGCCTTTTTTGCGCAGCTTAGCGGTTTGGCAAAATCGCTTCAACATTTAGCATTCCTCTTCTGAAATAATCTTTGTCTTTTATTAAAACATAAAAGCTGGTGTCAAGCCTTTTGGCAGCTCCAGCCCCTGTCAATTTTGCTTCTACAAGCACTTTTTTCTCGTCATAGAGTTCTTTATTGTAGAATTTCTCATAAAATACATCATAGCCTTGATTTGCGTCCAAGTCTTTAAGAACAATCTTTGCAGATGCTTCCGAATTTATTTTACCATAGTAGATTGAGTTCAGCAGATTTTTTGCAAAATCATCCGAAGTGAATTTAGCAAGGTCTATGATCCCAACATATGTTCTGCCTGTATCGCTGTCTACATAGCTTATTTTGTCTGAAAATGCTATTCTATAGTTCAGTAATTTTGATTCTATTTCAAACAGGTCTATTTTTTCTACGATAAATGCCCTGGCAAGGGATACCACTGAAAAGAAAACAATGATTAGAAAAAACAGCCTGAAAAGGTTCAGGATTGTGTCCATCGATGCTATTTTATTCATTTTTTGTTATAGCTAAATTGTCGCCTTTCTTGTCAAATTTTATTGATTTTGGAGCCGAAATTATATATATGTCATTATTAGGCGAGGATTTTGCAAATGGATAGGACTTTGAGGTCCCCCCATATTCAACTTTTACCACAGACTTGTCGTCCAACGTGCTTAATTGCTTAAATTCAATCTTGAAGATGCTTAATGGCTTATTGTCCATAGAATATATATATTCCACATTTCCCGGTGATGAATATATAGAGTTTGACAGCAATGCCAAATCCCTGCTGAAAAATAGCATCTCAAAGTCTGCATTCTGCCTTATCGAATTGACATAAGATGTCAGCAAATAAAAAACAAAGGCTACAAGAGCCAGCATTCCCAAATGAATCAATGTCTGTCTTAATGTGACTGTGCCTCTTTTTTTCATAAGAAATATATTTTGAGCTTTGTTTAAATGCTTTTCTACTAAAGTTTTATTTATTATTTTTAGCGTCACCAATAAATATGAAGGTGTTTTCACCTTCTTTGTGTTTTTCAAGGTAGATCTGCCTGATGCCCCAGCTTGTTCTCCATGGGCCTCCGCATATGCCGTAAAGAACAAGATAATTATAATTGTTCCATTTGCTGTAGTTTGGCTTCCATTGACTACTTGAGCCCTGGAAATTTGGATCTTTTTGCGGAGTCAAAAACACTATTTTTCCTTCAAATGTCTTGCATTTTAGAGGCAGCGTAGTGCCTTTGCCGTCAAAATCCTTGCCGCTCCAATCTGCGATGCCTCCGTGGTTTTTATAAATGCATAAGCATGGTTTTGACTGGCATATGTTTGGCCGTGATTTTGATATAATTTCTTGCGTGCAATCGGTCTTTACAGGAGCCTGGTCTTGATAGTTAAAGCCCACAAGAATGAAATCATTTGGTAATGTATATACCATAGTCTGCTTTAAAGACTTGTCATCTTTGACAAGCGCATTGATTCTTGTGGATAGCGCTTCAAGATTATTGACCGTTGATTCATATTCCTGTTTTCCTATAAGCAATCCGCTAAGCCTTAGAGATACGTAGATTAAGACAGAGATAACTATTATTGCTAGAATAATCTCAAGCAAATGTATTAACGACACCTCTATTGCGGATTTTTTGTTTTTCAAGAAAGATAGTTTCGGCATGATAACTCCAAGAAATTAGCCTAGGCATCTGCCATCTTTTGTAACTGTACGACTGCAAGCTACAATAGTCCTGTCATTATCAGCCTTATCGCAGTATGTTGGCATTCCATCCAAGTCGTTATCCTCGTCATTTTTGCCATTTACACATATATCACAGGCATCCGGACGCCCATCTTTATCTGTGTCTGTAGGGTTGATGCCTCGCTCTACTGCTCTTTGCATGTCAAACAGGCATTTGGAGTCTTTTGCCTTTAATGTCTCTGAGGAAAAGAAAGTTCCAGCTTCGCTTGCTGGTGTCCTAAATATGCCAAAAGATACAAAAAACACTATAACAGCCAGCGCCAATGCTACAACATAATATGGCACTTCTCCTCTCTTGTTCATAATCATCACCTACCTAAAGGATTTACACAGCAAACAAGTTTATTTTTTTCTGTGCATTTAAAGCTTGTTTTTTCATATTGGCAATCGTTTTCAGCCATACATTGCCCACCTTTGGCCTCGCAAGACAATACAGTCTTGCTGAAAACGCCGGCTTCGGATGTTAATGTAATAAAAAGCACAACTAAAACAGCCAATCCCAATGCCATCATAATCATTACATTTATTGACAATTCAACTGATTTTTTTGACATTTTAACTTATTTTACAGACAAATTCTACCATGTCAATTATCTTTGGACTTGAAGCCTGCCCAAAATTATCGCATGGTTGCTCTGATGTGCCGATGCCGTTGCAGTTTGAGTATAAAATTATTTGGTATTTTTCAAGAGACTCCAAACAATTGTCTGGAAATTGATCGTTAAATGTAATCGCTAGATTTTTGAAAGAATTTATATCTTTTATGTAGCCTTCAGTTGGATAGTTTTGAACAAATGTTTTAGCCTGATTTTGCCTGTATTTGCAGAAAAGTGTAATTTTTATTTTGTCTGACTCTATCCAGGCTGCTTCACCTGTGTTTGTTAAAGTAGTTGTTACAAGGCAATGATCTGGGGAATTTGGCTTTAAATCAAATGTGTCTTCCATTTTTGATATGAAAGGTGCGCCTATTTTTGCTTTTATTTCTTTATTTGTTAAAGTTACAACATCTTGTTTATTTAAATTACCTTCGTCAATTTTCCCAAATCCTATGCTTATTTTAATCAACTCCCATATTTTCGGCCCATATGATATGAATCCTATTACTACTACAACAGTGAGCAACAAAGCTATTGTCATATCTATTGCTGTTGCTCTTTTTTTGTTCATCTCCAGTTCCTCAAAAATTTTATAGCATTTTCAAAGCCTTCTGCGATACCTGGAGAAGCCAATACAAAGATTATTGCTAGTAATAATGCCAAAAGAATCCATCCGAGATTGTCTGTTAGTATATTGGCTTTTTTCCCTGTCATGGTATTGCCTTTGTCCTTTCTTATTTATAATTTATTATTTTGTTGGTATTTCCTTGCAGTTCAGACTTTCAATATATTGCGCATCATATGGTATAAAAGATATTAATGATATATGCTCAAATGGTACGCCTTCTATAAAAAATGTGACATAGCCCCATAAAGCTCCAGCTGCCATCAAAAATCCACCCGTTGCTAAGCTGCCAGCTTCGACAATAATTCCTACTGGAGCGCCAAAACCTGTAAATGTAGCTAAGCCAGCAAGTGCACTTCCAACTTTAATAACACCAAAACCTATCCCAACCAAACCAAGTCCAGGTGACATATAAGCTGCTTTATACGCATATTCCTTTAAATACTGCTTACCCTTTACATAAGTAAATATTATTGCGTATTCATTCTGTTGTGAAGCTAGTAGTGTATCATCAATGTGATTATTTGCAATTCCTGTGAGAAAGTCGGAATTTTGGGTCTTTTCTGTTGTTAAATATTTTGTATATGAAATATCCCCTCCTCTTGGATTTTTATCAGCAAGGTACTTCAAAAAGCCTTTGACTTGGATTTCTTTATTGAAAGTTATCCTATGACAAATAGAACAATATACACTATCGTCCTTAAACAAATCCAGCTTGCCTTTTCCAAACTGATCCCAGCAGTCAACCATTGCATCTGCTATGCTCTTTTTTATAACTTCTTCATTTTTGTCATCTATTTTCAGTTTTATTGTAGGGCATTTTATTTCTCCAGAAAAATCTACATACCTAAGCTTAAGGGCTGCATGTGTCCTTACACTTGCTTCACATGTTGATTTTCCAACAGTTTTTGCATAAATCTCTTTAAGGTTTGATTCGTATTTAAGGAGAAGAAAGGCTGTTAGCAGTATTATAAAAATAACAACAAGCGAGTCTGTTAGTATTCTTCCCATTTTAGTTTATTAATATTGCACATTCTTCCCTAAGTTTTTCTTCATTTCCAAGCCCGATATAATAGGCAGAAGTGTATCCTCCTGTCAAGCCAACCAGCCATGATGGCTTATGCGCTAAAAAATATATCAAGTATTTTTCATTTGTTTCAAACTTATCCTTGAAACTGTCTCTTTTAGTTGTGCCATAGCCCCATGGAGTATATTGAGTCCAAGGAACTATGCCCCACAATAGGTATAGGTTTTGCTGAGATCTTATTAGGTAGTCATGATAGCTTATGTCCATTTTTGGTAATTTTTTTGATTTAAGATAGTCTGTCAAGCCTTCGTATGATTTTGTTCCTACCTCTTTGTCAAATTCTATCTCAGAGCAGATAATGCATTGATAGTATTTGCCTTCGCTAAAAAAGTACGACTGCTCAAAAACGTCCCTTTTTCCCTCTGCCATCATGTACCAGCAAAGCCTTAATTCTTCTGCCGCAATTTCGTTGACTTGCTCATTAGTCAGCTGCTTATATTGGTATTTTGACCTCTTGCCGTTTATCTCTGCCTTATCGTTAAATATTTTTACAAGCCTTCTTGGGCACTCCAGAGGCACGATGGTTTTGCCTGCAATTTTTGTCTGTGCCTGGGCTAAAACGCTAAGTCTGCAAGTTTCCACATCAGAATCCTGTATTAATAAATCTTTAAGCCGTGAGCTGAATGCAAGCAAAATCATTGCAACTATAACAAAAGCCAAGAGCACTACCATCATTTCTGCTGATATTCCTTTCTTGTCCATATCAACCAAATATTTTGCTTTTTATCATATAAACCGCAAAAACCATCAGAATAACCGCTCCAATAGCAACTATAATATAAATAATTGTTGTCGGGGCTAACTGTACTCCTTTTCTTGAGAAAAAAAAACTGTGAATTTTTCTAAAAACCATGCACAAACCCTAAAGAACCAGATATATAAATATTTGGGTTAATGGGCTAAAAATATGTTACGAACAACAACAAACGTAATTTTTTTGTACATCGCCGTATTCGCCCGGCATGTAGGTGTACCCTCCTGATGTGCATCCTTCTTTGGTTTGACTACTCCCTATGGTAGTCTTACCTGCAATCTCGCATGTCTTGGTGCAAGAAGCTGTGCTTGATATACCTTCGCTAAAAATCTTAAACCTGCCTGTAAAAATTATAAATAATACCACAAGCACAGCCAAGGCAATAGCTGCTATAATTATCGTATTTATAGAGATGCTCTGGGCTTTTTTTGAGGGCATAATAATCCAATAGAATGATTCTTTAAATATTTAATTATTTTGACCTGCAGCAGCACCCATATTGGCCGTCCTTGTAGGTGCCTCCTATTAACGATTCGCCAGTGTTGCAATTCTTATCAAACTCTGTTAAAGTTTTGCCCACATCTGCATTAAGGCTTAAGCATTTCTGGGCGCAAGTATCAGTTTCCTGCACTCCTCTTGCAAAGCCTCCCAGCCTACCGGTAAATATTGCAAACAGGACTACAAGCACAGCAAGAGCAATAGCTGCGACAATGATTGTGTTGATGGAAATGCTCTGGGATTTCTTATTCATTTGACACCTCTTTGGTTAAATCAATTGTGAAGCAAGTTATATTTAAATATTTGGGTTTTAAATGTATAGGCGAGGCTGAGCGTGCGAGTTGAACGCGAGCGTGCGAGCGTTTTCGCACGCATCTCAGACAGCGAAGCCGAGCACTAAACTTGCGAAGCGGATTGAAATGTAAATCAAGTTTATTTATCTAATTTTTACCCGCAAATATCCAGTTTAGTGTACATTGTGGCTGTGCTTATCGGTATGGGAAATATTTTTGACCTTTTCTCCGCTTTACATGTCTTTCCAAGCTTGATCAAGGGTGATTTTGGGTCTGTGTAAGCCAAAAACTCGTACTGCATGCTCCATTTATCCAGGGTCTGCGTAAACACATTTTTAGCTATTGATTCGGTGTGCTGGCATGATTCTTCCCCATTGTCGCATGTTATGCTTCTTGCTTGCGAGCAGTCCTGAAGAAGCTCTGTTATTGTAAGCTGCGAGCAGTCTATAGCAGCTGTCTTGAGCAGTGTGTTGAGCATGTTAGAGGCAAGCTCAGAGCTGACAAACCCTTTTCGGTACTCTGTTGGAGATTTAAGCACCAGAAACCTGACAACAAAGATGGTAGCTACAAGCATCAGCACAATAACTATAGCCAATCCGAGTATTTCCATCTGGGATTTCTTTGTTTTCATTTTTATCAATTTTATTTGAACAGGGTTTCTATTGTCAATACTCCAAACCCGTGCTTTCTTGAAGCCGGATCGTACAATGACACAGGCACGTTTGTCACAAACTTGCTGCTGAAATCCTCTGTTTTTCTTGAATATATGTTCCACTTTGCCTCGCCAGGGTAAATCTGAACCACATTAACATCGCTGAATTCAAGCAAGTCATAATAGTAAATTTCATTTTCCTTCATTATGCTCTGCGCATAATCCAGCTTTAATATGTCAATGCAGTTGTCGATTATTATGTTGTCTTCGCTGCATTGAATCTCAGGCAGAAACATTATTCTTTGCGATATTCCAACTGAACGAAGCTGCGACATCTCCTCTTTTTCTATGTCTATATTGTCCTTGATTACCTTGACATAGAACATAAACCCGATTATTATCAGTATAAAGAATACAAATAATACCGCTATTGTCTCTCCAATCTGGATTTGTGCTCTCTTCATTTTAATATTAAAATTCAATAAATCAATGTGCATGAGTAGATTTGCGCATTTTTATTTTCGCCGGCTAATGAGTTGGCAGAAGCTGCTATAACATTGATGTTTTCCCTGCTGAAACCTGAAGATGCTGCAAGTATGCTGTTCAACTGGGTTAATGCATTGCTGTAAAACTGGTTGCATCGGATTTGGCTGCCGGTGACAGCACCTTCCATCAGTCTTTTGGTTCTTTCAACATATATTTTGGTGACTAAATTAAGCCTTGAAAATACATTTTGCATGTTGCATTCATAAGCTTCAAAAGTATCAGAGTATATTGCTCCAAGCAGAGACTGTTTTCCTATATATGATGATGTGTCTTTTAGCGTCCATGAACTGCCTTGTTTTTGATAAAACTCAGCTGTGCCCTTTTCATTGTCCCCGTTAATTTTGACTGCAGTTACATCAGAGTCAGGCAGCTTTTCCAGCGCTTTTGGGAATGCAATAATATTATCAAAAAGCACGAATCTTATCCTGTAATTATTGGAGTTTTTGATTTCGGGCGCTGATTTATAGAATTCTTTTTTTAATTCAGCTGGCATTGATTTGTTTATGTATTTTGCAATCTCACTGTTGCCTATTATTATGTACCTTAGCTGCGGGCTTGTGATATAGAGGAGGTTTGTCGCTCTGTAAGGAGTGCTGAAAGCAAGAGTTTGCGTTATCAGCTTGTCTCCCTTGATTAAGCTAGGAGCAAATAATATCAGGTTTTGGTATTGCTTTGAGACTTCGCCAATTGACACCCTGCCGCAATCCACGTTGATATCGGAGCTTGGTATGCCTATCCTGTTTGTTGTGTCTGTGCTAACGCCGGCTCCTGTGATTATGGCTTCCACGCTTTTGAGCACAGTTGCTTTTGTTGATGTTTCTGACACGTTTTTCTGCTTTATGACAACAACTGTAAAAAACAGGATGATTGCAGCTCCTGCAACCAGAACAAAAATCCAGTTAAACTGAATTTCAAATGCTTTTTTGTTTATCATGGTAAAGAAATCACAGTTCTTGTTTAAAAATTAATTGATTAAGTCCATTGGCTTAAAAAAGCGTGGTTGCCCCTGCCTTCCAGCTTTATGCTTATCTTGCCATTGACGGCCCTTATGCACAGCAAATCCGGCTCAACGGATATTTTTCCTGCATAAAATGACTCTTTTGCTATTTTCTCCAACAAAAAAACATTTTTGCCTGTGTTTGACAATATGCTATCCTTTATTATTGGGTCTGCATCATTCGGCAGTATTGGGCTTTCCATGGTTTCGACAAAGCAGGCCTGGGAATATCCTCTGCATAATTGCAGGTCTTTTCTTTTTACGCTTCCGAAGTCGCTTGAGATGCTTTCAACAGCATTGCTTAATTCATTCCTGAACTTGAGGCATGCAACCTGCTCTGCCCTATCCTTGAAGTTCCGGACAGCATTGTAGCCATAAACCAGTATGAAAGATACAAGAATTAGTGTCAGGATATAGATGAATATTTGGCTGTAAATCTGCGCTGCGTCATTTTTTAGCATTTTTTTTTCTTTTGGCTTTTGCCTCTTTTGCTATCTTATTAAGCCTTATAAAAACATCTTCTTTTGATTTGAATCTGGATTTCTTTTTGGGCAGTTGCTTTTTTTCCGGCTTTGTTTCTTTTCTTGTTATTTTCTCTTCTTTAGCACCTTCTTCCTCTTGCTTCTCTGCTTTCCTTTCCTCTGGCTTTTCTTTTCCAAATCCCTCAAATAGCTTTTCCCTTGCCCTTGCTTTTTCCTCCTCTTTTCTTTTGAGGGCTTCCCTTAACTTTTCGTCTTCTTTTGACTTTTGAGGGATTTGCTTGGCAAGCTGGCGGTAAAATACACCCATAATGCCTGGTTGTTTGCGCATTTCTGGCTTTGTTTCTTTTCTTTTTGCCATGGCTTTGTGAGACAGGTATACTATTCCAGACAGCAATATTGCTATGCCCAATGCAAAAAGCAATATCTTTCCAAGATTTGATTTTGGGAAATCATCAGGATTTACAGGGCTTGTTCCATTATCAACCTCTTCTTTGTCAGTGAATTTGTCATCATCGCTGTCGGCAAGGTTTGGATTCGTGCTCTTGCCGTATATCTTGTATAAATTGAACTCTTCAGAATTTGACAGGCCGTCATTGTCGGAGTCCATATCAGCATCGCTGGGATCATTTGGATTCAATCCGTTTTGTATCTCCCAGTCATCTGACATTCCGTCATTGTCGGAGTCTTTAAATCCGCTTTCCTGATCATCAGGAATGCCATTGCAATTGCTGTCATTTTCCGCGCAGGCCTTGCAGACAGAAGATATGCACTGCAATCCTTCCCCACAATCATCATTCAATTGGCATGCTTCACCTTGAATGCATTTTTTCGGGCATGCCCCCCCGCAGTCTATAGCGGCTTCGGCTGGGCTCAGTTTTCCATCAGAGCAGCTTTCCTGAGGCTTGCAGAATCCAAAGCTGCAATAGATGCTCTCGCAATCGTTATTGACGTTGCATGCCTGGTTGTTTGCGCATTTCTTGCAGTTTCCTCCGCAGTCTGTTCCGCTCTCATCCTGGTTTTTGATATTGTCATCGCATTTTGGCGCTGCGCATGTCCCATTATGGCAAAAATTGGTTTTGCAGTCAATGTTTACATTGCATTTTTTATTTAAATCACATAAATCGCACCCGCTTCCGCAGTCAACATCGCTTTCTTTTTCGTCCTTAATGCCGTTGGTGCAGTTCAACGGCTTCAGGCTTGTGTCAATTGTGATGCCGTCGCTCTCTGTTATATTGCTTGACAATCCAACAATATTCTGTGACCTTACCCTGAAAAAATACTTATTGCTGTTTGTCAACCCCAACGAGCTTCCGTTGGCTTTTGTCACTATGAGCCATTCATTGTTGACAAAGCTTGTTGTCCAGTTCAGAATCGTGTTTGAAGTGCTGTATTCAAGCAGTGAATATGTATGCAATTTCACTCTTGACTCATAGTCTATGCTGCTCCATTTGACCCTTAGGTTGTCTGCACTCCATCCGAATTCCGGATTTGGCAAAGTGCTGCTGTCATTGACTGACAAAATGATAGGGGGTGTTAAGTCTATGACAAATTTCACTTCTATTGGCTCTGAAAATCTTTGCACTACCTGATTGTTTTGTTTTAGCTGGTCTCTGCATGTTATGTAAAAAGTGTGTTCTCCTGCAGCCAATGTCAATTGCCTTGTGTGCCCGTACCCAGGCAATCCAAATATTTCGCCGCTTTGAGCTGTTTTGTCAGCCTCGGAAAATTTGCATTGTGATTTTTTGTTTGTCTCAACAGCCAATACAATATTTGTTGAGTTGAAGAATTCAGGCGTATGGGAAGATATTGATATTGGCAGGCTTAAGTCAACTTTGAACTGTATTTCCTTGGTTTCGGATTTCAGCTCAGCTTTGTTCATGCACGAAACAAAATACGAAAAGCTGCCTTCACTTTCAACATTTATCTGTTGCCTGTTTATTGTCTTGAAGTTGCTGCTGTCAAAGCCTTCAAACTTTCCTTCCATATTGTCATATTGGTTTGAGGTTGTGCTGTATTTGCATACAACAGGCTCATCTGATTCTATGCTTAATGCTGTTGAGGATGGCAATTCTGCAACTATGGCTGGGAACGCAAATGCTCCCTTTAATTGAGGGGGGGAGGCGTCAACATTCAGATCAAAAGCCTTGAATGATATTCCTCTTTTGTCTTTGCACCTCACATAAAGCTTGTGCGTTGCCAAATCGCCTGGCGATATCTTGTTGAAATCAGTTATTTTATGCAGTGTTCCGGATGTTACCGCAAACTGCTCCATAAAATCAAATTCAAAGTTATTGTCCAAAGAGTATTTGCATACTGCATTGTTGTCTGTCTCAACTGCAAGGTCAAAAGTGTATCTTGGCGCCGTGCCGAATTTCGGATTTGACAAAGTTATTGTGCCCTGGTTTGCGTCAACAACAAAATTCACTATTTTCGTGGCTGTATTTTTGGCAAAATCCTCGCCTGTTATTTCGAGAGCCTTGTTTCCGTCTGAAATGTTGAATGCAGCTGTAAAGACTTTGTTGTCTGTTGTTGAGAATTTTTCCTTGAGCTCTTCAGAATTTATTTTAAGAGATTTGATGGATGCTTCCTTGTTGAATGTAACAGTTATTGCAACAACGGATGTGTTGATGACTGCGCCATCAGGAATCGATACTGTTATTGTCGGCTTGCTGTTATCAATAACAATTATCTGATTTACGGCCTGGTCCATAAAAATGTTGTTTTTATTTTTGGAGTTAAGCTCAAAAACATACTCTCCATTAGGCAGATTTTCTGCCACTGCAAAGCTGACCTTGGTGCTTGGCTCTGTGTTTCCCTGAAGCTGCACTATCAGTCCTGTTGCTTTGTTAACCAATCTTGAATGCGTGACAATTGCCGGCTCCAAAAACTGCACCTCAATCACAGGCTTCTGGTTGTTGGTGTAAATCCTATCAAGCACCTTTGTGCCACCTGTTAGGTTTATGCTCAATACTTTGGGCCCGTTTACGTTGTCATGCACCTCTATTGTGATTTTTTTGACTTCTCCAATGTTTTTGGCAGGGTCTTGAGCATAGTATCTTATGATGTTTGTTCCTTCAGCAAGCGACAGGAGCTTTGTGCCGCTAGTGCCGTCAAAAGCGTTAAGATTGCTTATTACCACAACCCTGTTTGCTGTTGATGTACTGTAAGGGTGTCCATTTTGGCCGCATGGCTCAGCACACAAAAAGGTTATGTAATCGTTTGATGACTTCAGAATAACGGAGCTGTTTATGCTTGTCCTGTCATAAATCTGTATTACAAGTTTGTCAATAATCCCTTTTCTTAGAATAGAGAGCAAAGTTGTGTTCGGAGCAAAGTAATCGCTTTCACATGATGAGCTGCTGCAGTCAGCTACATTGTTTCCATCGGCATTTTTCACGCATGCATTGTTTATGTTTTGGCACGCTTTTATGCCGCACTCATCAGCTGAAGGGTTGATTATCCTGTTGTTCTCATCATGAATTATCTGTGAATTGCTGCACTGATTTTGCTCATAATCGCTGCACACAACATCGTCGCAATTTTTTGACTTCCCATTCTTGAAATAGCATTTAAATGTGCCTTCGGACAATACATTTGACTTATCTCTTGTACAAAAATCAAAAACTTCATTAAAAGAGCGTGTATTTTCCAGTGTGCTTGTGCCTTTTTTCTCACACCACTGGCAGTTGTATTCAGTTGTGCTTACGCATGCGCCTATTCCAAGATTGTTTGCAATGCTATTCCATCTGCAATTCCCAATCTGGCAGTTATTCCTTGCGCAGGATTCCTCTGTTTTGTAGTCATAGCATGCCATTGAAGGGTCACAGCTGAAGCATGAATCTATTGTTGTGTGTGACCTATCGTAGAAGCAGTATTTGCCATTCTCGCATGCCTGCTGCGTGTAAAACAGCCCAAACGGGTTTGCATCGAGGTAGTTGCAGTTTATTTTACTCAGGCATGCCGGCTTGTTATTATCAACCAAACAGACTTGAGTTGAAGAGCATGCTGTTCCCTCTGGAATCAGCTTATTTGATGTATCGCAGGAAAATGCCTTGTTGAACCTTTCTCCAAATTTGCTTTTAACCCCTTCTGTAAAGCTTCTTAAGAATATTTCCGGAAAAGTTGCTGTCAAATAATTTTTATATTTAGTGTAGTAAGGCTCGTGAATGCAGAAATTATTTGATGACAACTGATCAAAACATTCAATATTGCCGAGTGTTGCTGTTTTTGCTATTGTTGGGGTGGCTATCTGGAGATTGTATCTTGACTTTACTTGGTAGGTGTATGTTGTGTCAAGCAATAAGTCTCCTGACGAGTCCTCAAAAGAGTTAGTGTTTGTTGTGCCTACAATGGCAAAATTTGTGCAGCCGCTTTCCTTGCATCTTAAAATATCATATGACACAACGGTTTCGCTGCATTCGTCGTTCCAATTAAGCAGAAATTTTTTTTGACCTTTTATAGGTTTTATTTCAAGGTTGCTGAGCTTAGGTATATAGGCTGGGTTGGTGCATCCTGCCCCTTCAACAGAGCAACTCCCTCCTGATTCCTGGCTGTCTGAAGGTGATGTGCATCCTAAATCTCCTCCTTCAAAATCTGCGCATCCGTTCTCGTCATTATCCTGGCCATCATTGCATTGGGGGATTGGACATAACACATTACAGTTTGTCTGGCCCTTGTGAAATATCAACCCGGTTCCTTTGCATTGGGCCTCAGCTGCTATTGAGCCTCCTAATTCCGAGCAGCAGCATCCTAAAGCGCACGCAGTTATTGTTTGGTCTGAGCATGCTTTGCCTGGAAAAAAGAAATTGGTTGCACACTCATTTGCATTTAATGGGTTATCGGGATTTTGCTGCGATTTATAATAGCTCGGAAAGCTTGCTTCCGGCTTTGGGCAGCATTCCTTGTCCCTCAAAGCCAGCCTGTCTGTTGAGCACGTCAAAAGGCCTGCGCTGGGGTTGGTGCAGCATCCAGTTTCATCAGCATAGGAATAGCTCATGCTAAGCAGGAACAAAATACAAAATATGATCATCTCTTTTTTTGCTCTATTCATTTCCTATTTACAATCACAACTTGATGATCAGAGAGTTTGCCGTCGCTGACTTCCACTCTGAATTTCAGCTGCAGCACTTCAAGTTTTTTCGGGAAGGTTGCTTGATTTTTTCCGGACTCTCCTATGTAAAAGCTGAATGCAAGGCTGTCTTCATCAGGATCTTCGGCTTTTAGTTCATAACTTTTAAGCAGATCTTCTTTTTTAATTTCATAACCTTGTGAAAATTCCAATGTATTTTTTTTGATGTAATAGAGCGCAGGCGCCCTGTTTTTTCTTGCAAATATGTACTCAAATGGTCTGCCATAGACAAGCAGATTCTCGTCTGTGACTATTATCATGTCATCGTTGGAGAATATGTCCTTGACTATTTTTATGCTTGCCGGCACCTTATAGTTTTTGCTGCCGCTTATGTTGAATTTTGTATTTTTAATGTCATTTTGTATAAGCTCTTTGATAAATGAATGCGCGTCCCTTATTCCCACGTCCAAAACCGTTGAGAAATCTTTAAGCTCCATGATTTCGTTTGTTGCAGTGTTTGTTATTTTTATCGGGATTTCTAACTTGACAGTTATGTCGGATGCTTCGATAGTCACGGATGTCTTTGCCTTGCCTATTGTGATTTCAAGCCCCTGGCTCTTGAAAATGTCGGGATTTGCGCAGCTTTTCATGTTGCTGTCAATAAAAGCCTCTAATTGTGTTTGGATTGAATTTGGACCCTCGGAGGAATTAAGAGGAGGAATGTTGCTCATGCCAAAAAATCCCTCAAATATTTCTGCATTTGATGCTGCTGTTCTGTATGGAAACGTTGTCCATGGGTAATCCGGAATTTCAGAAGAATAAGGAGGGACAGCAAATCTAGGTTGTAAAATATTGTATGCAACATTAAGGTTGTTGTATTTGACAAAAAACAGTCCTTCATCTGTAGCCTGATAATCGACTAAAGGGCCGCCTTGGCTTGTGTATATATAGCCTCCTTGCTTTCCCAGCAATACTATTGCGTCTTTTGCAAGCTTATCCAAACATTTTGAAACAAATTCCTTCATTGAAGATGCGTCAACAGATGTTTCCTGCACTCTTTTTATATTCGGCAGGCTTTGTTTTTTGGCTGCTGACTTTGAAAGGTACAAAACAAGGCTTACTATGATAAAAAGCACTAAGCCGACTATCATGAGCATTGTGATTTGCGATTTTTGCTTCATTTCAGCCTCAGCTTAGAAGTCAAGTCAGGCCATATCTGCTCCGGATTTATGCTTGTGAACTGGCTGCCTTGCGCAAGAACATAGTAGTTGTTCCCTTCCTTTTTGCATGATACTCCTGAATAACTGTCTTTTTTTGCCTGGTTGAACTGATCGACAAAGCTGCACACATCTGTTTCAAAATTCCTGTATTCAATGACAGCATTCTTGAAATTCTTGCCTTCCATTGACGCTATTATGAATCTGCTTCCCTGCTGCGATATGTAAAGCTTGTCAAATTTCTTTATGCCCTTTATGTAAGACTCATCAAAAGGCGGTTTTGCAATCAGCCTTTTCAAAGAATCAATCAATCCCTTTATAGGGTTTGATATAAGCTCTTCAAATGAGGCAAGAGGATCCTGCTCTGATTGTATCGACAAAGGAATTGCGCTGTAGATTAAGCTTTTCAGTTTCTTGTTTAACCACACCTTGTTTGACGAGTCACATGCATGATACTGGTCATCATTTTCTTCAAAATCGCATTCTGTGATGCCAAAGATATCAAAACTGCTCGCAGGCACTTCCTCAAGCTCTTTGTTGATTGAAGCTCCAACAATGATGCTGCTTCCTGTTTTTAAAACGCAGAAATTGTTGGTTTGCAGGTTTACAAGCACATTTGCAACTATCTCGCTTGAGCCTGTTTGGTATTGCAAAGTGTTCAATGCATTTTCCTTGCTGTCGCAGAACAAAGTGTAGTCTCCGCTTTTCATCTTTAAAAGCTTTAGTGAAACTAATTTAGTTCTTGAAGACCATTTTCCGTTTTCGCAATAGTTGTCTGCTACATAATCCCCGGATTCTATGCACTGGCTTGACTCGTCCTTTCCAAAAATGTTGAGAAGGCATTGCGAGCTGTCCGGGCAGAATCCTGACGATGTTCCGTCTGGTGATGTCTTTATAAGTGAATTAGTCCATTCGCCGTCAATGCACCTTGAATTGTTGCCTATTGGCTGCGCCAGTGGGTTTGATTTTTGGTTCTCAACGCAATTTTCTCCATTCCAGCACTCTTCCTGGGCACAGCAGCCACCTTGCTGCTGCACGAGAATAGGAGCAAAGCTCAAATGTGTCCTGTCAGAGCCGTCTGTTGGCTGCCATTTCTCTGAATATGAGCAAAAATAGTTCTTTTCAGGGTCATTAAAGCAGTATTCGTGGTTTTCTATCAAAGGCTCTGACGTGTGCTGATCCACTAAATTAAGCAAGTTATCATTGTTTGTATTGTACTTTATCTTTTCCAGAGCGCATCCCTGAAACATACCATTAAAATTAGCCACTGAGTCTTCTGTGCCTTCAACAAAGTCAATGCTTATGACTGCTTCCTTGTTCCAGCAGCCTCCTGTGCCGTCCTTATCATTATAGTATTCCTCAAAGTCATCTGCCTCGCTGCAGCATTTTGTGCCTGTCCATTTCAGGCCTGCTTTCTCACAAGTTGCTTTGTTGTTTGTCAGCAATGCCCTGTCGCTTGTCAAAGAGTCAGGCACATCTAAATCTGTTACAAATTTCTTGTCCGGCCTGCAGTAATGAGTTTTATTGTTTGAATCTGTTGCAGACTGCCCTGTTGAGAGCCTTTTGCCGTCAACTCTTGATTTACATGATCCGTCTCCGCAGCACTCAACAATTGATTCACGGCCGCTACCTGTGCATATATATTCCCTCTTGTCAATTGTTCTTTTCCAGAATGTGTTGTCGCACTTAAACCAGGTTATTCCATCAGACAGGTATTCTGAATTGTCACATCCAACATACCTTATGTCTCCAAAGTTTGCAGATGAGGATATCCATTGAGACTGCTCGAAATTTGAATCTATGCTGCATAATACTCCTGTGTTAACCCTGCCGCAGTCAAGCTCGTCATCGCCGCAGCATTGAGCCTTGGTATTCCAGTCCGCTACATCAATGCATGCGCATGCTGCGCTTGACTCATCGGGATTTTTCTGCAATGGAGGCGCTCCTGGATTGGCTGGCTTGGCGTAGCAGGCGCATCCTCCGGCTTTGGAATCACATCTTGTATTTTCCGGAAGGTAATAGTCAAAATCTTTAGGGACTGTCTCGCGGAGAGCAACCTTTTGGCCGCCGAGCTTGAAGCATCCTGGAGATTCCCACGGGCATGGAGGGGGCGGGGGTGGTGGGGATGATTTTGATTTTCCTCCGCCTCCTGATTGAGCTATTGGAAGCAACAGCAAAGAGATAAAAACAGCTAATCCGATTACGGCATGAAATCTAGAAATTTTTGTAGTATTTGTTATATCTTTCATAATGCCTCTTTTTTATATCTAACTTGAATTGTTATATTAAAATGTTTTGCTTTTAAATGCCAGTTTTGATTGGACAATAATATTTAAACAAAAGGCAAAGGCTTAAAAGTTTTAAATATCAAGAGGCTGTAATATGGTTAAAAGGCTGAAAATGGGATTTTATGGAGAATTATTACTGATGCTCTTGTTTGTATTATTGTTTGTTTTGGTATCCTCTTACAAGTTTGATTTTTTGATATGGTTTGTTAATGTTCCGCTGCTGCTTTTGGTTTACAATAAGCCCGTCAAAAGGGCCCTTCTGCTTTTGCTGGCTCCGGTCATTCTGGCTGTTGCCATATCCTTCACATGGGTTGCAGAGTACAGCTGGCATGCTTATGCCTTATCTTCAGCCATATTTTCAAGTTTTCTTTTTTTATTTGCTGTGATTTTTAATATTGCGTCAAAAAAGATAAAGGGGTATTTGAGAATTTTTATTGCGCCATTTGCATATTCTTTATTGATGTCCATTTATTCTTTCAGCCCCATAAACAGCTACTGGGCAGACTGGTCCATGTTTCAGAATATGATTGCCCCGCTGGTATGGCTTGTCGGGAGCAACGGGATTACTTTTTTGATAATTCTGATCCATTCAGTAATTGCATTTTATATCATAAAAAAAGACAAAAAAATACTGATAACGGGCTGTATGGTTTTTTTATTTTTGCTTGGCAACTATGTTTTTAGTTTTAATGCCGATCCGGAGGGGCAAAGGGTAAAGGTGGCTTTGCTGCAGGGCAACTTTAATCAGGACTGGGAGTGGAGGCATGCAAATTCAAGAGAAATTATTTTCAGTGCTTATGAAAACATGTCTATTGAGGCTTCAAAAAGCAAGCCTAGCTTGATAGTATGGCCCGAATATGCAATAGCGGATGACGTACTTAACAATACTGATTTGATGAAGAGGCTCTCAAATCTGGCAAGAAAAACAAACGCGCATCTTGTTATAGGCACAGTAAGGTTTTATGATGATTTTTATGAAAATGAACGGCTTAGAAGTGATGTTTCCTTGGTCTTTGCTTCGGATGGAAAATTTATTGGCGAATACATCTCTGTAAAGCCAATACCGTTTGAAAAATGGGTTCTGCCGGGAAATGATACCAATATTTTTTATACAAATATGGGAAATTTTGGGGTGTCTCTTTGCTATGAAGAGACGCAAAAGGGAGTTTCAAAAAGCTTTTCATCAAAAAAGGCGCAATTCCTGGTTTCTTTGGCAAACAATCAGGTTTTGGACGAGACTGCAGGCATGTATTTAACAAATCTTTACACTAACGTGAGAGCAGCAGAAAATGGCAAGTATTTGGTAAGAGCCACGAATACAGGAATTACAAAGATTGTCAGCCCTTATGGCAAGGTTGAGGCTCAATTACCTCCTTATGCAAGGGGAATTTTAATTGGGGATATTTATCTGAATGATAAAATTACATTCTATGCAAAATATGGGAATTTGATTCTTAATATATTTTTATTTATATTTGGAGTTTTATTTTTAAAGAGGTTGTTGCATTAATATTATAATGTGATGTTAAAGATTCTTTGTTGTTTTACCATTCATCCCTAACACAGTGAACAAACTCATAACATCATGATGCTGCCTCATATCAAAAGGCTTTTCTGAAAAAGAGCCAATTATTGTTTTCACCTTGTATTTCTGGCACAATGCGATGTTCTGCATCATTCTTCCCATTATCAAGGCTTGGTTGTTTTTATTGAACAGCGAGCTGTAGGAAAATCCGATAGCTACATTGTTTTTTCTGGCAAGCTCGCATATTATATGGTTTAATCCGGATGCCCTTTGGTGCAGGAAATCCTTTTTGTATGTTTCCTCAAATCCATAAATCAATTTGATTTTTTTGCTTTCAATGAGGAGCCTGTCATTATCTGAGCTTTTGGCAACAAGCATCTTTGATGTCTTAAACGCTTTGTTTATGTTTTTTTGATTAACTATAAAACCGATTTGCAGATTTATTTTTTTGTTTTTGATTGAGTTAAGTTTTTCCTGCATTTCATTTTTGTAATATCCATCAAAATCGTAAAGAAAGATGAGCTTTTTAATGCCAAGTTTCGCAGCCACCTCTGTAAATTCGCCTTCGTTGTTTCTTGGCAATGCAATATCTGCAGTCATAATCTCAATATTGGTGGTTTTTATTTAAAATTATTGATGTTTCCACGCGAAACCAAGGAGGCATATTTCTTGCAAGATTCATATCACAATATTTCTGTTTAAAAACAAAAGTATTTATAAATAAAGGGGCTTTATAAACATTTATAAATAAAACATACAAACAAGCTTAATTAAAGCCTTGAATGTTTATCGGGGGTGTTTTAAGGCTTATTCAGCTGAATAACATTTTTTGCATGGAGGTAATCTAATATGGCGAAGAAAGAAACCAAGAGAGACATAAAAGTAGTCAATATTGTTGTAAGCACGTCTTTAATGCACGCTATACCGCTTGAAAAGATGGCTGCTACATTAAGCAACACAGAATACAACCCTGAGCAGTTTCCAGGGCTTGTTATAAGGATTAAAGAGCCTAAGACATCTGCCTTGATATTCTCAAGCGGTAAGGTTGTGTGCACAGGCGCCCGCTCTATGGACAAGGTAGAGGAGAGCATAAAGAAGATAATAAAGAGCCTGGAGAAGATAAATGTCAAGATTACTGTAAAGCCTGAGATAAAGATACAGAACATAGTTGCTTCAGGAAGCGTAGGCATGGACCTGAACCTGAATACATTGGCAATGAAGCTGGAGAACACAGAGTACGAGCCAGAGCAGTTTCCAGGGCTTGTATACAAGCTTGCTGCCGCAAAGGCAACATTTTTGCTGTTCAGCAACGGCAAGGTTGTGTGCACAGGAACAAAGAGCGAGAAGGAAGTTCATGCTGCGCTTGACAAGCTGATTGAAAACCTGAAAAGGGTAAAAGCCTAGTTTTTTTATTTTTATTGTCTTGTCAATTTGTCATTGTGACCACTGGACATCTTTGGCTAAAATATTTAAAGTGCAAAAACAAGAGAGTTGAACGCGAGCTTGCGATTGGTGACATGTCGATAAATGCTTCGCATTTTCGATCATGCTAGAAAATCTATGATTTTCGACATGCGAGGTTCATCTCAATCGCAAGCATCTGACCATGGAATTAAATGTTATCGAGCATGTAAAGAGGTTTCAGGACTTTATTGACAGCAATTACTATAATTCTTTATTAGAGAACGCAAGAAAGGGCAACAGATTCCTTCTCATAGACTTCTCAGAGCTTTCCAAATACGACCCAGACTTGGCTACAGAGCTTCTGGATGCTCCTGAAGAAACCATCAAGGCAATTGAAAAGGCCATTGAGCAGTTTGATGTTGACGGCTTAAAAAATTTCAGGATAAGGTTTGACAATCTGCCGCAAAGCCAGCATATAATGATAAGGGACATAAGAAGCAAGCACATCAACAAGCTGCTGTTTGTTGAGGGGCTTATAAGGCAGAAATCCGATGTAAGGCCTCAGGTGACATCAGCAAGGTTTGAGTGCCCTGTCTGTGGCAACATAATAAATGTGCTGCAGCTTGAAGGCACGTTCCGAGAACCAACAAGGTGCGGATGCGGAAGAAAAGGAAAGTTTGTGATGCTGGATAAAGATTTGGTTGATGCTCAGGGAATTGTGCTTGAAGAAGCCTCTGAAAATATTGAAGGCGGAGAGCAGCCCAAGCGCATCAGCGTTCTTCTGACAGATGATCTTGTAAGCCCTTTGAGCGAGAAAAGGACTGCTCCAGGAAGCAAGGTTGTTGTTGTGGGCATTGTGAAAGAAGTCCCAATAATATCAAGAAGCGGCGCAAAGTCAACAAGGTTTGATTTGATGATTGATGCCAATCACATAAACCCAACAGAAGATACTTTTTATGAAGTCAACATAAGCGAGGAAGAGGAAAAAGAGATTTTGGAAATTGCGAATGACCCAAAGGGATATGATAAGCTTGTGAATTCCATTGCACCGTCAATTTATGGTTATGAAAAGATAAAGGAAGCTTTGCTGCTTCAATTAATGGGAGGCGTTAGAAAGGTCAGAAGTGATAAGGTAGTGAGCAGGGGTGATATGCATATTTTGCTGGTTGGCGATCCGGGCAGTGGCAAAAGTGCTTTGCTCAAAAGAATAACACAAATTGCCCCGAAAGGCCGCTATGTAAGCGGCAAGGGAGTCAGCGGAGCAGGCATAACAGCAGCTGTTGTAAGGGACGAGTTTTTAAGAGGATGGGCGCTGGAAGCAGGCGCTATGGTATTAAGCAATGACGGCCTTGTTTGCGTTGACGAGCTTGACAAGATGAGCAATGAAGACAGGGCAGCGATGCATGAAGCGCTTGAAAATCAGACAGTAAGCATAAGCAAAGCCAACATCCAGGCAACATTGATAGCAAGGACAACAGTGCTTGCAGCAGCAAACCCAAAATTCGGCAGGTTTGATCCTTATGGAATAATAGCTGACCAGATAGACCTTCCCCCAACTTTAATCAACAGGTTTGACTTAATATTTCCGATCAAGGATATCCCGGAAGAAACAAGGGATGAAAGAATGGCCAAGCATATGCTGGCATTGCACCAGCGCCCGGACTTAAACGAGCCTGAAATCCCAACAAATATTTTAAGAAAATTTGTTGCTTACGCAAGGCAGAGAGTGTCCCCTAAATTAACAGATGGCGCTTTAGAAGAGATAAAGGATTTTTATCTGAGAATGAGAAAAAGCGGAAGCAATGAAGGAAGCATAAAGACAATACCTATTTCTGCAAGGCAGCTTGAGGCTTTGATAAGATTAAGTGAGGCTTCTGCAAAGTCAAGGCTGGATGATAGAGTTACAAGAAAGGATTCAAAAAAAGCAATAGAATTGCTGGATTATTGCCTGATGCAGGTTGGCTTTGACAAGGAAACAGGCAAGATAGACATTGACAGGATAGCAACTGGAATACCGTCAACGGCAAGAAGCCATATTTTGATCTTGAAGGACATAATTACAGAGCTGGAAACCAAGCTCGGCAAAACAATTCCCATAGAAGATGTTGTTGCTGAAGCAAAAAACCGCGGATTGGATGAAGACAAAGTTGAGGAAGCAATGGAAAGGCTAAAGAGAGCTGGTGACCTGTTTGAGCCCCGACGCGGCTTCATTTCTAGGATTTAGGTGATTTTTATTTTATGCTAATCTAACACCACTGGACATCTTTGGCTAAAATATATAAAGCCTGAAATCTGCTAATTCTGAAAAAGAGAACACGCAAAACTGCAAAATAATGATTTTTGGTTTTCAACACAAAAATCAATTACGCAGTTTCGCTTAACATTCTCTTTTTCGTTTTAATTCCAAAGTTTTGAAGCAAAATAAAAACTTTGGAGGTTGATTAAGATGTATAAAGATAAAGAGTTAATAAATTATTTGAAAATTTTAGCTAATGAATTAAATAGAACCCCAAGAATGAAGGACATTAATTCTAAAGAGAATTTTCCTGAGTGTACTGTCTATAAAGATCATTTTGGTTCTTGGAATAATGCATTAATTTCTGCTGGTTTGAAAGTTAATTGTTATTATAGAAAATGGAAAAAAGAAGAGGTCATTAAATGGTTGAAATATAAATATGAGCAATTAGGGAGAACCCCTGGAATTAGGGATTTTGATGAAGATTTACAAACTCCTTCAAAGAATACAGTAAGAAAAGTTTTTGGAACTTGGGGCTTTGTCCCAAGAGGCGACAAAGCCAAATAAATAAGTTGTACAATATCGCCCTGCAATAAACTTCTGACCTTGCAGTATTTGCCAGCTTCGAGCTA
>JAGVXT010000002.1 GCA_018303655.1 Candidatus Woesearchaeota archaeon
GAGCTATGAGCCGCTTCCAGAGCCTCAAGCTCTTTTCTTAATTTTTGCGATTTGTCCTCAATCTTTATCTCCTTTGCCTCCTCTGCCTTTGTCTTGGGAGCTTTTTTCTTTAGGTAGCCGGCTTTATAGGCTGAAAAAATGATAATGCCCGCTATCACAGCCACAGCGCCTGCTGCCATTAAAATAACCCCATAGTCCTTGATTTGCATTGGATAAAGCCTTATTGTCTTGGCTGTAACCTCAAATAAGTCAGAACTTGTCCCTATGGAGTCTGCATAAGTGACTTTTGCAAATGCAACATAATTCCCGGGCCTTAAGTTGCTTGGTATCATTAATCTTCTTATGAATTTTGCTTGCGTTTCAACAGCCAAGGTTTCATGCTCGCTGGCTACAATATTTCCCTGCAGGTCTTTTATTGCGTATTCAACAACAACATCCACTCTTCCAAAACCCCTTACATTAAACAAATTAACCTCCAGCAATATTTCATCTCCCGGAAATGCCTTTTTGGACTCTGACAGAACTTCAACATCCACGTCAAACAACGGCTCTGCGGAATCCACCTCAATTATGGTAATTATCTCCTTTTCTGTAGAAGGGCTTTTAAGGGTGATTTTTGAAGGATAAACGTCAGGCTTTTCATTTCCCAAAGCCTTGAAAACAAGCTCTATTGTATTTTCCTCATTTGGAGCTAATGTTGTAGATACCTCATTAGATTCTGGGGAAAGCTTGAATTGGGCTATCTCATGCAAGAATGCAGTCACATCAAACAATGTTGTGCCTGTGTTTTTAATGCTTAGTGTTTCTGTTTTTGTCTGGCCTTGCTTAAGCACAATTTTAAGCGAGCTTTTATCTATGCTGAAATCTGTAACAACAGGGGTTGTTGGTCCTCCTCCCCCGCCCCCACCACCTCCGCCTCCAGAGGCACCTCCGCTTGGTGTAATGCTCGGGCTTGGAGTTTCTGTAGGAGTTTCCTCTGCTTGGTAGCTGGTGAAGTGGCTCACATTAAATATTAAAGTTCCACCACCGGAATAGGAAATTTTCTTGCATATGCTGTCTGGGCATACATTCCCGTCAAATAGAATCCTTGGATTTGAGAAAGTCAGGCCTTCAAGCTGCAGAGTTGCTGATACGTTTAAATTAGGTATTGCGCTTGAGTTAACTTCTATTCTATTAAATGATATGTTTATATGTGAATCCAAATCAAAGCCCTGGCTTAAGTCTACGCTACTGCTAAAGTTAATCTTTCCTGAAGTTGTAACTTCAACAACGAAGTTGGTTATGTTTCTAATGTTAAATGAGGATAAATTACTTGTAGAGCCATTAAAACGCCTAAATGAATGAATTATCACTATTCTTCTTGGGCTTGCTCCGACAAATCCCAGCATATCTGTGCAGTTGATACTCCAGTTATAAAATCCTATGGGCGAATTATTCAGTTCAAAAAACATTGGCACGTCTTTTGTAATCGGGCTCTTTGTAGAATTAACTTGGTTATTAATTATCAGAGAACAATTACTTACAATGCTTGCATCGCTTGCATTATAGGCAAATGTGACATTCCCGTGCCCGTTGCCGGAATTATTTAATGGAAAGTTTAACTTAATCACAGGCCCAGCAGTATCTGTTATTTGCAGCCCGATGCCAACTCCGCTTTGGCTGTAAGCAAGCATCAGCTGAAAGATTAAGGTTAATGCCGCTAATAGCAGCAATAGGCTTCTTTTTTTCATAAGAACACATAAATCAGAGTTTTTATTTAATTACTTTTCTATTTTTTGGCGTCACAAGAACTTTCTAAATTTGCGTTTTCCTTTTCTGGCTTTGTTCTTCTTCCAAAAAATGTATAATAAGAATGCCAATATAACCGTTAGGTATGCTGCACTATCATAGTCTATGTAAAATTTATTTGGGTCTCTGGCAACTTTCAACTTGAAATTTTTGTTTATCTTTGTTAAAAATGGTATCCCGCTTCCAGATGGCGCGGACAGCTGATGAACCGTATAGCTAAGGGTGAATGAATCATTATTCTTATCGTAGTTAGGCGCTGTAACATTGAATTCAATCCTTGTAGAGGATTGCGGCGGCAAAATATATTCTTCCCTATAGTCCAAAAGCTTCATGAACTGCCCATCGTAGTCCACCTTGACTCTTGACTCCGATGAATCAGGATTTTGCAGCCTGATGCCGTATATCTTTGAAGTCCCTTCTATTAATGTTAATGTATTTCCTTCTAAATGGTCTGAAGCAACTGCTAAAGCTTTTGCGCTTAAGCTTGATGCCAAGCTTAACAAAAATAAAATTAAAAATAAAGCTATCAACCTCATTTTAAAGTCAAAATCAATTAAAGATATAGAGGACTTTGAATAATCTGCCATTTTATTACTTTACATTCAAAGTTCTCTTAGAGAATTTTGACAAAATTTATGTATTTCAAAATTTTCTATAAAAAACTTTACGACAAATCAACAACAGTCAAGTTCCATGTGTTGTTGTAGGTTTGCGCGCTTAAGCCGCTGCTCGGGACATCCACCCAGAATATCAAGGTTTGGTTAAATTGCTTAAAGGCAATCCATTCCCAGCTGTGCCGTTGGTTGTGTTGACAAAGAAGCTGGATGCTGCTATTGTTTCGCCATTTCCGCCAATCAAGGCAGCTCCTGTTATGTTTATCTGGTCAAAGTCGTTATTGCCTGTGTTGTTCAGCAATATGGGGGCTTTTGCCTCTTTGTTTGGGTCTCCAAGGTTTAAGCTTGTAAAGTTTAAGTTAGCGCCTTCTCCAACTCCCCTGGCTATAACTGAGAATGCAGCCAGTTGGTTGTAAGTGAAAGTTACACTGTCATTTCTTACAGTTCCGCTGCCTGAATCTGTTACTGTTACATTAATAACCCAATTCGCGCTATTGTTGTCATAGTATCTCATATTAATTATGCAATCAAATGTCACTTTGCCTGCATTAACTGTCGTATTCACGCATGAGCTATGGGTTCTAAATTGGGCGATGCCAGGCGCGCCTAGTGTTAAGTTGACGCTTACCCTGCCTCCATTAGTGCCGTTAATTTGCACAGCGCCATCTGGATCGCTGGCATTGAATGAAATTAAAATTGCCACATTGCTGCCTGAAACAGGGTCAACTGAAAACGTTGCATTATTCAAAGTTATATTCACTGGATTTTGATTTGTGATAACCAGCCAAACGCCAACACCGGCCTTTCTAGGAGTTTGGGTTTGAGA
This sequence comes from Candidatus Woesearchaeota archaeon, assembly GCA_018303655.1. Taxonomy (GTDB): domain Archaea; phylum Nanobdellota; class Nanobdellia; order Woesearchaeales; family GW2011-AR4. The sequence goes on from JAGVXT010000002.1 coordinate 3,229, forward strand.
ATATATTATAGGCACCAATATTAAAAGAATTAAAGACACAGCTGCTATTAGCAAACTCCTCTTTTTTATCTTTACTATCATTTTGGGGGCACTTTTTTAAGCCTGCTCCACTAATACCCCCGCGGACCCGCAGCCAAGAAACAATTAAAGCTGCAAATCCAACCCTTTAGCGCGCAATTGGCCTTTTAAATTAATATTCTTATATATAAATATTTCGCTTTTCTTGTTAGTATGGTTTTTTGTATACTAATATCTAGATTACTTTCATAGCTTATATATAAATATTTCGTTTTTTTTGCTTTTTATGTGTGCGAAATCCGCAATTTATGGCTAAAAAATTATTTTTAGCCTTATTTCCTGGGATCTGTCCAACCTTTTCTAAATTCAGCGCTGCCATTGGCAAAAATATCAGATAAATTTATCTTTATGCCGCATTCTGTAAATTCATTCAAGTTTTCTTTTTTGGCAATAATCTCTTTGCCGTTGCATTCTATAAACAGTTCATCCTTGCAAAATACGTGCTCATTCCTTTCTTCGCAAACAGCTTTTGTGAATACTTTTAAGTCGGTTTTTTCACTGCTTGTGTTTTCCTTGACTGCATAACCAGTTGGAATCTCTTGATTGCCAATTAACGCCAAAGCGATAATTGTCAATATCAAAATAAATTCAACTGCAAATAACACTCTAAGAGATTTATTCAATTGATTACTCATCCTATACTTGTATTAAATCTGATATAAAGATTCTAAGATTTTTTATTCTTGCTATCATTTCATTAGTCTCTTCTGTGGATATATGTTTCCCATAGTAAGCCAAAAATACTAATATGCCAAATACAGACAAAAATCATACAACTATTTCTAGAGTCATCTTATCATAACTAACCTCAGGCACCGATTTTTTTCTAAGCTCTTTCACCTTTGTTACTTCAACAAACCCTAATTTTTTTAGAAACTTTATATCGGTGTTTACATTTTCTGGAGTTCTGCCAACTAACTTAGCAAGTTCATATATGGAGCTTGGTTTTTTATGTCTAACAGTTCTCAATAACTCTAATCTTTTGGGTGTTAAAAATTTCCTAAGCTGGTCTAAAGACTGAAAACTAATACTGTCTTCTCTTAATTTTTTGGCTTTGCCTTTGTCTATATCTTGCAATTCCGCCTTTATTTTTTTCTTAAAATCAGCGGTGTCTTCTATGTATAATTTTAATTCTTTTGTTTTAATCATTTTTCATCACCTTTATATTTCTCAAATTTTTCTACTAATATAAAAAATTGATTTGCGGTTTCTTCTAAACTCTCAAATTTGTAAGATTCTTTCTTACTTAAATAATGTTTGTGGTGCCCTTCATTATTAAAATTATCAAACGCAATCGTTCTTTTATTGTCATGCACAAATGTAAACGAATATTTAATGCCTTCTGGATAAAATTTTGATTTTGGAACTTTCCAAGCTACAATTTCTATAAGATTGCTCCTTTCTGTCACCAACCTTCTTTTTGGGATAATAGCTTTAGCCATTAATATCCTTTTTTTAATTAAATATATTTAATTATACCAAATATATAAATCTTTCTATTTTACTCTTAAATTTACGACAAATCAACAACAGTCAAGTTCCATGTGTTGTTGTAGGTTTGCGCGCTTAAGCCGCTGCTCGGGACATCCACCCAGAATATCAAGGTTTGGTGAACTATCGCCAAAGGGTATTACTTGCGGTAAATTGCTTAAAGGCAATCCATTCCCAGCTGTGCCGTTGGTTGTGTTAACAAAGAAGCTGGATGCTGCTATTGTTTCGCCATTTCCGCCAATCAAGGCAGCTCCTGTTATGTTTATCTGGTCAAAGTCGTTATTGCCTGTGTTGTTAAGTAGTATAGGCGCTTTTGCCTGTATGTTTTGGTCATTAAGGAATAAAGTGGAGAAGTTTAAGTTAGCGCCTTCTCCAACTCCCCTGGCTATAACTGAGAATGCTGCTAGTTGATTGTAGGTGAATGTTACGCTGTCATTTCTTCCAATTTGTCCAGAGGCGTCTTGCACGCTTACATTTATGACCCAATTAGCGCTATTGTTGTCATAGTATCTCATGCTAATTGTGCAATTGATAACCATAATACTACTCTCTGTATGATTGCCGCATGTTCCTAATATCCCGCCCTGGTCTGATATATTAAACCTGAATTGAGCAATATTCGGTGTTCCTAAAGTCAAATTAACAATGGCTTTGCTTGCATTTATTGTTGCAACACCTTGCGAATCTGTAACATTGAATGAAAGTAAAATGATTGAATTACCGCCGGCAATAGGGTCGACTGAAAAGCTGGCATTGTTTAGTTTTATAATTGGAGCATCAGCAGCAGAAACAACTGTTATAATGGTGTCATTCATTCTTCTATTATTTCTTGTGTCATTAACAACGACAGTAAAGTTAATCACATTTCCAGTTGCTAATGAAATTGTATAGTTTTGCGAGCATTGGTCATTTGTTCCAGCAACTGTTTTATTGAAGAATGTTTTTGCTCCATTTGGCAGGCTTTGATTGTCGATAAACTGGCAGAAACTCAATCCAACACCATCGGTTACATTTGCAGTAACGTTTATTATATCATTTTGGTTTATATTAGTCAAAGATTTGTTTAAGCTGGTGTTTACTATTGGAGCAGTCCTGTCAGCCACAACAAGCAATGTGCTATTCTGCTTTACATTATTGCTTGTATCTGTGGCATACATAGTGAAGTTAATAACACAGGTTTCAACGCAGCCAGTAATCGCTGTTACGTTATGTATCTGCGCAGATGCGCCTGATATTGTATAGTTGGCATAGGTAATAACTCCTGACATGTTGTAAGTTATGTTTGCTGAAACCAGACCGGTTTCATCTGTTATGTTTCCGCTGAAGTTAATAACACTGTCAAACAAAGCATTTGTCACATTAAAGCTTGTGTTAACAATAGGAGCAGTCCTGTCAGCTACAGTTAACAGAGTGCTGTTTTGCTTGACATTATTGCTAGTGTCAGTGGCGTACATCGTGAAGTTAATCACACATCCAGCGCCGCAAGTTATAGTTGTAATATTATGTACCTGTGCAGATGTTCCAGAAACAGTATAGTTAGCATATGTAATAACTCCACTTTGATTGTAAGTTATATTCACTGTCAACAACCCAACTCCATCAGTTATATTTCCAGAGAAATTAATCACATCATTAACAACAGGACTGCTTACATTAAAGCTTGTATTAACAACAGGCGCAGTCCTGTCAGCTACAACAAGCAATGTAGAATTCTGCTTGACATTATTGCTTGTGTCAGTAGCGTACATCGTGAAATTGATAACACATGTTTCTGTGCAAGTCAATGTAGTAATATTATGTATGCTTGCAGAAGTCCCGCTTATGGTGTAATTAGCATAAGTTACAATACCGCTCATGTTGTAAGTTATATTTGCGCTTAACAACTGCACATTGTCAGTTATATTTCCAGAGAAATTAATCACATCATTAACAACAGGACTGCTTACATTAAAGCTTGTATTAACAACAGGCGCTGTATTGTCTGGAGTTACGGCAACAGTAACCTTCGTTGAATTTCTGTAGATTATGTCTCCAACAGTGTCATTAATCTCTATGGTGAAGTTAACGACATTGCCGGCGCTGACAGTTATTGTTATGGAATCAGAGCAGAACCCCTTTGTTGCCTGTATCTCAAATGTATTATTCACAAAAGCTCCAGTCTGGTTTGTTTTTATCAGGCACCAATCAACAGTATCGCTATCAGACATATTGGAGCTTACATTTACCACTTCATTTATTTTAGGTGCAGTGTTGTTTATCCCAATTGTAACATTTGCAACAGTATCGCTTATGGTTAAGGCAGTGCTGTTCACAGGGCTTCCAAAGTCAGTCCCATCGCTTGGAGTAGCCTCGAACTTGATTGCATCATTCTTCACGAAGTTGCTGCTTGCCAATGATGTTGTGGTCTCTCCCCCTATAACAGCATCATTCTTGTACCATTTGTACGTGCTTCCGCTTTCCCCATCGCCATCAGCATCAGAATAGCCTGATGTGCTGCCAGTCAGCTCCTGGTCAGTCCTCGCAGGGTCTGGTGTTATTGATGTTAATGTAAATGATGGTGGTGAATTTGCAACAGTTACTTTAGTTGAATTCTGGTAAATTGGCGCTGACAGTTATTGTTATAGGATCAGAGCAGAATCCTGTAGTTCCGCTTAAATCAAATGTATTATTTACAAAAGCTCCAGTCTGGTTGGTTTTTATCAGGCACCAGTCAAGAGCATCAGCATCTGTTGCGTTAGAGCTGACGTTAACTACTTGATTTATTTTTGGAGCAGTATTGTTAATCCCAATACTGACAGAGGCTATTGTATCACTTATTGATTTTGTGGCTGATGCTCCCTCATTTCCATAATCAGTTCCATCATTGTATCTTGCATGGCAGTATATGGTGTCGTCTCTATTGCAGCCTGCTGTAGCGCAGTCAAATGTTGCAGTAGTGCTTTCTGCCTGCAAAACAGTTGAGTCATCAGAATCTTTAAATGTGTAATAAGCAGTCAATGAATCCCCATCATCATCACTTCCTCCAGTTGCAGAGCATGTTAATACGCTGCCAGTATAAGCAGTTGCTGGCGCTGTATAAGCTATTGAGCTTGGAGCAGGAGGCGGTGTATTAGCAACAGTAATTATTTTATCATTTAATTTCACATTTCCTCCTGCAGTAGCTGTTGAAGTGTCATTAACAACAACACTAAAGTTAATTACGTTACCTCTTCCTAAGCTAACAGTCCAGTTCTGAGAGCATTGCCCAGTTGTTGCGCCTCCAAGAGTTTTATTCAAAATTATCTTGCTCCCGCCAGAAGTTCCGTTATAGAAGAATTGGCAGGTATCCAAGCCGCCGCCAACATCAGTTGCGTTTGCTGTTATGTTTATAACATCATTTATTCTTATGGCTGTTAAGGATTTGTTTAAAGATGCGTTAGCAACCGGGGCTGTTGTGTCCGGAGTTGCAGCAACTGTTATTATTGTTTCATTCTGTTTTTTATTGCCGCCTGCAGTCTCAGTTGATGTGTCATTTACTATGGCAGTAAAATTGATTACACTTCCCGCTGCTAAATCAATAGTCCAGTTTTGCGAGCACTTGTTTTTTGCAACCTTTGTAGGGAAAGTATAATTCAAAACAATAAATCTCCCATCAGCAGTTCCATTCATTAAAAATATACAAGTATCCAAGCCGCCGCCTACATCAGTTGCATTATATGTTGCATTTACTACAAATCCTTGCTGCGGAGCAGTGTTGTTTAAAGTACCGTTGATTACTGGAGGTGTAGTGTCCGGCGGAAGCGCAGTTGACCTGTAAGTAACATTAAACCATAAAGCATCCACTGTTAATGTTTTTGCGCCTCCGCCGCCTGATTTTTGCCCATTTGCCTTAGCCATTGCCCTTGTTCCTGTTTCGCCAAGGAAATTCCCGCATGTCCATGCCTCTAAAGATGTGATGTCTGTGCAAGTAACTCCCGGGTCTGCTGTTGTTCCTGGGCAAGTTGATGTTACAGCAGTATAAGAAGCTCCGCCATCCGCATCTATGCTAATGTCGCAGCTTTGTACGCTGCCGCTAGGCGACCACCATTCATAACATAAATTGACAATAGCAATATCCTCGCAATTAGTAATTAAGTCATTGTAAGCAGAAATATTAATGCCGCCCCAGTCACTGCCAGTAGAGCTTGATTGGAATGTTTCAAGTTCTGTGCCGTCATTGCAGCTTACTCCATTTATCCCACTAGCACAGGTGCCTGGATAAGTTGTATCGCATGCAAGATCAAAAGTGCCTTTAACAGCTTGGTCATTTTCCTGATTGCAAGCCTGCGCTGTTAAATTATTCCAGGAGCCTCCGGAAACATCTGCTTTCTGCCTTACCCTTACTATCTGGCCGATTACATAAGCGCCTGTGCTGCTGTTTACGCTTATGTTAAAGTTTGCTTGCGCGTCATTAACCCTGACTGTAAAGTTTATTATGCTGTTTCTTGGCAAGTCAATAGTGAAGTTTTGAGAGCATTGGTCATCCGTTCCAGTAACTGTCTTATTCAAAATTATAAAGCTGCCGTCAGCAGTCCCATTCATGAAGAAGTTGCAGGTGCTCAAAAGCTGGTTGTCTGAAACATTTGCCGTCATATTCACAATCTGCCCTCTGACAGGCCTACTATCATCCAAAGAGGCATTTATCCTTGGCTTTGTGTTGTCTGCTGGCAGCTTGTAGCCCGTTATATTTATATCATCAATATAAACATCGTCAGTTGCGGCATTCATCTTGCACATTATTCTGACACTTGAGTTTGTCGATGCAGTATCAGTTAGATTGGAAGCGTTTAAAACATAGCTGGCTGGGTAATTTAGGCTTACAGTAATTATTGCTGCAGGAGTTCCCGCCCCGATTTGCTCTGTTATCCAGCAATTTTCACCTGAATCAAGCCCCCCATCCCAGAAAAAACCGCTAACTGTTATATAATCGCACTGGCTGCCCCCACACGCTATTGAAGGGTTAAAATTATACCAAATCCCATTTGTTGCTGTTACTGAGCCGCCATCCCAATCTTCTGCTATAAAGCCTCTGCTTCCTGTAACACTCATATCAGGGCTTGTATCGCTTGAGGAGCAGAATATATAATCACTGCTTGTACCGCTATTACAATTATTAAAACTCCCAATTTGAGCGCAGTCTGGAGTGCCGTCACAAGTCTGGGCTGTAACCACTTCCAATCCGCTCTCAAACCCTTCAGAAAATATTTTATATGGAGTATCAGCATCATTCGCAATCTGCCATTGTCTTGCTTCTTTAAAGCTGCCAATCTGCAATGGGCCTAGCAAATAGAATTCTGGAGAGGTGTCAGGAGCGTCAAACTTGTAGGAAAGAACATACTTGCTGCCTTTTTTCAAATTTGAATTTATGCTTATTATTTTTGTGTCTCCAACAGTGCTTATTGTTGTTGGGCTGGATTGTGCAATTGCTGATGGGAGCAAGGTGAAGAAATCGGCTATATTATTGATTATATTTTGATTGGATTTTTCCGTGAGTTGTGAGCGAGTTCGGGTAGCTAAGCGAGCGAAAGCGAGCTTTCGCATTCCACCGCTCACTCGCATTTGACCGAGTTTTTCATTTAATGCATTAACTTTATTTGACGCTGGGGGCGGGAATTTCATTCCTTTTGGGAAGAAATTTGAACCCGCGTGTTCTGGTAGAACAGCAGAGCCTGAATCTGCCGCAATGGCCAGGCTATGCGACCCCAGCTCTGTCAAAACGCTTTCATTAACCGAAAGATATTTAAATAGATTTTGTTTTATGCTATTAGTTCTGGTAGAAAGTAGAGTTTGTCTGGGTGCTATAGCCAGGCTGTGGGACCCGTTTTTATTTTCTTTTGTTTCTATTTTTTCTATTAAATTTTTATCTATTTTTATATCCTCAACTGCTGACAATGTTATTTCAGAGGATTTACTCTGCTCTTTAACTTCAATAAACTCAACTTCACTAATCTCAAATCCAGCAGGCACATATTCATTAATAATTCCATTATAATTTTGATTTGCGATTATTGGTATTTTCATTGCATAAACAGCTTTTGGATAAACTCTTGTTGCTGATTTCCTAGCAACATCAAATGCAACAGAGCTTTGCACAGTGAAATTATCCAATATGCTTCTTTCGCCATTTGCAGTCACAGCTGTCAAATTCATCAAATAAGTTCCAATGCCATCAACAGAATAAGCTGTGTAGTAATCAGGCAGCTCTGTAACGCCTAAAACTTGGCATTCCGGGCTTATTTTTATATCGCCATTTGCAGTTGTCAATGCCGTTTTTTGATTTAATGGATTTGTAATTTCCAGTGTAACATCTGCATTGCAAACTATCCTGCCTTGGTCATCCAAAACCCCGATTCCAATAAATGAATCCTCTTTTGGCAAATAGATTGACTTGTTGACATTAATTGCGAGAACGCCCCAGGTGAAATCCTGCTCCTGGGAATAAGCAACACCATCTCTTGTCAAGTCTATTTTTAATGTGTATTTTCCAGCTTTGAATGCCCTTTGCTTTGGAATCTTAATGCCGAATTTGCCTTCCCTTAATTCCCCTATCTCGACATTAATATCTTTTAATGTGCCTCCAGAATCAATCACAATTACCTCAATACTTTCATTAACTGTTTGCCATTTTTTGAATTGTTTTTCCTTTTTGATTACTTTTTGTTTTAGTAATTCTAATTCCTGCTTTGTTTTTTCTGTTTCTTCCTCATAAACTTCATACTCTTCTTTCCATTTGTTCTCATTAATCAATCCCTGTTTTGTCAAATACTCAAAGTCCACATCAATGTCTTCATCGAGCTTGAAATCCCTTTTCTTGAAAATTAAATTAGGAGTAATGTTTGCGGTTATGTTGGCTGTTATGTTTGTTATTTCTGTGGCATTTACCACATTAATTGAAAATACATTTGAAACAACAAAATCAGTTCCTTTAGTTGCGGTTATGTATGTGTATGAAGTGCCAATGAAATCTGCAGGCGGAACAATAGTGGCTACGCCATTCTCGAAAACAATGCTGATGTTGTCCTGCTCAAAATAAGTGAAAACTGTGCTTTCATCAATACTTGAGAAATATTCATTTAAAATTATAGTTGCATTTTTATTGGTTACAATTGTTATATTTAGAATATCCTTAATCAATGCCAGCTCTGTTACATTAGTTATATTTGCCGGCGTTATCGTTATGTTTGAATTACCTTCAATAAATCCAGGATCATTTGCTGTCAATGTTAATTCATATTTCTCACCTGCAACCAAGTCTTTTATTTTCTCCCATGCGCCGAAGCAGACCTCGCTGTCATAATCCCACAGTTTGCATTTAAACAGCGAATTTGCAGCTGCAGTCGCAGTCAATTTCGCATTGCCAAACTCCAAACCGCTGATGTCAACAGCATACCTCTTTTTGACATCCACACTCTCCAGCAGGATTTCCCTGCTTACATTGTCGATGCCTATGCCTGCAGCCACTGATTTTGTTATGTCAGCATTTTCTATTAACAGGCTGTCAACCACATTGTCTGCAGGATTTACCTCAATGTCATAATAATCAGGAGCTACGAACCCCTCTACAATTGTTACAGGCTCATTGTTTTTATAAAGCTGGTACGTGCCGGAACTCAACCCGGTGCTGTCCTCGACAGACAGCTCAACCATTACATTGCTTATTTCCTCAACAATTGAATAGGTGAGCACGTCAAGATTTAGAATTGCGTTGTCAATTTCAAATATAAGCTTGTAGCCTGTTTCACTAAAGCCTTCCAGTATGCACGTATCCACACAGACATTTTCAAAGTCTATTGAAGCAAAAAAGTAATTTGCGCTTAAATTCTTCCAAGGCGAATAATAAATATCAACATATGGCTTGTCGTCCCTCTTGCCATAGTCGACATAAATAACCTGGGAACTTACAACATTGTTTAGAGTTGAGTCATATTGGCCGTATGTCAGGTAAAGCGGCTCATCCCAGCTGTCTTTAGTAGGTCCTAATCCGACAAATGCGCAGCATTTCTCGCTTCCGTAGCATACAGTTGTGGTTTCCTCGCTCTCAACAGAATACACCTCCCATCTTGCGCATAGGTTTGATTTATTTACATCCCAGCTGAATTGTGAATTTTCAACTGTTAGGTCTATAACTCCTGTTGTTGCCTCGTACCCGTCGTCATTTATATCATAAGCAGTCCCCTGCTTATGCTCAAGGCTGATTGCTATCGACCTGTCAGGCACGATTAATGAAACTTCCTTGCTTGCTGATTTTTTGCCGTCTGATGCTGTGAACTCTATTGCTGCTGAGAAGCTGGTTCCGTCAGGAACTAATGTGGCTATGCCGTTTTCAATTGTTACAGATATTTTTTCAGGCACTGTTGAGGTATAAACAAGCGTGTCATTATCTTCATCAAAGAAATAATTACTTAAGTCTATTGCTGTTGTTCCAATTACGGTAAACTCATTTAAATTGGAGTTCCACACAGGCCCTATATTTGGACCTTTTTCTTGTTTTGCTTCTTTCTCTTCTTTTTCTTTCTTCTCTTTGGTATCGTCTGCTATAGCTGTTTCTGTTGTTGCATCAGTAGTTGCATTTTCAGTTGTTGTCGAGCTTTCATTCGATGTTTCATTTGTTGCATTTTCATCCAAAACTGCAAACCCGGTTATCGCATTATTTAAGCTGCATGATGTGGCTATGATAAGCAGTGCAATTATTGAAATTAAGTAAATCAGTCCAGATTCCTTGATTTTTAGTTTATAATCCATTTTTTACTGAATCGAAAGGTTTATATATTTGCACGTTTTCTAATATTCTCACATAATCACGTGAATTCATCGAAAATCCGAGATTTTCGAGTGTGCTCGGAAATCGCTGATTTTCCTCTGTGCTGAAGCCACAAAGTGTGTGTAATTGCGATTTCCGACATATTAACACAAGGAGGTCATCAAAAATGCCAACAATAACTATATCATTGCCAAAAGAGCTTAAGGAAAGATTAGACAAACGCAAGGATGTAAATTGGTCTGAGATATTTAGAAGAGCATTTGAAAAGAAGGTTAAGTACTTAGAAGAGTTTGAAAAATTCATGAAACAAAGAGGTGAATTATAAATGGCAAATGTATCATTAACTGTGCCAGAAGAATTAAAGGCAAAAATGGAAAAATTCCCCTGGATAAACTGGTCTGAGGTTTCTAGAGAGGAAGCTATTGAACGAGAGAAATTAAATGAAGACTTTGAGGAATTTAATAGGATTGTTTCTAAATCTAAATTGACGGAGGAAGATGCTATGCGGCTGGCTAAAGAAGTCAATGCAGGAATGTACAGGAAGCTTAAGAAATTACATCCCGAGTTGAGATAAATGGAGTTGGTGGTTGATGCTACTGTAGTGTTTACAGGCATAATCGGCACGGGAGTCACAAAAGAAATAATTTTTTTGAAATCAGTCAAACTACATTGCCCTGAATCCTTATTCAACGAAGTTGAGGAGCATAAATCAAGAATTAAAATTCTTTCAGGGCTTTCTTCAGCTGAATTAGAGGAGCTATTAATCAAATTAAAAAATACAATCAAGCCGTTTCCATTACCTAAATATGAAAAATTCCTGAATGAAGCCAATAAGCTGATTTCAGACCCCGATGACACAGAGTATCTAGCGTTGTCTTTGGCTTTAGATAAATGCCCAATATGGTCAAATGATCCGCATTTTAAGGAGCAATCAAAAGTACAAGTATTTACAACAAAGGAATTGGTTGAATTATTGAAAACAAAAAAACTATTCTGATATTTATTAGTATTCCATAAATCAATAATTTTTTTATTTTTTTTATTGCCCATTTTCAATCAATCATTTTCTCTTTTTCTTTGCCCTTTGGTAAACAGTCCAGATTGTCCTGTCATCCCTGTTCAGCAGCACAGCTATGCTGTGGTAAGTAAGGTTGAAAGTGTCTTTCAAATATGCAGCAATATTTTCCAGAACGCTCAGCTTTCTGTCCTTCAATACTGAAACAGGAATGGAATATGGCGAGATTTCAGAAACAACAAACTTTGCTGGCATCTTTTTCTTCGCATTCCTGTAAGTGACTGCAAGGGCAATTTCGTTCCTGTTTGTTAAAGCGCCAATCTGCTTGAAGCTGAGAAGAAGGTTCTCTCTTAGGTATTTTACAATATTTTCCAAAGAGCCTAAGAATTCGTTATTAAAAACAGAAATAGGAACCTTGGTTTCTTCTTTGGCATCAACCTTCAATGCCTTGGTTACTATGCCAAGAATCTGTTCAGGGCTGATTCCCTGCTCTTTTAGAGAGCTCAACATATCTAAAAGCTTCTTTTCTATCTCACGCTCTTTTTCAGGCATCTTTATATTATGTAAGTTTTATTAAATATTATTAAAGTATAATAAATATTATATAAGTTTAAATAGAAATTATGTAAGTATTTAAAACAAACTTTCATCTTTCCAACCTGTTAAAACTTTCAATGGCTCTTTGTTCTACACCAAATTCCTGCACTAAATTCCCCGGATTCACAGCTAAGAACTAGCTACAATAACAACTGCAAATCCCAATTTAGCGCAAAAATATCAATATCATGTAAGTATGTATATCTGGAAATAATTCTATTGCGTGTCATTAAGATATATCTTGTAAGTAACCAGTATTTAAAGCTTTCGGAAACTGTGAGATGCGAGTGAGCTGGGAAATGAGCGAGCGAGAGGCGAGCTCTCGCAACTCACTGCAAACTCGCTCACAACTGTCTGTTTCCGAATAGCCCGAAAATCAGGTAGAAGCACCAAAATATATTACTTATCGGACTTATCACTATTTCATGCTTGTTATCGTGGCTCAAGAATGTTATTGCTGTTTATGAATGTGCAAACAGCAACGGCATATATTATTTAGTACTCTACACTTCCTCAGCCACTAACCTATATTCGCGCTTTTCGCCAATGAACAAGATTATACCTATGTTTTAACATCCATTCAAATGAATATTCAAATAATTATTCAAATAGTTCTATATTATACAAGTAAAAATAAATACTTTGTAAGTATTATTTGCCTTGCGGAAAACACTATATCATACAAGCCTTAACAGAATTT
>JAGVXT010000005.1 GCA_018303655.1 Candidatus Woesearchaeota archaeon
GTTATGGGTGTACAACTTGTTGGTTCAGCTAAGTTAATGAGATTTGTTAATGATACAAAGGTAAATATTGTTTGTTGGGCTAATTATGAAACACAGCACTATAATACAAAACTATATATAGTTCTTTTCCATCCGCATTTTCATGGTTCTTGAACTGCTCAACAAAATCACAGCCAATAATTACATTCATTCGCTTATAATACTGGCAATATTCTTCGCAGTCTCCCAGCTTTTTGTTTTTATATCCCAAAAAATAATTTTGAGGCTGACAAAAAAAACAAAAACAGACATTGATGACCTGATTGTGGCCAAAACAAGCAAGCCCATCTCGCTTATACTCCTCCTTGTTGGGGTAAGGCTTGCAATTATCCCGCATAAAATAAGGGCTGATATTCTTGACATAGTAGAGCATGTAATCGTATCCTTGATCATGGTCATAGTGACGTACATAGCAATTGTTGTCTTTAACATTATAATAAGCAGCTGGGGCAGGAAATTTGCCTCCAAAACAGAGTCAAAAATTGACGACGAGGTTGTCAATCTTTTCCAGAAATTTGCCAGAATAATACTCAGCTTTATCGGCTTGATTTTTATTCTTGATATATGGGGAGTGAAAGTTGGACCTTTGCTTGCCAGCCTTGGAATTGCAGGGCTTGCAGTTGCATTCGCATTGCAGAGCACGCTTGGCAATATTTTTGGAGGAATTTCCTTGATTATTGACAAAAGCATAACAGTTGACGATTTCATAAAGCTTGATGACGGCACGCAAGGCTTTGTAACAGACATAGGATTAAGAAGCACCAAGGTAAAAAGCCCTGATGGTGATTTGATAATATTGCCAAACGGCAAGCTTGCAGACTCAAAAATATATAACTATCACAAGCCATTGCCCATTACAAGGGTGACAGTTGAGTTTGGGGTAAAGTACGGATCGGATGTTGAAAAAGTCAAAAAAATTGCCCTGAATGAAATCAAAGCGTTAAATCTCGCTTTAAAAGCTCCTGAACCGCAGGCAATTCTTGACGAGCTTGGCGATTTTGCGCTTAGATTCAAGATATTTTTCTGGGTCAGTTCGATAGAGAAAAAAGTAGGGGCAAAGGAAACTGCCTTGACAGCAATATACAATGCGCTTGACAAAAACAAGATAGGCATTCCGTTCCCTACAAGGACAATTTATTTGAAGAACGATAAGTAAAAATTAATTTTAAATTGAATTCAATCACTTGTTATGTGTTTTCCAATTATAAAGTTCTGGCAAATTTCGTCCGAAAAGTCGAACTTTCACTTTATCAATCGAGCGAAGCGAGAGTGCAACGGAGTCGACCTAGCCTAGCGAGGGAGAAATTTTTTTCTTTTGTTAATCAATTAAAACATTCAGCACGAAGTGCAATCTGAGTATGAGAAAATAAAAATAATGGCGATGGCTTGGCGGGGGTTGCCCCCTGCGGGGTGTCAAGCGAGGAGCAGTGAGTTGAGCGAGCGAGAGACCTGCTTGCGAGAGTGGAATGCGAAAGCTTGCTTTCGCTCGCTTAGCTCACTCGCAAGCTCGCGGACAAGTCAAACTCTCGCATCTCACTGCGACGACATCCGCCATTATTATTTTTATTTTCGAATTATGAAATATTTACAATCACAACAAAAGAAAAAAATTTTGAGAAACAACTATTAAACTCAACTATTAATCTGATCATTCCTTTAATATGCCTTTTATTATTCCATAAGCTTCCGGGTATTTCTCAATATTAAGAATTTCCGTGTGCAAATTCTCTCCAAACAATCCGCCGCAGGTGCCGTTCACGTAGAATACTTTTGCATCCTTCAGCTTTGCGCTTTCCGCAAGAACAACTCCGTCTCCGTTGTCTTGGCTCATTTGGCAGCCCTGCCCGATTATTGAATAAAGCTTGGAATTAGCAGGCTGTTTTAAAGGGTCATTAAGCTTATTGATAAACAGGCTGTTTTCCTGCATGTCCTGGCATTCCCTGTTTTCCCCTATAATGCCGCAGTAGTCGCTTGCTGCGCCGGAAATTCCATTGTTTGGAACAGCAATCATTATAAATTTTTCAATGTCATCTTTGCCAAAAATCTGGATGTACCTTCTTACAACTAACCCACCCATTGAATGAGCTATTATGTTGACTTTTGGCTTGTTTGTCCTCTCTTTTACAATAGCAATCAAATCCCTTAGCCTCAAGGCATAAGTGTCTATGTTCTCGCTCTTGGTTGGAACAACAATGTACTTGTCTTCTTTCCTGAAAGCGTCATAATAATAGCTTGCTTTTACTGTCACAGGCTTGCCTGACAGGCCCCATGTTCCTTTTTGCAGGGGCTCGTTTTTCGAGTACAATGAGATTATTCCTGCGTCAAGGTAGCCATCGTCCTGCAGCCTTGACTGAATCTTGTTGAAAGCATCAAGAGAAAATTCAGGGGAGTTGCCCTTTGCAAATGAATGCCCATGGATGAACAATATAGGAAACGTTTTTGGATCGTTTCTGCACGAATCATCATTGCAGCATGGCTTGCAGCTGTTGAAGACGCAGCATACAGGCGGATTGTCTGAAAGCTTGGTGTCTATTTTTGAAATAACCTTGTATGTTATGCTTGCATTTATCGGCTTAAAATCAAAATCTGCAATTTCAATTTGCTTTAAATTTTGGCATTTGCTTAGCAGCCTTGACGAATCATCCGAAAGCCTTGTTTTTGACAGTAGGTGCAGCGACAGGTTTATTGATTCATTGTAATCCAAAGGAGAAATTTCAGTTTTGTTTTTTGGAAGGATTGCATCAGCAGCTTCAATGACAAGCTGGCTTGTTTTGTTTTCTGCATTTATTTTTTCAAAAGAGTCAAGGTAAGAGTTGTTGATTTTCCTTATTATGTTGGCTTTAAAGTTGTTTGCTACTTCCAAAAATTCACTGCCTGAAGGAAAAACTATGCTGTTGTTTGAAATAAAGCTTAATGTTTCATTGATTATCATTGAATGCCTCTGCTCCAGCTCCTCCAATGAATTGCAGCTTTGCCCCAAAAGCGCAGCATTCGGGTATTTTTCAGCAAATACTTCAGTGTTTTTAATAGCATCCGCTATTGAAATATTTTTACTGCAATCCTGCTTCAGGCTGCACAGCAAATCCTCTTCCATGCCAATTAAGTACTCAAAATTAAAAAATAATGCTGCCGATGCATTCTTTGACTCCTCAATTATGGATTCTTGCCCTTTTGTGATATCACCAATCTCCCTTATAACGTTGCCATAGCTGGCAAATGTGTTGTTTGTTATTGAAGACGCCGCATCGTTAAATTTCTTTATATTGACTGCAAAATCATTTGATATTTTAATATCGTCAAGCATGACCACAAACCCACTTAATTCATTTAGATTGTTATTCAGGATTCTTAGCTCAGACAACAGCCCATTATGCAGTTTAACTGCACCGTCAATCTTTTTATCCACATCCTCAATTGACGCTTTGATTTTTCCAAGGGCTTCAAAAAAGCCCGAATTAAACATCTGGTTTAATTCAATGTAGTTTTCAACTGCCCACAAGCTTCTAAGGTTTTCTATTGAAATTCTCGTTTTGTCGTATTGGTCGTCTATGCTTATCTTGTCTTTTGTCAGGTTGTTAAGGTTAACCTTGAAACTCAGCTCAAAATATTTCTGGTTTAGCTGCTGGTGCAGCACATCAGCATCGCTCAGCAATTCCAGAAGCATTGTGAAATTCTGCTTCAATATCTTTTTCAGCTCCTTTTCGGTTTCTGTTAGGTCATAGTTCACAGTTATAAATGAGGATCTTGGCTTTTCAATTCCTTTTGTGAGGCAGAAGAAAGAGCGCATGCTGCGGCACCTGACCTCAAAGCTGTAGATGTCCTGCCCGCTGCCAAGCCTTTTGACGCTTAAGCCATATTCTTTTGTAAAATGCTGCCCTTTCTGGATTTCAAAATCGCCTTTGTCAACCAAATTGTTCGTGCTCTTGTCATTGAAAGAATAAGAGCAGGCTGCCTTGCAGTATGCAGCATTGTCTATTGACACGTCAAATTGTGCTTTGCTCAATTCGTTGTAATGCGTGCTGAATGACTGCTGATTTGGTGCCAGGTAAACAATAAGCTCATTTCCCAAAAAGAAATTTATTTTCTGGTTAGATACAACAATGGCATATATCAATAACAAAGTGACTGTTGCAATGATAAGCCATTCATATTTTTTCCAAAATGATTTTTGCTCTGGCACAATGAACTAATATCCATGGTATATTAAATAGTTTTTGGGAAAATTCAAAGTTCAAGATATATTTTTTCCATATAGCAAATAATTTTACTCTTCTTTATTTTACCTATATCAAACCAAAAGCTTTATATACAAGTTGTTTCAATCTTTTAGCTATTAATATACATTTTTGTATACCAATATAGATTAAAACGTATAAAGCGTTGGGACATAGGCATATTTATCTAACCCACCAAACATCAAATGGCAACAGAACTTATCAGCTTAGGTATACTTTTCTTGTGCGCAATAATAGGCGGCATAATAGCCTCAAGGTTCAAGCAGCCGGCTGTTTTTGGATTGCTGCTTGTAGGCGCTGTCATAGGCCCAAGTGCATTAAATATTGTTCAGGACGGAAGCATGATAAGGATGATGGCAGAGTTCGGCGCAATCCTTATCCTTTTCATAATAGGGCTAGAGTTTGATGTTTCAAAACTCATGAAACTGGGTGCAAGATCAATTTTAATAGGGCTTCTAAAATTCGCAATTGTGCTTTTTTTCGGCTACGAAACAACTTTGCTTTTGGGACTCAACTCAAAAATTGCATTATTTGTCGGAGTAATACTATCATTTAGCAGCACTGTCGTCATCATCAAGGTTCTTGAGCAAAAAGACATGTTCAGCAGAAGGGAAGTGCCTTTGCTTGTTGCAGTGCTGATAATAGAGGATGTTATAGCTGTTTTGGCGCTTACTTTTTTTTCAGGCATAAAGGATTCAAGAGTCGGATTTATCTCAACATTCGAGCATATCATTTTTTCAATTGCAATACTGGTGGCCGCATACTTGATAATGATGAAAATTTTAAAGTATGGCGTGAACATAATATTGAAGAACAGCAGCGATGAGTCTGTATTGACTTTTCTTTCATTGGGCATAGGAGCTTTATTCAGCTACTTTGCATTTTACCTTGGGCTGACGCCAAGCGCAGGCGCGTTTTTGGCCGGAAGCCTTATTGCATCACTGCCAAACGCAAAAGAATACGGAAAAGCAATACACCCGTACGCAATGATTTTCACGTCTATATTTTTCATATCAATGGGAACTTTGGTTAATTTTAGGTCTGTTGAGTCGAATCTTGCGTTAATTGGCGCCTTGATATTCACAATATTCATTTCAAGGTTCATCGCAATAGGCTTTTTGACATTTTTGCTGGCTAATTTCAAGAACGAGCAGCCGTTCTTTTCAAGCATTGCAATGATATCTGTTGGGGAGTTTTCATTGCTTGTTGCAAAGGAGAGCGAGAAATTTGGGGTAGGCATAGATCTTGTAACAATAACCGCTGCAATAATATTCATCAGCGCAATACTGATGTCAATTGGCATAAGCTACAGTGAAAATCTTCACAATGCGCTTAACTCAAGAGTTCCGATCAAAACAAAGCTGAAGCTCGATAGGATCTCCAGCTATATGAGAAAATTTTTTGACCAGCTTGAAATAGAAAGCTTCTCCACAAAAAAGCTTCGCTCAGATTCAAAGTACACTTTAATGCTTATGGTAGTGGCACTCTTCACTTTTTTTATTTTAAGAAGAGTGTCATTAATGATCGGGCATAAATACAATGCCCTTGTTTTGTACGCATTTTATGCAGCAAGCGCGGCAGTAATGATTTATTTGCTGAATTTGGTGTACAAGAAGCTCAAGGCGCTTCATCACACATTGTCTGTCATCTTAACCAATGTTGACAGCTCGAAAAACCTGAAAAAATGCACGAGGATATTGAACAGCTTATTGATTGCGCTGCTACTGTTTTTTTCAGCCATGCTGTTTCCGTTTGCAATGTTTGCATTTAACTTAAGCCCGTGGGCAAATACGCTGCCTTTTATATTCATAATAATATCATTCTACTACCTGAAAAACCTGGTGATTTTAATAGACGGAAGCCATCACAGCGGCTTAAGCTACAGCACAAGCGTCGCTGCTGCTAAGTTTTAGCTGGCATAAACTATTTAAATAAACCTTGTTTCTCGCTTTTAATTCTGATTAAGGCAGAGGAGGTTTACTATGGTTAGCTTTAAGCTGTGCATTTCGGACCCATCTGGAAAAACATTCCAAAGGGAAGTCAAGGACAATCTTGCAAGACCTTTCATAGGCCTGAATATAGGGGAAACTGTAAAAGGAGACAGCATCGAAATAAGCGGCTATGAGTTCCAGATAACAGGAGGCTCTGACTATTGCGGGTTTCCAATGAGAAAAGGGATTCTTGGCTTGAGGAAAAAGATAGCAATCTACGGCGGAGTTGGATTCAGGGGGGATGCAAAAGGCATCAAAAGAAGGAAAACAGTCTGCGGGCACAAGATACATGAAAAAATATCGCAGATTAATTTAAAAGTCACAAAACAGGGAACTAAAAAGCTTGCTGAAATCTTTGGCGTTCCTGAAGAAAAAAAGGAAGGGAAAGCAGAGGCAAAAAAGCAGGAAAAGGCAGAAGCAAAAGAGCACAAAGTTGAAGAGAAAAAAGATGCGAAGGAACACAAAGAAACTAAAGAGCATAAAGCCGAAGAGAAAAAAGTAGATGCAAAAGAACACAAAGAAGATAAAAAGGAGTAAAATTAAAAAATAACATATACAAAT
Organism: Candidatus Woesearchaeota archaeon; assembly: GCA_018303655.1. Lineage (GTDB taxonomy): Archaea > Nanobdellota > Nanobdellia > Woesearchaeales > GW2011-AR4. The sequence continues at coordinate 6,827 of JAGVXT010000005.1, forward strand.
CAAAATTCAATCCGCCTTCGGCAAATTCTTGTGCTCGGCTTTCGCTTGTTGCCATTGCGCTCAAGCCTCGCCTATTTATTCATTGAATAAATTCGAGGCAAAAAAGTGAGTTGTGAGCGAGTTCGCAGTGAGTTGCGAGAGCTCGCCTCTCGCTCGCTCATCTCCCAGCTCACTCGCATGTCACTGGCAGACAATTTTTGCCGAGTGTAACTTTTGTCGCGAAGCGACGTGTCGATAAATTCAAGGGAATTTTCGATCACGATCTGAAATCTTCGATTTACCGACGGATTGAAAATAAAATTTATATAAAAATAAAAATTTCAATTAAAACATGGCTAGAAAGAAGAAAGATGAGCAGCAGCAAGAACCCCCGAAAGCGAGTGAGTTGCTTGCGAGAACACAAGCAAGCTCGCGTTCAACTCAAAGCTCACAACTGCCGGAACAGCCTGTGCTTAACATCGGCATGGTTGGCCACGTTGATCATGGAAAAACCACTTTGCTTGAAAGGCTGAGCGGCAAATGGACAGACACCCATTCTGAAGAATTAAAGAGGGGAATTACGATAAGGCTTGGATACGCAGATGTCACTTTTAGAAAATGCGGGAAATGCAAGAGCGCAGATGCATACACAACAAAGGAAGAGTGTCCTGTATGCAAGTCCAAAACAAAACCATTGAGAAAAGCAAGCTTTGTTGACGCTCCGGGCCACGAATCATTAATGGCTACAATGCTTGCAGGCGCAACAATAATGGACGGCGCTTTATTGCTTGTTGCAGCCAATGAGGAATGCCCGCAGCCCCAGACAAGAGAGCATTTAATGGCTTTGCAAATTATAGGCATAAAGCATATTATTGTCGTGCAGAATAAAATAGATCTTGCAAGCGAGGAGCAGGCAAGTAAAAACTATGAGCAGATAAAGGGATTCCTTAAAGGAAGTGCCTTTGAAAATGCGCCCATAATCCCAATCTCTGCCCAGCATCGCGTTGGATTAAATTTTCTTATGCAGGCAATTGACGAGCATATCCCAACACCTGCCAGGGATTCAACTAAAGAGCCAATAATGCTTGTTGCAAGAAGCTTTGACATAAACAAGCCTGGCATTACATATGGCAAATTGGTGGGGGGAGTTCTGGGAGGAAGCTTAAAGCAGGGCATGCTGAAAGCTGCCGATATAATTGAAATTAAGCCCGGAAGAAGCATAATTGAAAAGAATCAACAGGTTTGGAAGCCAATAACAACAAAAGTAATAAACCTGAATTCCGGCAGTTTAAATCTTGAATCTGTTGGGCCTGGCGGCTCAATCGGCATTTTAACATCATTGGACCCTTCAATTGTCAAATCTGACCAGCTCACTGGCTCATTGGTTGGGTTGCCTGGAAAACTGCCAAAGGTTTGGAATGAATTGCTCCTTGATGTTCATTTGCTGCAGCGCGCTGTAGGGACAAAAGAAGAGCTTAATGTCGAGCCAATCAAGATGAGCGAACCCCTGATGCTTAATGTGAATTCCGCAGCAACTGTTGGGGTTGTCATTGAGCTAAGAAAAAACAAGATAAAATGCAAATTAAAGCTGCCTGTCTGCGCAGATACCAATTCAAGGGTTACGATTTCCAGAAGGATAGGAAACAGGTTCAGGCTGATTGGTTATGGTGAATTGGCGGAGAAGTAACCACTATAGAGTAGTATAAAACCGAAAGCTTTAAATACCGGTGATTTTCCAGTTATTATATGAGGGGGCTGGTTATATTTTTAACAGTACTTATAGTGGTAGTTTCTGTTAGTTTTGTAGCTGCCAACATAAGCAATGATAAAATTGCACCCAAAGAGCAACTTAAAGTTATTGAATTCAGCACTTTCACATTAGCAGTCTGCGAAAGGGGCAAGGATGTTGTAAGATGCAAAGACGAGTTTTTTGTCAACTGCAACGGAAAAATAACAAAAGCTGTTGATGTTGCGGAGTGCAATGGCATGAGAGTTGACGTGCCGAAAGCGCTTGGGTTTGCAACCTTTGGAAAGGACTGGAAAGATCCGAGGATTTGATTATTCCCCTTCAAAATCCACCAAAGAGAATAATTTATGCCCTTTTGCTTCTACTTTTTCCCTCCCATGCAAATCAGGCAACTCAATAATAACAGCACATTCTACTACTTCTCCACCAAGCTTTTCTATTAGGTTAATGGCAGCAACCAAGGTGCCCGCTGTCGCAATCAAGTCATCAACAAGCAGAACTTTTGCACCTTTAGGTATTGCATCAACATGAATTTCAACAGTTGCCCTTCCATATTCTAAATCGTAGCTTTCCTTTTCTGTCTTATGGGGTAGTTTTCCCTCTTTTCTTATTGGAATAAAGCCTTTGTTAAGCTTTGATGCAATAGCTCCCCCAATTATAAAACCCCTGCTTTCAATTCCGGCAACCAAATCAATTGGCATATTTTTGTATCTTTCATAGAACGTGTCAACAACATAGTTGAAAGCATGCGCATCTTTCAATAAAGTTGTAATATCCCGAAACATCACGCCATGCTTCGGCCAGTGCGGAATTGTCCTTATGGTTGCTTTGAGGTCCACGACTTTTAAGAATTTTGATGTATTTATAAATTTTTATATAGACAATCTTTTTAAACAAAATAGCATTACTGTTGGTTATGCTCGTCAACAGCCAAAACTACAGGACTGTATGGATGCAGGATGACTTTGTATATTTAATAAACCAGCAGCTTCTGCCGCACAAATTTGAAATCCACCATTCTAAAAATTACCTTGACACGGCAAATGCAATAAAGACGATGATTGTAAGGGGCGCGCCTGCAATTGGCGCAACAGGAGCTTTTGGGATTGCGCAGGCTGCATTGGAATTTATAGGAAACCATCCTGAAGATTTTAAAAATCATATCGAAAACGCATCAAATATATTGAAATCAACAAGGCCCACAGCTAACGATTTGTTCTATGCAATTGATTTCGTAAAGGAAAAAATATTAAAAAATTTCAATGTGGACGATGCAAAAAAAGACGCTGTAAAATATGCAAATGAATACGCTGACTGGAACGCTGAGTTATGCAGGCAGATTGGAGAGCATGGAAATAACTTAATTAAAAACAATCAAAACATTTTGACGCATTGCAATGCAGGAGCTCTTGCATGCGTTGATTTTGGAACTGCATTGTCGCCGATAAGAATCGCGCATTACAATAAAAAAAATATCTTTATCTATGTCGATGAGACAAGGCCAAGAAACCAGGGAACTTCACTGACAGCCTGGGAGTTAGCGCAGGAAAAGATAAGCCATGCAATAATTGCAGACAATGCAGCAGGCCATTTTATGAAAAAAGGAAAAATAGATTTTGCAATTGTGGGAGCTGACAGGATCGCAATGAACGGAGATGTTGCAAACAAGATAGGTACCTATGAAAAAGCTGTTTTGGCAAAGGAAAACAACATTCCATTTTATGTTGCTGCGCCCTTGTCGACTTTCGACATAAAATGCAGCAGCGGAGATGAAATACCAATAGAAGAAAGAAGTGAAGATGAACTCTTGTACATTCATGGCATTGACGAAGACAAAAAAATAAAAAAAATAAGGATTGCTCCGCAGGAAAGCACTGCAAAAAATCCTGCTTTTGATGTAACGCCGGCAAAATACATAACAGGAATTATAACGGAGAAAGGAGTCATAAATCCTATGAGAGAAGAGATTGAAAAATTTGTAAAAAACAGGTAGTTCAATAAGCTTTATAAACCATAAATCATTATTTTCAATAAAATGGACTGGGGAATGAAAAACAGGCTGGCAAGGATTTTCAATCCTAAAAGCGGCAAAACTGTAATGCTTGCGGTTGACCACGGCTATTTCCAGGGCCCTACAACCGGGTTGAAAAAACCCAGAGAAACAATAATGCCTTTATTGCCATATTGCGATTCATTGTTTGTCACAAGGGGTATTTTAAGAAACTGCATAAGCCCAAATACAAACACTCCAATTTTCTTAAGAGTTTCAGGAGGCCCAAGCGTTCTCGGAGAATTGTCAAACGAAGACATAACAACATCCATGAAGGAAGCATTAAGGCTGAATGCTGTTGGTGTTGGCCTTTCAATTTTTGTAGGAGAAAAAAACGAGGACAGGACTATATCCAATCTTGGAAGGGTTGTCAATGAGGCAGAAGAATATGGCATGCCTGTGCTTGCTATAACGGCAGTTGGCAAGGAGATGGCACGCGATGCAAGATATCTTGGATTGGCTTCCAGAATTGCGGCTGAGATGGGAGCACACATGGTAAAAACTTATTATTGCGAAGAAGACTTTGAAAAAGTTGTTGAAGGCTGTCTGGTTCCTATTGTTATTGCAGGCGGCAAGAAAATTCCTGAAAAAGATGCCTTGCAGATGGCTTTCAACGCAATAAGCAAAGGCGCTGCCGGAGTTGACATGGGGCGCAATATATTCCAAAGCGAAAGCCCGGTTGCAATGATACAGGCGATAAGGGCAGTCGTGCATGAGAATTATAATGCAGATGAAGCTTTTAAATTGTTTAATGAATTAAAAGAAAAAACAATTATTTCTAGTGTTGTGGAATAAACTAATCAAAAACCTTTTTATAAACTCATATAATCCTCTTTGTTATGCGCGTCGCAGTCTATTACAACAACAAAGACGTAAGAATAGAAGAACGTCCAATCCCCCAAATCAATGACGATGAGATTTTGGTAAAAACAATTGCAAGCGGCATTTGCGGCACTGATGTCATGGAATGGTACAGGATAAAGAAAGCGCCATTGGTTTTAGGCCATGAATTTTCAGGAATTGTAGAAAAAGCCGGAAAAAACGTCAAGAATTTCAATATTGGCGACAGAGTCATGATCTCCCACCATGTTCCGTGCATGAAGTGCCATTACTGCTTAAACAACCACCATACCGCATGCGAAACCCTGCACAAAACCAATGTCGACCCGGGCGGCTTCTCAGAATATATAAGAATCCCAAAAATAAATGTGGAGATTGGGACATTTAAGCTGCCGGAAAACGTTTCTTTTGATGAAGGCACTTTTATCGAGCCGTTGGGAACTGTTGCAAGGGCTCAAAGGCTGGCAAACTTGAAAGAAAACCAAACTTTATTGGTTATAGGAAGCGGCATTTCAGGATTGATGCATATTAACCTTGCAAAATCAAAGAATATCAAAAAAATTATTGCTGTAGACATAAACGAATACCGCTTGAATGCGGCAAAAAAATTTGGGGCAGATATTGTTATTAACGCAAACGATGATGTTGCATCAAAACTAAAAGAACTTAATGATAACAGGCTGGCAGACTTGGTTATTGTATGCACAGGCGCTTTGCCTGCTGCAAAGCAAGCTTTAAACTGCGTTGACAAAGGCGGCACAATACTGTTTTTTGCTGTCCCAAGGCCTGATGAAAGGCTCGAAATTCCCGTCAATGATTTCTGGAGAAATGAAATAAAAATAATGACAAGCTACGGCGCTGCACCTAATGATTTGATGGAATCAATCGAGCTTATTAAAAATAAAAAAATAAACCTTGCAGATATGATTACACACAAACTGAGTTTTGATGAAATTCAGAAAGGATTTAACCTTGTTGCAGAGGCAAAAGAATCATTAAAGGTCATTGTTGAGATAAATAAGTAAACTAATTTCCCCCAATTACCGCAGTCTTAATGTCTTCCCTGCACTGGCATTCCTCATAATTAATCTTAGGAATTGCCGCAATCAATAATTTTTTAACATTTTCTGCATTTTGTTTCATAACCTGCAAAATCATTTCAATATTGACTCCTTCTTCATGTTCTTTCCAAACATCCCAGTCAGTTGACATCGCAACAATCGCATAGCAAATTCCGGCTTCTCTTGCCAGTACAACTTCTGGCACTGTTGACATGTTGATGACATCAGCTTTCCATTGCCGATACATGTGGCTTTCCGCCTTTGTGGAAAATCTAGGGCCTTCAATTGTTATTACAGTGCCTTTCTTATGATGCTCAAGCTTGATTTCAGCAGCAGTTTCTGATAAGATTTTTCTCAATTTTGAGCAGAATGGCTCCGCCATCGGGATATGGCAAACCTTGTCAGAATCGTAAAACGTCGAAGCCCTTTTTGTCGTCCTGTCGATAAACTGGTCGCAAAAAACAATATGGCCTGGCTTGATTTCTTCTCTTAAAGAGCCGCAGGCTGTTGTTGCAATTATATGCGTGCACCCTTGCTCCTTCAAAGCCATAATATTTGCCCTGTAATTGACATTGCTTGGCATTATTGTGTGCCTTTTGCCATGCCGCGCTATGACAACAGCGTCTATATCATTTATTTTTCCGATTGTCAATCCGCTTGAGGGGTTTCCAAATTTTGTTGTGACAAATACTTCTCTTGCGCCTTTCAGTATTCTTGGGTCGTCAAGCCCGGAGCCGCCTATAATGCCGATTTTTATTATTTTAACCACCACTTCCAAAATTATTATCCTTTATTTTTCTTGAAAACCCAACCATTGTCGCATTTCGTCAAGTGCGTATTGGTTTGCTCTTTGACTGAATCCTAACATTACTTCTGGTTTATATTCTTCTTCATGTCTAAGTGTGAATAATAGTCCAGGATTAGCTCCAATTTGAAAATATTCTTTAATGTATTTTTGCTTTATACCTGAGTCCCCAAACTTCCTTACAGCCCCTGCAAGAAATCTAGACTTAAATTCTGGATCTTTTTCCATCAGTGCTTCCAAATGGAAAAACACAAACTGTTCGTCCCCACACGAATAAGCTCGTGCGCCCATTTGCTTCCCTACCGCATCAAGCGTTATTGAATCTCTAAAAATTTCCGCATTTTCAGCAACTGTTTTAGGAAAAACATCTAAAGTTCTTAATTTTTCTACCGCTTGTTCCAGCCCCATGATATTGACTAATTATATAACATTTTTAAATCTATCTAGAAAAACTAACCTTCTTTCACAACCTTTACTTTCAAAGGCATCTTAACAGCTTTGTCGCTTATTATCGCTGAATTTCCGCTTGGGTCCTCAATGATTAATTTTTGTTTTTCCTTTCCCCAGGTTATGTTCAGTATTTTTTTCAAAAGATTTTTTGCTTTTTTCCTGTATTCCTCATCCTCTTCCATTTCCTTTGCCGCTTCAATCTGGTATTTTATCCTGTTTAAAATCCCCTCGATGTTTGTCACATAGCCTTGGGCAGCAGGCCCTGGAGTTATTGTTGCAAGGTGCGGCATCTTGACTGTTGCCTGCGCGGATTTGACAACCCTGACTTTCATATCCTCTTCGCTTGAAATCTCAAACTCGTACTTCACAGGCTCCTTGTCTTCAGCAGCCTCTACATCAGCCATGTGGTATTTGCAGCTTGTGCAGGTCATTGAAAACAATAACGCTTTTCCAAAGTAAGGAACCTCTGTTTCCCTCTCTGTAAGAATCAAAGCCTTTTCATTGCACATGGGGCACTGCTGGTGCTCAAAATTATCTTCTTTCGCCATAAAAGCCTAAGAAAATAATTTGTTTTTATATTTTGCGGTTTTTAATAAAAGAAATTAACTTTTGTCAACAGGAGCTACTGAAACATAGCCGCTGTCTCTTAATTTTCTCTCCACTTTGGGGTGATGTTCCCACAAAATTTCCGCTCTATTACATAACCCGTCAAACAGCAATCTTCCAACAAGCTGTTCTTTTCTATCAACAACCCCCCCATCAATTCTTATCTCTTTAGGATAGTAGATTTCATTGCTTCTCACAATGTAACCACGTTTTCTAAGCTGTCTTGAAGCTGTTATTATTTCAACATATCTATCTTTTATATCCATTAAATTAGAAATATACCCATAACCTAAGGGAACAGTTAACAAGTTTACTAATGTAGCAACCCATGATTGACCACGCGAAGAAATAGCAGCAGAACCTCCATTGACAGAGGTTTGTTTGGGATCTAATTCTAAAATCTCCGCTAGCCCGTCACCCACTTTACACCTTTAAACTATATTAAAACAAAGAAATTTACTCTTCGTATTCAGCCACTTCTTCCATCTCGGCTTTTTTTTCGCCTTTGGCTGTTTTCTGGCCCCTATATATATAAGCAAAGTTAGGCACAGCTGCAATCCAGTTCTCGCCAAAGCCCGCAATGTCGCCTTCAATGGCATCGCATGTCTTCTTCAGCTTGTTGATTGCTCTTTTCAGCTCAACCAAGTCCTTGTCTTTCAAGGGCTTGATGTTCACTAATGCTATGGTGTGGCCTTCCCTTAAGGCATCAAGTATCGGCTTTATGTGTTCAAACTCCTCAATCACAAACGGCCTTACCATCAATTTTGATTTAGCATCCATATGGGTCTCGCTGCCTAGCTCAACATAGCCGTGCTCGGCCTCTTCAAACATCTCAGAACTCGAGCCTGTTCCCAATTTTTCCTTCAGCTTGCTTAAAAATCCCATTTAAAATCACCTTTTATTTAACTAAATTTTTAAATCAAATTTTTACTGCATAAGCTGATATATAAATCTTTCTATTCTGGGGAGTAGTAAAAGAAAATTTTCAATATTGACATTCAATCAAAACCTTTTTATAATAAACAGTTTACCAAATCACTAACATGGTCAAGAGGATGGGGGGAATAAGGCGAAAGACAAGGTACAAGCTGAGGAAAGAGAAGAGAGGCAAGGGCAAGATAAGCATCACAAATTACTTTCAGCCTTTTAATATGGGTGACAGGGTATACTTAAGCGTGGAATCAGCTGTTCAAAAGGGCATGTATCACCCGAGATTTATGGGAAGGTCGGGAGTTGTAAAAGGTAAAAGAGGAAAATGCTACGAAGTTTTTATCAATGACCTCGGCAAAGAGAAAAAATTAATTGTGCATCCTGTACATTTAAAGAGGTCCTGAAATGGCAGACACTCAAATTATTTCGGAAGTTCCAATAAGCATTTATCAGCTGAGGAAAGAGCTTGAAAGAATAAAGAAGAGGGATAATGAGCTTAATTTCAGGGCTAATAAAACAGAGGAATACCTCAACCAAGTTGCAACGCTTAAAAACCATGACGAGCTTTTCGACAAGATAATAAAGCTTGATATACCCCGGTTAAAGGAGCAGCACATACAAAAAATAATTGACATTGCCCCGACAACCATAAACGACCTTAAGGTTATTGTTCAAAGCTACACAATCACGCTAAACAATGAATCAATGAAAAAAATTGTTGATGTGGTTAATGAATTCTTGGAAAAGAAATAATATTGGCTATACGTAATCTTTATAAAGACAAAATCTTATGTAGTAAAAATGGCGGGGGCAATAAGCAAAAATCATCTTAGCTTAAATGAAAGCCTGGCAAAAGAATCAAACAGGCTGTCAGGAAAATTTAATGCACGGCACTACTCAAAAATTAAAAATATGGACGGCATGCTGCTGAAAAAAGACGCATCAGTAGAGAAAAAGAAGCATATGCTGATCAGTGAGATGCACAATGCAGTTTTAAAAACATTTTCAATAGACAAAAAAAAGTTCGGCAAAAAAGAGCTTGGCTCGCTTAAAAAAAGGCTTCATACAATAAGAAAATTCATAATCAAGCTCAGGAGCATAAATTACTACCTTGAAACAACATTTTTGCATGAGCTGAAGATTCCAAAAATAAGAACAACAGACCGGAATCCCAAGTTAAGGCGCCAAAACAGCCTTGCAAAAGATGAGCTGGAAATGCTGGAATATGCAGCTTACAGGCTTATAAGGCAGGTTGTATCGCTTGACAAAAGATTGTTGAGGGAATACTCAAGCAAAGAAATGAAAGTGATTGGGAAGGAAAAAATCGAGGTTAAAGACATTGGCTTGATGATAAAAAAGGAATCAGAGCTTTTGGAGCATCTGGAAGCAAAGCTGCCACCGCCAAAAGCAGCAACTATTGCATTGATGAAAGAGCCCATATTCACCCATTGGGTTGCAAGGATATTCGCGCTTTTGTCATACTTGGAGCACATTTATGCCAAGGAAGCAACAATTTTTGGCAAGATCAAAAAAAACAAGCTGGCAAGATCAAAAATAAACAGGAAAATATCATACCTTATGGAGGAGAAGGCAAAACTGGTTAAGGTATTGCAGGAAAAAGCCGTTTCAATGGAGAGGTCCAGCATGTACGGCAAACTAAAAATGGAGCTGCACGATATTGCAACCACAATGGGCTTATAAAATGGAATTTGAAAAACCAGAAAGATCAAAGGAGGAAATAGCAATTGTGCTGGATTTTCTGCCAAATGGCTACCCTTATGACGACAGGCCGATGTACATGAAGACTCCGATAGCGCAAGCCATAGGGAAAGAGCATTTTGTGCTTTTGGAGCTTGTGCCGAAAAAAGGAGTGCACCTGCAGTCTTTTGAGGAAGTTTACATCGGAGACGGCAAACGGGACAAGATACACCACATTGTTGGGAAAATAGCACTGGGAAAATTAACCGCAACCGCAAAATCAGAGCTTGAGTTTGTGATAAAGGAAATAATCAAAAAAAATGAGAAAAAATTTGTCGAGTTTTTTAACAACGCGCATCCGCTAAGCACGAGAATGCACCAGCTTGAGCTGTTGCCGGGGCTTGGCAAGAAGCACATGTGGCAGATAATAGAAACAAGGGATGAAAAGCCCTTTGAGAATTTTACAGACCTGAAGAACAGGGTAAATCTCATGCCTGACCCTGAAAAAGCAATAATCAGGAGAATAATACAGGAATTGGAAGGCATAGAAAAGCACAAGCTTTTTGTTGATGTTTAATAATTCTAAAATGCCCCCCAATCAATTAAAAATCTGGAATATGAGCACTTCTGAAACCGAGATAAAAGATGTTATCAAGGCATGGATTGCAATCTCGATAGCATTTGCTATTGCTTTAAGCGGTTTTTATGAGCAGATGGGTGTATTATTGGGTAAGGGTGTTGGTTTTTTGGGTTCATTTGTGATAACTTTAATGAATCTTATTGCTTCTACTGATTTCTATAGCAAATTTATGATAGCGTCCTTGACTGTAGGCATTGGATTCCTTTTTCACGAGATGGGGCACAAAATTGTAGCGCAAAGATACGGGTGCTTTGCAGAGTTCAGGTCATTTGACAATATGCTTCTTCTTGCGATAGCGATGTCTTTCTTCGGATTTATATTCGCAGCTCCTGGCGCTGTAATGATAACCGGCAGGGTCAGCAAAGCCAGAAGCGGCAGGATTTCAGCAGCAGGGCCTGTTGTAAATATAGCCTTGGCGATGCTTTTTTTGGCGCTTGCATCCCTCCAGCTGCCAAATTCGCTTAAACCAATAGCTTATTACGGATTTTTGATAAACTCGTGGCTCGCGCTGTTCAACATGATACCTTTTTGGCTTTTTGACGGGTACAAGATATTGAAATGGAGCAAAATGGCTTACGGCTGCATTGTTGCATTGGCGTTTGCATTGATGATGCTGCAGAGATTTATCCCAGCGTTTTAAAATGGAAGGTCATCCAAGATGCCGCAATTGCGGCAGAAGCCTGACCGAAAACGAGATTTACTGCCATTTCTGCGAGCTTGGAATCAAAAAATAAATAAAAAGAATGAAAAATAAATTTTTCATGCCAGTAAAAAATTTCAAATTGCCAAAAACCCGCAAATTTTCAAAAATTCCGTAAAAAAATATAAAAATTTTTATCGTCGTGAAATTCAGTATACATTATTTTTGCTTTTCAAAAGCCTGAAAAATTAAAAATTTTTCTTAAAAAATATCGTCTTAAAACACAAAAAAAGAAAAGATTTAAATACTACCTTTCTAATTAAATTAAAATTCAAAAGAGGAATTTTCAAACCGTAAAATGAGCGAATTTGGATTGCACGTTACTATCGATGCATCAGGGTGCAATAAAAGGAAGCTTTCATCTGTAACCTTGGTGTATGATATTCTAAATAAGCTGCCTGACAGGATTGGCATGACAAAGATGACCTTGCCCTATGTTGTCAAGTGGCTTGATAAGTTTGCGCACGGGACAGAGGGAATTTCAGGATTTGTGATGATTGCGGAGAGCCACATCAGCATACACACCTTCCCTGACCAGGATTATGTATTTATGGACATTTTTTCCTGCAAGGATTTTGATGCGGAAAAAGCGATTAAGCACCTTGTAAATGCCTTTGAATCCACAAAGTACGAGAAGCACATTCTAAAGAGGGGCATAGACTTCCCGCAAAAGATAATTTTAAGCCATTAACCTTAGCTTATATTCTACCAAAAATTTATATTTATATGGAAATTGCTTTTATCCTATTAGCAAATGGACATCATAAGTGATATCAGGGGCAGTAAGGAAGAGATAAGCAGATGTATTGGAAGGTATGGCTCTGTGCGAGAGCACAACTTTTGGTTTTTCTATAATCAGCAAAGAGCTTATGCAAAAGCATTCTTTTTCAAATTTGAAAATGATTTTGGTATAATGGCTATGAAATACAATAGCAGATTGTGGGAGATAATCGGCGATGTGCTTGCTCCAAAGGGAAAAAGGTTGGAATTTTTCAGGCAATTTCTGCATTATGCCCTATTCACAAAAAAAGACAAGAAGCTTTTTGTTTGCGTTCCTGAAACATTCTACAATGACCTCATAAGCATAGTTGAAAAATCCGGAATGCACAGAATTACAAACTCTCCGATAATATACCATACACCCGTATTTAACGTGAAAATTGGGATAAAAGCCTTAAGGGAGGTACTTTAAGAAATTGAGAAACTTACAAAACAGGTTTTTTAAGTCGCACAATGCCGAGATTGCGCCTTCAAAAGAATTGGACAAAAAAAAGCTGATCAAACTAGTTCTTCAATGGAGAAAATACAGGCCTAAAACGAGCCAGACTTTTTATTTGCAAAGGTATATCAACCTGATAAAAAACCATTTTGAAGGGACAGATATGGCAAGAACCATACTTGTAAATGGTGAGCCATGCCGCATAACTGCCGGATGGAGCATACCAAACAGCAATAATTATTATTCAGCAATTGGATTATATAATTATAAGTATGGGGGTTAGCAGAAACAGCCAATATTGACGATTTAAATGAAATAAGAAAAAAAGGATATGGGTATGCGGACTTTGGCGATTCACACAAATCGCTACTCCAGTTCAAAAATAAATTTAAGCCTGAGTATCGCTACCCCGCATATTGGTTTTATATTGTCAAAAAATGAACTACGTTAAAGAACCGGATAATTATGCAGAAATCCCAGATGTTCATTCAAACTATAGGGATTCTAAAGTGGCAATACTGCCGTTTCCTTATGAGAAAACAACATGCTATGTAAAAGGGACGCAAAAAGGGCCCGCCGCTATAATAAAGGCATCAGCAGAAATGGAGCTTTATGATGAGGAGCTAGGCAATATTTTTGAAGCCGGAATCTGCACACTAAAACCTTTGGATGTTGATGAACCCCCAGAATTAATGGCAGGAATTGCTTACGAAAACGCCAAAAATCTGCTGAATGACGGCAAATTCATTGTAACCCTTGGCGGAGAGCATTCAATAACAAGCGGAATTGTTAGGGCTTTCAGGGAAAAGTACAATGATTTGAGCGTGCTTCAGATTGATGCTCATGCTGACCTTAGGGAAGATTTTGAAGGCACAAAATATAGCCATGCTTGCGCTATGAAAAGGACAATGGAGATATGCCCTATTGTGCAAGTTGGCATAAGAAGCCTTAGTTTTGAAGAAAGCGAGCTTATAAAAGAGAAAAACCTGAAAATGTTCTGGGCAAAGGACATTGTTGATAATGACAAATGGTTTGATGAAGCAATTTCCAGGCTTTCAAAGGACGTTTACATAACATTTGATCTGGATGGACTGGACCCCTGTGTAATGCCATCTGTAGGAACCCCGGAGCCGGGCGGCCTGGGTTATTATCCAGTCTTGAGATTCCTAAAAAAAGTTTGCAATAAAAAAAATGTTGTTGGCTTTGATGTTGTTGAGCTCTGCCCGAATGAAAAAGAAATACGCTCAGATTTCACCGCTGCAAAGCTTGTCTACAAGCTGATTGGGTACAAGTTTCGCGATTTTGGAAAATAATAAATATATGCTGCTTGTTTCGGATTTTAAATGGCAAAAATTTATGTCGCAAAGACGGAAAATACAGGCAAGGGGCTTTTTGCAAATAGAAATATCAAAAAGAATGAGGCAATATTTTCTGTGCAGGGAAGAATAATAAAAGAAAGCAAATATCATTCTGGCTTGTGGTATAAAATGGGGCCAAGATGGCTCGCTATAGCTGAAAACAAATGGATAAGCCCGCTTAGAACCAATCCTTGGTGGTATATCAATCATTCCTGCAATCCAAATGCAGGCCTTAGGGGAATGAAAACTGTTGTTGCAATGAAAAACATAAAAAAAGAAAGTGAAATAACGCTTGATTATTCCATAACGGAAGATGATCCTCACTGGGAGATGAAATGCAGCTGCGGCCATGATGGCTGTAGAAGAGTAATAAGAAGTGTTAGGTTTTTGCCAAAGGGCATTTTTGAAAAATACAGGCCATTCATCCCCTTATTTTTGCAAAAATCCTATTTAGCCAATAACCGCTAGCTGTTTAAGCCTAAAAAATGAAAAGAAAAGAATTGCATTCAAAAAACATGAAAACGCATTTTGAGCCGCTGAAAGCTTTAGACATTGGCAGGATAATGAATTTTGACGACATGGCAAAGGCAATGTCATTGACTGCTTTTGGAGGCAGAGAGCTTGGAGAAGCATCTGATGTTGCTGAAGCAATGATGCGGGATAAAAACTGCTTCAAAGTATTGACTTTGAGCGGAGCAATGACAATGGCGCAGATGAGCTTGCTGATTTGCGACATGATTGATAATGATATGGCGGATTGCATTGTTTCAACCGGCGCCTTGATGTCGCATGGGTTCGTTGAATCGCTTGGAATGGCACATTTCAAAAGTCCCATTCACATGTCTGATGAGGAGTTAAGGCAAAAAAAACTCAACAGGGTTTATGACACATTGGAACCTGAAGATAATTTTGATGTAATGACCCGGATTGTTTGGAAGGTTTTTGACAGGATAGATGCCAGCAAGCCGACATGCAGCTACAGGATTAGCCATGAGGTTGGAAAGCTCCTTAATGAGACTGCAAAAGGAAGGGGCATATTCAAGTCTGCTTACAAAAAGAATGTCCCAGTTTTTATTCCAGCTTTCTCAGACTCTGAGATCGGGCTTGATTTCGCGCTTTTCAACAGGAAGAGAAAAATTGAAAATAAGAAACAGCTTTATTTTGACGAGTTTCTTGACCTTGAGCATTACGCTGGCTTGATATTAAAGGCCAAAAAAACAGGCATATTCACAATTGGAGGTGGAGTTCCAAGAAACTGGGCGCAGCAGGTTGCTCCTTATCTTGATTATGTCAGGTTCAAGTTTGTAGACAAAGAAGACAAGTCAAAATATGTGGTTACCGACCTTAACAACCCTTACATCAAGCCATTCCATTATGCCATCAGAATCTGCCCTGAACCAGCTCACTGGGGAGGATTGTCAGGCTGCACATATTCAGAAAGCATCTCATGGGGAAAAATACTTCCAAAATCAAGAGGAGGCAGATATGCTGAAGTGCTTTGCGATGCAACAATAGCCTGGCCCATAATTATAAAAGCGGTTATGGAAAGGCTGAAGAAGAGGAAATGAAAAATGGATTTATTATTAGGTGTTGTTCATTGCGAAGAATTTGTAGATGATGTTGTAAGAGTAATTTCTAAAAGATATCCACAAGGAATCGAATCTTTATTGCTAGAAATACCTTCAAATTGGGAAGAAATTAAGGCAAATTATGAACCTTTTGAATATTTTTTCTTAGAATTAGAGAGATACTACAGAGAAAAAGGAACAAGAATCATATATGGAGATTTACCTTTAGACTCATCAAATCCCCGGGTGTGGTGGCAGGATATGTTTGATTGGATTTTAGCACATAAGCGGGATAAATCAATAATCAAAAATATTAAAGAGCATAATCCCCAAGTTGTTGTTTTAGGGAAAACACATGCTAATTATGTCAAAAGAAGATTTCCTGATGTGCCTTACATTGCTTTTGATGTAAAACCCCATGACAAGGTGGACGCACTAATGCTCAAACTACTCGGAAAATCTTACAGACCTGACGAAGTTATAGGTTTAGTGCATAGACTTCCACGAGAATATTACTTAAGAAGATACCACATAGTTGAATAAATATTTAACACTAAAAATTTCAATAAATCATCCTTGCTTCTGCCTTTAAAGGCTTTACCAATCCAGCTTCAAGCCTTAGGGTATCCGCCATGTCTGTTTTTTCCCATGTAAAATCTGGGTCTTCCCTTCCAAAATGGCCGTAAGTTGCTGTTTTCCTGTAGATTGGCCTTCTTAAGTTGAGATGCTCTATAATCCATTTTGGAGTCAGCTTGAAGTGCTTTTTAACCAGCTCAACAATTTTTGATTCAGGAACATTGTTTGTTCCGAATGTATCCACATTAACAGATGTTGGCTGCGCTATCCCTATAGCATATGACAGCTGAACTTCGCACTTGTCAGCCAATCCGGCTGCAACAATGTTTTTTGCAACATATCTTGCAGCATAGGCTCCGCTCCTGTCAACCTTTGTCGGGTCTTTGCCGGAAAAAGCACCTCCTCCATGCCTGCCAACCCCCCCATAAGAATCGGCAATTATCTTTCTTCCAGTAACTCCTGAATCTCCTTCAGGCCCCCCAATTACAAATTTTCCAGTTGCATTAATATAGACTCTTGTGTTTTCATCAATCCACTTGCCGCAGACAGGCTCAATAACCTTATTCCTTATTTCTTCCTTTAACTCTTCCTCGCTTATATCTTCAAGATGCTGCTGCGCAATTACAACTGCGCTTAATCTTTTAGGAACATTGTCATGGTATTCAACGCTGACTTGCGATTTGCCGTCAGGCCCAAGATCAGGTATGATTCCTTTTTTTCTCACTTCTGCCAGTTTCATAGTCAATCTGTGCGCCAGCATTATAGGCAGCGGCATCAGTTCAGGAGTTTCATTGCTTGCATAGCCATACATCATTCCCTGGTCGCCTGCGCCCTGCTCCTTATTTGAGGCTTCATTAACTCCTTGCGCAATATCAGAGCTTTGCCCGTGTATGCTTACCAAAACTCCGGCATCCTCGCAATCAATTCCATATTGCGGGTTTGTGTATCCTATCTCTTTTAATGTTCTTCTTGCAATTCCCTGTATATCAGCATAACCCCTTGATGTAACTTCTCCTGCAACAACAACCAACCCCGTTGTTGTCAAACATTCAACCGCAACCCTTGAATACGGGTCCTGCGCGAACAGGGAATCAAGGATTGTATCGCTTATCTGGTCGCATATCTTGTCAGGATGCCCTTCTGTAACGCTCTCGCTGGTAACATATGTTATATTTGCCATTTTACCACCTCACATGGTTAGAATAACTCATTACAGGCAATGTTTCCCCTGCTTTTAAATAATTTTGTGAAAGAAATATTCCAAAAGGAATAATCTTAAATACCGGATAGTAATACTCCCTTATATGGAGGAGCTGGGCGAAGTCAAGAAAATAAGAAAAAAGATTGGAATGACCCAGACAGAGCTTGCCAACAGGGCAGGAGTTTCACAGTCGCTTATTGCAAAGATAGAGTCAGGCAGGATTGATCCAACGTACACAAAAACAAGGAAGATATTTGCAGCATTAAGCGAGCTTGAGAAAAAAGAGGAAGTCAATGCAGGCCAGCTTATGACAAGCAGAATAGTAAGCGTAAGCCCGGGCATGCCGATCAAAGAAGCAATAGCCAAGATGAAAAAATTCCAGATTTCGCAACTGCCTGTAATGGACCGCAGCAAGTTAATAGGCTTGGTGTCGGAATCATCAATATTGGATGCACTGCTCAAGTCAAAGGCAACCATAGTGAAAGAGATAATGCAGGAATCCCCCCCAATCGTGTCAAAAACAACCTCAATACAGGTGGTTTCAAACCTTCTGAAGCACTATCCTATTGTTGTTGTTTCAGAAGAAGGGAAATTAATTGGGTTGATTACAAAATCTGATTTGCTGGGAAAGATGTATAAGAGTTAGATTACTATTTTATAGTAGTAAAAAATAGAAAGATTTATAATGAAGGAAATGTTGTAACATCGTCGTGAAAGCAGAAAAACCCTGATTTTTAGTGATTGTCGTCTATGGCGCTTTCCGCAGAAACGCTACAAGCCCCAGATGACCACTTTCAGATAATTTCTGATATCTGGCAGATAAATGTAGCAGGAAACTTGCTTTTCTTAGATATCTGTTATATGTGACAAATTACGACTAAATTGTGAAAGCCTCAAATTAAGATAAATTTCTCTGAGATTTACTAAATAAAGGTATTAAGAATCCTAATTGTTCATTAATCGTTTCTTTTGTCAATTTATGCTTTTGAGGGATTAAAAGTATTACAATTGATTTATTGTTGTTTGTATCAAAATATTTTTTATATTTAGGTACTTCTTCACCTTTGCAATAAATAAAGCCAACACCTTCTTTCATACTAAAATGCATGATTTTTTCTTCAAACTTTCTTCTATATTCTGGAATTTCCATCATGCCTAATATTTCTATGTAAAATCTTCCTATCTTAAAATCAGCCTTAAAATATCGGTCGGAAGAGATTCTTGGTTCATATTCATGTTCAATCCCGTTAAAATACAGCCAATCACATACAGTTCTTTCAAAATTTGATTTTACACGATGTTTATCTTTACATACTAAAAGTTCTTTGTATCCATATTTTGGTTTTTTGAGTTCAATTTTATGTTTTTTAAGGAGATTTGAAATGACTGTGGCAGATACATCGT
Organism: Candidatus Woesearchaeota archaeon; assembly: GCA_018303655.1. Lineage (GTDB taxonomy): Archaea > Nanobdellota > Nanobdellia > Woesearchaeales > GW2011-AR4. The sequence continues at coordinate 25,659 of JAGVXT010000005.1, forward strand.
ACAAAATACCTAATTCGACAGTCGATAAACCTTGAGTTACATATAATTCTGTAAGTTTTTCTTCAGTTAGTTTTGCATGTAGTTTTTCTTTAAATGATTTAGTTTGAGCTTTCAGTTTAGATAATTTTTGATAATCTAAATTTGTATTATTAATTGCATTTTCCCATGAACCAAACTTCACTTTTGCAGCATCAAACAAATCTCTATTTTTACTCTTTTGCATAGATTGAGAATTAAGCATGTGACCTGCAGAATATAATTTTTTAATTTCTTCAATAATCTTTTCTTTAGTCCAAAACTTATTTTTATTTATTGCTACTGTTTTAAAATAATCAATTCCTGCCGAATTAACTGCTTGAGCCCAACTTCCAAAATGATATTCAGATGGACTAATCAGATCTCTTCTAATTTTTTTAATATTTTTGTGTGATAAATTAACACCTTCTTTACTCAATTTCAGAATTTCATTCAAAATCTCTTGTTTAGACCATTGTTTATGTTTGAGAATAATAGAATAGTCTATTCCCGTAGAATGTATAGCATTTTCCCATCCGTCAAAAAGGTCATATCCTGCGTGAAATAAAGAACTTCTTTTTTTCATGCAATAATTTGCAGACAAATCTCCATTTTCAGCTCTAATTTTTTTAATCTCAGATATTACTCGCTCTTTTGTCCACCAACCATTAGGAACTCTATTCAAGCCCCTTTTTTTAGAAAAAATCCCCAATTCTCGCATATAATTTCTAATAGCAGTTGTAGAAACATTTTTTTCTTTGGCAATTTGATTTACTGTTTTTCCTTCGTCATATATCCATTTATGCAATTCTTCTTTCAAGGGTTTAACAAAACCTTTTGGTCTAATTGATTCATTATGTGATCTAAATTTTGTATTATGTTTTTTTAGAGCACGTTGAACATATCCCCAACTAACTCCTAAATGTTTAGCAATTTCATTTACAGGTCTATGTTCCTCAACATATAATCTATACAATTCTTCTTTGGTCGGTTCAACAAATCCTTTTGGCAGTTGTATATCTGATGATTTTCGTTTAGGTATATCATAATCTTTAAACCACCTATTTAGTGTAGTCTCTCCTATTTTGAGTTCAAAAGCTATCTTGGAGATAGGTAAATGTTGATGGACATATCTTTCTATTAACCAATCTTTTGAAGGTCTATTCTTTTTATTATATGGGATTTTTCCCTTTAGAAACTCAGACATGTAGTTTGATAAATCATATCTGTTTAATAAATTTCTTGAAATTAGAAAGATATCAACTAAAATAATAAAAAAAGCGAGACTGTTACCTCGCGTGTTTTGTTTCCCACGCCCTAAGTTTTCGCCTTAGGAAGCGTAGCCCAAGTTAGAGCTACAGCGCATTTTCTGACCCGCTATCTGCCGTCGCTAAACGACAGATTCACTCCTTAGTGACCTTGTAGCGCTTTTTGGAAAATCCGCCATAACTACTGCTTAGTAGCGAAACATTTATATAAAAGAGATTTCTAGATTTGATACATGAAGATAATAAGAACACAAATAAACAAACCAAATAGGAGAAAACCAGTCTATGTTATGAATCAAGAAGGATTATCTGATTTAGAAAAGAGAGCTGTTTTAGAGGGAGTACAAGAGTTAGTTCGTTTAGCACAGGTCGGGGATTTAGACATTCATGATTTTGGAATTTGGAGACAACCAGATTATAAGAGTTCTGAAGGCAGTTTAAAATCATTTCAAAGTGTTGATTGGTATGTTCAGAAAGGAAGAGAAACTAGCCGCAATAGAAACCAGCTAAATGCAGATACAATGCAAACTTCTTTATTAATTGAACCTTGGAAAGATACCCAAAGAGGCGGCAAAGACCATTACGATGTATTAATTGTTCATGAGGATATGCACTCACAAGGCACTAATTTTGTAATAGGGCTGGCACAAGCTGGAATCGGAACAGTAATATCAACTCACAGATTTAAAGGATTGGATGATAGGTTAAAACGCGAATGTGTTAAAACAGAGACAATGCATGAAGTTGGACACGTATTTGGATTAATACCTGACAATAGAACAGAAAATGTTGATTATAGTTTAGGAAAACATTGTGCAAATAAATGTGTAATCAGGCAAGGATTAAGGTTACCTGACGATTGGATCAATATGACTAAAGATAGGCTACGATATGGTGCATTGTGCCAGCCTTGTCAAAGAGATTTAAAAGCATATTTCAAATAGTGTTTTATCTTTTCCTTAACCCCCTCAACTTCCCAAATTCATAAACCTTGTCCTCAACAATATAAACATCAAAATTGCCAAGGTTTTGCTTTAGAAAAGGGCTCAGGATTTTATCCCTAAGCAAATTCGTACCTTCAATCATTGTATTAAATGACGGTTGCACTATTAAGTTTCTCCTTTTGTACTTGCCTTTCAAGTAACATTTGAACTGCTCAATTCTTGGGCCTTCCTTAAGGGAAACAGCAGGATGCTCATGCCCTATTATAATTGTGGAGACTTCTTTAAGCACCTCCTTATTAGGTATCTTGTTGCCATGAGTTATCAAGGTTTTTTTTGATTTTGTGTCAATTGTGAGCGAGTTCGCGTGACTTGCGAAGTTCGCTTCGCTCGCTATGTCACTGCTCACTCGCATTCGACTGTTTTTTATTATTGATTTTCGTTTATTGGGTTTTTGCGTTATTGAATCCACTATATAATAATCCACAACCTTGACATTCCTCTTTTTAGCTATTGGGCCCAATATTGTATCATGATTGCCCTTTATTAGAATAATCTCTTCGCAGTGTTTTGCAAGCAAGTCAATGAATTTAAGCGTATTCCTCCATTCCTGCTCCGATATTGTGCCAAACTCATGCTTCAAGTCGCCGTTAACTACAATCCTCTTGATATTCTTATTCTTCAATATTCCAAATATCCTTTCCATCTTCTTAACAATCTCTTCGAATTGCAGCCTTGGTACAAGAATTCCTTGCTTGTTTAGGGCTTCTTCATAGCCAATATGCACATCCGCTATTACAAGCGTAGAATCAAAGTACAAAGCCAAATCCACAATTTCCACATTTGGCAGTATTTTCATAATAGCCAGAAACACAGCTTACTATTTATATGTTAATATAATGTCAAAAATCTTCGATTTTTGATCATTCCCAAAAATCACCTGTGATTTTTGATAAAAAATAAAAAGAAGAAAAAAAATATTTAATGGTTTCCCTTTGCCAGTTCCCATACCTCTTTCAATGCTACAACAACGCTTGCTGGAACAACAAAAGCCAGGATACTGTCAAAGATTCCTTTTAAGTAAGGGCCAATCAGTTCAACATTGCTCCATGAGCTAATCTGGGCGCTGCCTGCAAAGGCAACAACTACCAAAGCAATCGTAACCCACAAGAATTCCTTGGTTTCTTTTCCCGATATATTCAGGAAACCCACCACAAGCCCTAGTACAATTAGCAATGACCACAGCCATGCTGTTGCTGTCCCTAGCTTTGGCGCTGCTAAACCAAGCACTACTGCAATAATAACTCCAATGATAAAAGAGTAATTTCCTATTTGCTTTTCCATTTAGTTTCACCTCCTAAGCGCTCCATAGCACTTAGAATATACCCTATTGAGAAAACCACTATATAAACCTTTCGGAATTATGTAGTAGTTCACTTTTCTGAAGCAATTTTGACCTATATTCTCAAGTAGCGAAATCTTTATTTACTAGTGTAGTTACATTGTAACTACTATGAAAAAGCC
>JAGVXT010000016.1 GCA_018303655.1 Candidatus Woesearchaeota archaeon
TTAATGCTGTTTTGTTTTTCATGGTGGACACCTTCACTGTCCACCCCCTGTTAGTCTAACGACTAACAGCGGTTATATTTAAGATTTGGGACAAAGCCCTTACAAACAAAACATTTTTAATGCCATATTTAATAGTCTGCCCTATGGCTTACCCTATAAGCAAGAGGCTTATACCGCCCCTGTACAGCCTCTGGATAAGGAAAATTGAGGGCTTGGAAAACATACCAAAAGACAGGCCTTTCATAATAGCGGCAAACCATGCAAGCTACTATGATGCGTTGCTTCCTGCTGTGATAATAGCTCCAAGGCTAAACAAAAAAGTGCATGCAATGGTGAACAGCTATTACTGGAAGCCTTTCATAACAAGGTTTTTACTTGACCTGTGGGAAGCAATCCCTGTTTATGTGGACAAAGAAACTGATGCAAAGAAAAAAAACAAAGAAGCATTTGAAAAGGCATTAATCTATCTAAAAAAAGGAGAGCCAGTCATGATATTTCCTGAAGGCACAAGAAGCAGGGATGGAAAGCTGAGAAAAGCATACCCGGGAGCTGCAAAACTGGCATTGAAGTCAAAAATGGAAGTGCTGCCTGTTGGAGTAATTGATTCATTCAAAGTGCTGCCAAGAGGAGCAATGTTTCCAAGATTTGTAAGATGCGAGATCAAGATAGGAAAACCTATTAAATTTAATAATAAAAAAACAACAAAAAAAGTTATTGATGAAACAACAAGAAGCATAATGAAACAGATAGCAAAACTAATCAACCAAAAATACAGCTACTAAAATGGTCTACCTAATTCCAAAATTAACAATAATTCCTGTTGTAAAGCTTTATTTCAGGAAAATCAATGGAATTGAAAATATTCCGAAAAAAGGGACATTCATAGCAGCAGCCAACCATGCAAGCTACATTGACCACCTTATAATTGCAGGCTCAATCATATCAAATTTCAACAGAAAAGTCCATTTCCTTGCGAAGAAGGAGCATTTTGACAATCCATTAAAAGCAGCCTGGCACACATACGCTGGTGCAATCCCCCTTGACAGGCAAAAAGGAGGCAAAGAAGCATTAAGATGGGGGATAAAGGCATTGAAGGAAGGGAAAATAATTGCAATACATCCTGAAGGGACAAGAAGCCTTACTGGAAAGCTGCAGGAGGCAAAGACAGGAGTTGCAAGACTCGCTTTATCGTCAAAAGCACCAGTAATTCCGATAGGATTAATAGGAACATTTGAAATCCTGCCAAAAGGAAAATACATCCCAAGATTTAAAAGAGGAATAATGAACATTGGAAAGCCTATGAGCTTTCCTGAATATTATAATAAAAAAATCAATAAAAGGATATTAAGAGATATAACAAATAAGATAATGAAAGAGATAGCAAAATTAAGCAAGCAAAAATACAATTTCAAATAAAACATTAAAAAACAATGAAAAAAATCGCAATTATCGGAGCAGGATCCTGGGGAACAACACTAGCGGTTTTGCTTGGGGAAAAAGGCTTTGATGTAAAATTGTGGGCAAGAAGAGAAGAGCTTGCAAACGAAATTGAAGTCAAAAGGGAAAATGCGCAGTATTTGCCAGGAGTTAAAATACCAAAGAATGTCATTGCAGACCATTCCTTAAAAGACGCAATTAATGGTTCTGAAATAATAATAACAACCATCCCAAGCGAATTTTTAAGAAGCGCAATAAATCAAATCAAGCCGTATTTCAATAGGCAAATTGTTGTAAGCGCCACAAAGGGATTGGAGCATCACAGCTGCAAAAGAATGTCACAAGTGATAGAAGACGAGCTTGGCAATGCAAGAATGGTGGTACTCTCCGGACCGAATCATGCAGAAGAAGTAAGCAGCAAAATGCCAACTGCAAGTGTTGTTGCAAGCAAGGACAAAAAAGCATGTAAGATAGTTGCTGAAGCTCTTGCAACGCCTTATTTTAAGCTCTATCAATTAAATGATGTTGTTGGAATTGAGATATGCGGGGCTTTGAAAAACATATCTGCAATTGCAACAGGAGTTATTGACGGTTTTGGATTTGGAGATAATGCAAGGGCATCAATCATAACACTTGGCTTGATGGAGATGAACAACTTTGGCAGGCATTTTGGGGCAAAAAGAGGTACTGTATACGGACTTGCTGGAGTTGGCGACTTGATTGCAACGTGCATAAGCAGGCATTCAAGAAATAGGTTTGTGGGCGAGCAGCTTGCAAAAAACAATTCAATGGAAGAGATAAAAAAGGAAATGCACGGAATGGTTGCTGAAGGAATCACAACAACAAAGGCTGTTTACGAGTACAGCAGCAAGCATGGAATAGAAATGCCGTTGACTCATCAGACTTATGAAGTTCTTTTTGAAAACAAGAATATAAAACAGGCGATAAAGGATTTGCTGAGTTTGATTTAAAATTTTGATATGAATGAAGAAGAATTGTATAAATTTTGGAAGAAATATATTGACAGAAATTTGTACAGGGTTATTTCTTCTGATTACCTAAGTGATATTTTTAAAAATGGCTTAAACCCAAAAAAGAATCCATATAAAAAATTAATTCCCGATATAAAGAAATTATTTAAACTCGTTTTAAAATTGGAAAGGAAAGGATTTATTCATGAGCAAGATTGGGGATTTAAGAAAGCAACAGGCAAATACTTAGTAATGGTCAGTTCTGAAGATATTACCTCCCCCTTTATTGATTTCACACCAAATTATAAAGAGACATATTACTACAAAAAACATAAAGGAGGCGCACTCGTTCAAACAATTAAGAGGATTACTGATGATATCTTAAATAGAACTCCAAAGTTGTCAACAACAGAATTATTGTTGGTAATAAAACTACATAAGTGGTCTGAGAAGAAATCAAAATTTAGCAATAAAATACTTTTTATAAAGGGCTCATCAATACATTTTTAGAGTGCTTTATTTCAAAACCGATTAGGAAAAAAAGGTAAAGATAAATATTGGAAATCTCCATTTGGCAGATTTGAAAATTTCAAGAAAATCCTTAATAGATTCGGATTAAAAAGGTATGAACCTTATCTAAAAGGAGAAAAATTATTTTATTTGAGAACAATTAAAAAAATCCCACCAATGAAAATCTACAAAGTAGTGTAAGAAATAATAAATTCACTCTTCTGTAAAGTCCTCAAGCTTCTCCTTTAATTCTTCCCCTCCCTTTAATTTTCCTTTTAACTTTAACAATTCCTTTGTCAAAATATAAAACATCAACCCAAGCGATTTCTTTCCCTTGTTGTTGCACGGCACAACAACATCAAGAAAATTACTCTGGTTGTTTGTGTCGCACAATGCAATCACAGGAATTCCAACCTTGACAGCATCCAAAACAGCATTCCTGTCAGGCCATGCATCAACAACCATCACAATCTTTGCTTCTGTATACTCTTCAAGATTGGGGTTGGTCATTATTCCAGGAGGATACCTGCCGGCAAAAGCTCTGATTCCAGTTAATTTTCCAAAAAGCTCAACTGCTTTCCACCCGTTCTCCCTTCTGCATATAACCAAAACGTCTTCAGGAGCGTACTGCGCAAGAAAAGCAGCAGCAATCCTTATCCTCTCATCAATCTTCTGCAGGTTCAAAACCGACAATCCATCAGGCCTTGTCTTGTAGATGAACTGTTCCATGTACTTTGTCCTAAACTTTGTGCCTATATGTATGCCTGACTTCAGGTAAGCATCCCTTGGGACCAAAAAGCTTTCTTCCGCCATTTTCAAATTTATTTTTTAATTTTGTTTTTATCTTCAAAATGTTGCTTCGCAACAACAGTCAAATGCGATAGCTCGACTTGTCCGCGAGCTTGCTCGTCGGACTCGCAAGCAGGTCTCTCGCTCTCTATCCAAAATGCCTCGCCTGTTTATTAGTATGAATTATTGCGTATTTTCAATTTTATTTTAAGCAGTCCAGAAGGCTGAACTGAATTTTATAGCCTCTCAGTTGTTGAAGCGACTTGCACTTCGTAGGCAATAGATAATGGAGTAATATGCCTGTTTAAAAAGGTTTCTAGGAATTAAATACAGCTAAATCCTCGTAAACATGCCCTTCTATGCTTAATGTTGATTTCACCATCCTGAAATTCTTTACCACAATTTTTTTGCTTTCAACCTTTATCCTTTTAATCTGCTCTACAAATGATTTTTTATCTTCCGGATATTTTACCCTTGCAATTGTAATGTGTGCTTTGAAATCCCTTTCTTTTTTAAAGAACTGCTTTAGTGATTCATCAATCTGTTTTTGCAGCTCAACTATTTTGTCTTCCGGCTTCAATCCAATCCACACAACCCTTATATAGTTTTCAGTCGGGAATATGCCGATGCTGTCAAGAAAAACAGTAAAATGACTGAGTTTTATATTTTTTAAAATATCAATGATTTTTTCAACATCATTGGGCTGGACTTCTCCTAGAAACTTCAATGTCAGATGGAACGTCTTTGTGAGGCTTAGCCTTGCATTGAATGGCAGCAGCTTCTGCACCTCAATAAAATAATCTTTTAGTTCATCAAAGTCAATTGCAATGAAAAGCCTCATTCATATCTCAAACCAACAAAAATATTTAAATCTAACTCAAAAAAACAATAAAAAAGAAAAAGATTAGTTATCCTCTTCTCCGAAGTTCTCTGAATCTTGTCCGCTGTAATCTTCCTCTGATTCGGAGCTTTTTTCCTCAGAGGGTGCTTCATAGCTTTCCTCCTGCGAATCTTCAGAAGCCCCTCCCTGACTTGACTTCTCTCCGACAACTTCTGCAAAGCCCACTTTCTGGAGCACTCTTGTAACCCTTATCCTCACATCATCGCCTTGCTTTGTCGCAGGCACGAACAATACAAAGCCGTCCTTCTTTGCGATTCCATCTCCTTTCTCGCCGACAGCCTCTATCTTCACATCCAACTCGTCGCCTACTTTGACAGGCGCAAAATTTCGCGGCTTGAAGCCGCCATGTCCTCTATCATGTCTCATATTAATTTACCTCTATCAATTTAGTGTTTTTCAGAATCCAGATTCCAAAAAACAAATCTTGCGTGTTAAGCAATAATGTAATGTTTGGATAAGTAGTATTTAAAGGTTATCCCTAGAAGCTGAATCCGCCATCTATGCATATGACCTCTCCTGTTATATAGCCTGATTTGTCAGATGCGATGAAAGCAACCAGATTAGCTACATCTTCAGGCAGGCCGACCCTGCCAATGGGTATCATTGCTATCATTATCTTCTTTCTTATGAATGGAATATTCTTTGTCATCTCCGTATCTATAAACCCGGGCGCAACTGCATTTACTGTTATCTTGTGCTTGCCAAGCTCCTTTGCCAAGGACTTTGTAAAGCCCATAACGCCAGCTTTTGAAGCAGCATAGTTTGTCTGGCCGAAATTGCCGCTTATGCCCACAATCGAGCTTATGTTGATTATTCTTCCATTATCCCTTATCAGAGGCAGCGCATTTTTAGTCACATTAAAAGTTCCATCAAGATTCGTTCTTAATACAAGATTCCACTGCTCTTTTGTCATATTTTTCAACGACTTGTCAGATAATGCACCAGCATTATTGACCAATATGTCCAAGAAGCCAAATCTCTTCCTTACAGCTTCAATCATTGCAGCGCATTCATCAAAATTGGAAACATCTGCTTTGACTGCAATGCTCTCAACTCCAAGCTTTTTGATGCCTTCTGCAACATTAGCAGCCTCTTTCTCGTCTTTGTTGTAATTAATAACAATGTTTATCTTGTTTTTGGCAAGCTCGACAGCAATAGCCCTGCCTATGCCCCTTGAAGCTCCGGTTACCAATGCAACTTTTCTGCTTTCCATTTTATTATTCTTTAACAGATGTTACATATGCAATATCAATCGTGAAGCGTTTGTTATCTGACAACGGATTGCTATTTTCTAAATCCTTAAACAATTTGAGTGCGCCCCTGGTTATTAAGGCATCGCGGTCTTCTTCCTCCTGCGGCGATGGCTCCTTTCCGCCAACCTCTGGCAGAATGCCTGCCTGCAGCCGTTTAACCCTTAGGAAATTCAACCAATCATCATACCTTACCTTAACAGGTATATAAATCGGCGCATCATACTTAAATCCGGATGTTTTTAATGCATCCAAATAAAATTCAATAGGCCTGGGGTCCGGAAACACAAATCTGCGCTGCGATTCCTCAGTTGCGATGCGCTTGTCTAAACTTTTCCTATAAATTGCAAATTTTGGGTCTGTTCGCACAATATCAAGTGCAATGTCATGCACAATCTTAACAGTGTCATCTATCATTAAAGCGCCTTCCGGCCGTTTTTCCCTTAAGAAATTGCCTGTTTGAAAAGTGAAAGTTCCGCCTTTTTTAAGAGCCAGAGAAATTCCGCTAAAAACATCCCCTACATCAGCTATAAGATGGATGGTATTGGCGGATATCACATGATCTGCAGCTCCGCTTCCTATTGTCTCGGCTAGTGTAGCGTATGCATTGCCCTTCTTTTCCAGAATAAAATAATCCACATTAGGGAAGCCATGCAAAAGTTCGTAGGCTTTGCCCAGCCATGATTGAGAATTATCAACTAGCCACAGGCTTATGCTTTGTTTCAAATGCTTAAGTAACAGTATAGATGAGGTGCCTGTGCCAGCGCCAAAATCAACTACAATGTCTCCATTTTTAATTTTTGGGCGCACTATTGCGGCTAATTCATATAGGATATCCTTCAACCATGAAGAATTGAATACAGCGTCATGAAAAGCAGTAGCTCCTTTGGAAGCTGGCTTGTCTGGACGCCAAGGCTTTAGTATGGTTTCGTTTTTTTCCATTATCTTCTGCATTTATTTAAGTTATACGGATTTACTTTTAAATTTTCTTATCTAACTATAATAAAACTCCCTTTGTTCTTAAATTTCTTATATATTCCTTATTATAACCAATAGAAGAAAGTATTTTACTTGTATGCTCCCCTAATTTAGGTGCTTTCGTATAATTCAGTTTTTCTATAGAAGAAAATAAAACAGGCATAGCAATCTGCTTTAACCCATCAAGTTTTATTATAGTTTTTCTGCTATTAAAATGTGAATCATTAAGAACTTCTTGAATTTTTTTAACAGGCTCGCAGCAAAAATCGTATTTCTTATTTAATTTAAGCCACTCATCCATGGTTTTGCTTTTGAATAACATTTTCATCTCTTTCATAGTTGCGCTACTGTCATCGAATTGCTTTGGCAGCAGATATTTTCTCTTTGAGGCATTGCAAAATGACTTCCAAAATTTAGTTTCTATTGCCCCTAGGCTTACATTCCTGCCATCTTTTGTCTCATAGACATTGTAGCATGGTTTGCTCCCTGAAAGAATAGTTCTTGAATTTTTATGTACTGAGCATTGGGCTATATGTATGGATATTAGAGAAAGCACACTATCAAATACACTCACATCGATATATTCTCCTTTGCCACCTCTCTCCCTGTAAAATAAAGATGCAAGGATTGAGAAAGCCGCTATTAATGCGCTGCCAACATCAGCAACCTGAATTCCCGGTACAGATGGCTTTGCAGACATTACATCGAGCAATCCGCTTAAAGATGAGTAATTTAAATCATGCCCTGCTTTGTTCTTGTAAGCGCCTTTTTGTCCATAGCCTGTTATTGAGCAGTAGATTATTTTAGGATTTATTTTCTTAATGGCTTTGTATCCTATGCCGAGTGCATCGACTTTTCCTGGCCTAAATCCCTCAATAATAACATCTGCATCTCTTGACAGCCTCATAAATATTTTTCTTCCTTCATCTGTTTTGAGGTTTAGGGATATGCTACGCTTATTTCTGTTCAATGCCAGAAAATAAGAGCTTGAGTTATTTTGATTAATTGATTCAAAATATCGCATCGGGTCACCATTTAAGCTTTCTATCTTAACAACATCAGCACCCAAGTCAGCTAGGAATAAAGAGCACATAGGGCCTGGAAGAAGATTTGATAAGTCCAAAACCTTTATGCCTTTTAACAACATTTTTACCCCAATTATTCAAAAATTCAGTTCAGATTTTTTAAAATATGCACTGTAGCTGTACTACCTACACCTCCAATGTTAAGAGCCAAACCATATTCTGGCTTTTCAATCTGCCTTTCTCCGCATTCATTCCTCATCTGCTTAACAATTTCATAAATCTGCGAAACACCAGTAGCGCTTATAGGATGCCCTTTTGCCTTCAAGCCACCGCTTGTGTTAACAGGCATCTTGCCGTCAATATTTGTAAT
>JAGVXT010000017.1 GCA_018303655.1 Candidatus Woesearchaeota archaeon
TAGCTCGAAGCTGGCAAATACTGCAAGGTCAGAAGTTTATTGCAGGGCGATATTGTACAACTTATTTATTTGGCTTTGTCGCCTCTTGGGACAAAGCCCAAGCTTCAAAAAACTTTATAAATAGATTTAAAATCTGTTTTTAAGAGGTTCTATTATGCCAAAAAAGGTGCTGAAAGAGTTTAAGGTAGAGTATTTACAGGTATTGGATGAAGAAGGAAATTGCGATGAAGCGTTAATGCCCAAGCTTTCCAATGAAGACATTAAAAAGATGTACGAGATGCTCGTTCTTGTAAGGATTTTTGACCAGAAAGCCTTCAACATGCAAAGGCAGGGCAGGCTGGGCACATACATCCAGTTCAAAGGCCAGGAAGCATCCCAAGTTGGAAGCGCAATGGCTTTGGAAGACAAAGATTTTGTGTTTCCTATGTACAGGAACAGCGGATTGCTTATAGCAAGAAAGCAGCCGATTGTGCAAGTGCTTCAGTACTGGAGCGGCGATGAAAGAGGCCAAAAAGCTCCTGACAATGTCAACAATTTTCCGATTTCAATTCCTGTAGGGACTCAGGAGGTGCATGCTGTCGGTGCGGCGTGGGCTGCAAAGCTTCGCAACACAAAACAAGTTGCTGCTGTTTATTTTGGCGAAGGGGCTACATCAAAAGGAGATTTTCATGAGGCAATGAATTTTGCAGGAGTGTTTAATGTGCCTGTTATATTTATATGCGAAAACAACCAATATGCTATATCTGTTCCGAGAAAAAAGCAAACTCATGCAGAAACCATTGCGCAAAAGGCAGTTGCTTATGGATTTGAGGGAATACAAGTTGATGGCATGGACATTTTTGCTGTTTACAAGGCAATGAAAGATGCTGTTGAAAAGGCAAGAAACGGCAATGGGCCTACCTTGATAGAATGCTTTACCTATAGGATGTGCGACCACTCAACATCAGATGATGCGTCAAAATACCGCTCAAAAGAGGAGCTGGAGCAATGGGCAAAAAAAGACCCTGTTGAAAGGCTTGAGAAGCACATGCGCAAAAAAAATTTGCTTGATGATTCTCACAAGGAAAGCATATTGAACAAATCAAAAGACATTGTTGAGAAGGCAGTCACAGAGTTTGAGAAATTGCCGCCAGCAGACCCGAAAGATATTTTCAAGTATGTTTTTGCAGAGATGACTCAGCAGCAGAAAGAAGAGATGGAGGAGTTGTTTGAGAAATAAAAATGAAATTTTTAACAGAAGAGCAGTTAGAGAGATTAGTCCAAATATTGGATGAGGAGAAAAAAAGCGAAAAACGAACTACCCTAACAAGCATAGCGGAAGCTACAGAATGTTCCCTGAGATCGTTACAGCATAATCTGTTTACAGGAAAATTCCCAACAGGTTTAGCATATCTTGTATGCGAGTATTTAGACATTAATCTTTTGTATATCACTAAAGGCCAAGAACCAATATATAAAAATTGGAAGAAAGCATTTAGCGAACCGAAGGAATCCAGCTACAAGCCAGTAGACGCAGTAGCAGATAAAAAGGCAATTGCTTAAATCAATTTAAATAATCACTAAAAATAATTTGAAAAAATGGTCGTAGCAAACATAGTTCAGGCAGTAACAATGGCTTTGAGGCAGGAATTGGCCAGAGACAAGAATGTTGTTGTGCTTGGAGAAGATGTTGGAGTGAATGGCGGTGTGTTCAGGGCAACTGATGGATTGCAGAAAGAATTTGGGCCAGACAGGATTATTGACACTCCATTGGCAGAGCTTGGCATTGTTGGAGTTTCAATTGGAATGGCTGTAAATGGATTGAAACCAGTTGCTGAAATCCAATTCAGCGGATTTATGTACGCTGCATTCGATCAATTAGTGTCGCATGCCGGCAGGATAAGAATGAGGAGCAGGGGAAGATATACTTGCCCATTGGTTGTAAGAGCACCTTATGGCGGCGGAATAAGGGCATTGGAACTGCATTGCGAAAGCGGTGAAGCATTATTCTCGCACATACCCGGAATCAAGATGGTTATTCCAAGCAATCCATACGATACAAAAGGTTTGTTGGCATCTGCAATTCAGGATCCTGACCCTGTAATTTTCTATGAACCGATGAGGATTTATCGAGCAATAAAGCAGGACATTCCGGAAAAGGAATATTTTGTTCCAATCGGCAAGGCCAATGTTGTGCAGGAAGGCAATGATGTTACATTAATTGCATGGGGCGCTATGGTCGAGACATGCGCAGATGCGATTGAGAAATTAAACAATAAGTACAGCGTTGAACTGATTGATTTAAGGACAATCAATCCTTACGATGCAGAAACAATTATTGCCTCTGTCAAAAAAACAGGAAGATGCGTGATTGCGCATGAAGCGATAAGGACAAGCGGATTTGCAGCAGAATTAATTGCGGCAATAAACGAAAAAGCATTATTAAGCCTGGAAGCGCCTGTTGTAAGAGTAACATCCCCAGATGTTCCGTTCCCGCTTGCAAAGCTTGAAGGGTATTTTTTGCCTGATGTCAACAGAGTGATTAAAGGGATAGAAAAAGTCATGAGTTATTAAAGTGAAAATTAAAAAATAAATTGCGAACCTGTAATGTTGGCGAGCCCAGATATCAGCGGAACGATATTAAAAAATAATTAATTAAAAGCAAAAGGTGATTATATGAATATTGAAAATGTTGTTTCAGATGCAGTAAAATATGTTATGATACCCACCACAGCAATAGGAGCAGGTACTGCTGCTTTAATGTTGGTCAGTTATTATATTTCAACACCTAAACGAGTATTAAGAGATATTAAAAGTGAAAGGCCTCCATTCGATGATAGCCAATTATGTTTTGCATTTGAAGGCGATAAGAAATTTCAAAGACGCTACGCACAATTCTTATACGATAATAATGCGTTAAACCAATAAAATGCCATACGAATTCAAGTTTCCGGATGTCGGGGAGGGAATCCATGAGGGTGAAATAGTCAAATGGCTTGTCAAGGAAGGCGACAAGGTCCATGCTGACCAGCCTCTTGGAGAGATTGAGACCGACAAGGCAATTGTTGAGATGCCTTCCCCAAAGTCCGGCAAAATCCTTAAGATTCATGTTCCAGCTGGCGGCGTAATCCATGTTGGCGAGACAATGGTCACAATCCTTGAGGAGCATGAGACGGATGCTGATGCAAAAAGGCACATGGAAAAAAAGGAAGAAAGCAAAGTTCCCTACACCGGTTCTGTTGTAGGATTCCTGGAAGAGGCAAAGGATGTAAAGCCAGTTCAAACAATAAAAAAAGAAGCAAAAATAACCGCAGCATCCCAACCTTCTGTACAAGCAACTCCTGCTGTCAGGAACCTTGCAAAGCAGCTTAATGTTGACTTAAACAGCCTTAAAGGGACTGGGCCAGATGGCAGGATTACAATAGACGATGTGCAAAAAGCTGGCGGCAGTGTAAAAAAAGAGGAATCTTCCGGAATAAAGGTAACAAGAAAATATGATTTCTTTGGTTATGTTGACAGGGTGCCATTGCATGGCGTTAAAAAAGCAGTTGCAAATAAAATGGCAGAGTCAATCTTTACAGCAGCGCAATTGACAAACATGCACGAGGCTGATGTGACAGAGCTTGCTGCAAAAAGAGAGAAAGAAAAAGCGCAATATGAAAAGGAAGGGATAAAGCTAACATTCATGCCTTACATTGTGAAGGCAGCTACCCTGTGCCTGAAAGAGCACCCTTACCTTAATGCCTCTTTGGAAGGGGAGGATATTATTTTAAAAAAATATTACAATATTGGAATTGCAGTTGACACAGAAGAAGGACTGTTTGTTCCTGTTGTCAAGGGAGCTGAGGCAAAGGATATAAAGGCAATTGCAAAAGACATTGACAAATTGGCTAATGATGCCAAAAGCAGAAAAATCAACCTGATGGACCTGAAAGGAAGCTCTTTCTCCGTGTCTAACCTTGGCTCTGTTGGAGTTGAATTCTTCACTCCAATAATCAACTATCCTGAAAGCGCGATTCTCGGAGTTGGCAGGATTATGGAAAAGCCGGTTGTCAAGGCAGGCAAGATTGAGATAAGGAAGATGCTGCCATTGTCATTAACCTATGACCACAGGATTGTTGACGGAGCGCAGGCAGCAAGATTCATGTCAGATTTGATGGAAAGGCTGCAGCTGTGTGATTTCGGATAGTTATAAATAATCGGCATTTTCTTGGAATGGTTTGCCTTCAAATGCTCTGCGTGGTTCAAATCCTTCCACTCTAAATACTTCGTCGGATCTTTTGACCTCAAACTGCTGAATCGGGTATCCAGGGCCAATAGCACACATTCTGTCTATTGTAATTTTTCCTTTTGGACCATAAGAGCCATTTTCGTACCACCCTGATGTTACTCTGAATAGATTACCTATAACCTGCCCCCTATAGACTTGAATTCTTTCGTATCTGGAATTTACCTTGTCAATCACCAAAAGCCCTTCGTCACACAGAGAATCAATATTTCCAGCTGGAGAATTTCCATTAACTTTTATGCCTGTACTGAAGAATCTCGCTAAATCATTTGCAAGCAAAAACATTTTTACAAAGAGTTAATCATACTTTTATAAAGATTGTGATAACAAGCAAGTTGCAACTAACTTATCTCTAATTTGTCACTACTTTTAAGAAACGAAAGATTTTTAAATTGGCTTTGTTTACCAAATAGGTATGGACGAGTCTATAAGGGTAGTTGTTGCAAAGGATGAAGGTTATTTTGGTAATTTAAAGCCTAATTATAGCTTCAGGGTTATCAATGAGTTGGGAACAGGCGGCGGATTTGGATACAATTCTCCTGAGGAAGTCGGTGAGATTCTAAAAAGATTAAGCGAACTGAATAGCAAAAAACCTGTTCAATTTGTTCCTTTTAAGAAAGAAGATTTGGGAATTTTTGTATGTCTTCCAAGTCCAAAGCCACTAGATGGGAATGAGATGGCAGAAGTAAAAAAGACATTGTCAGGCCAATAAAAAAGGATTCTTGTTCTAAAAATAAATTATTTACATGCAACATTTAAATGCGTAATTTTAGTTATTAACCGCCTCTTTCCACATAACAAGCTCCTTTGTTCTTGAGCAAAGTTCCTGCTGGAAGCATTATTGTATCGTATCTTGTTTTTGACAAATCTTCTGCCCGCATTAGTTCATATTTTGACAATGTTTTTGTTTTGAACTCCTTGTTTTTGATAAAACTGTTTTTTAATGTGTTGTACGTTTTTTCTTGATTTATTTTTTTATGTTGCAGGATTGATGTGACTTTTTCTTTAATCAAATCTTCAGAAACATTCAAAACCCGAGGCATGACATCAAAATCAACGTCATAAATCAAAGTGCCGTGCTGCAAATATATTCCTTTTTCCATTGCCTTTGCAGCATTCCCAGAAATCTTTTTGTTGCCAACAACAATGTCGTTTTTGTTTTCCAAGGCTGCAATTATTCCCAAATCCTTAAGAGCATTGATAATCCATGAGCAAATTTCCCTATAAGCATTTTCTATGCTGTAATTGAAAACTTTGATTGGAGCAATTACGCTGTACGTGAAATCTGCCTTGTCATGAAAAACAGCCCTTCCCCCAGTCATTCTTCTCACAACTCCTATGTTGTGCTTTTTGCACGCATCAAGATTTATTTCCTTCGGGTTCTGGTATGCGCCGATAGAAACAGAGCTGTTAACCCATCTGTAAAACCTTATTGTAGCATGCTCTCTCTCATTAGCCACGCTTTCATAAATGGCATGGTCAATGGCCATGTTCATGGCTGCAGAATAAGCTGATTGCTCTATAAGGCGCCATTTCATAATAGCTTGATTTTTGTTTATATTTTTAAAATTTATCATTTTAGGAAATGTTTATATAAAATAATGAGTAAGCAGCCTTAATGGCTGAAAAACATAAAAAATCAAATATTTGGATAGTAATTGTTTCAATAATCATAATATTTGCCATTTCTATCCCGTTAATAAAAAATAATAAAATCCAAAATACAACGTTGCAAAATATAAAATTGCCCCCTGATTTTAAAATAGATATTTTTGCTTCTGATTTGGGAAAAGGCTTTAATCTTCCAGGCCCAAACAAAGGTGCAAGGTTTATGGAATTCTATAAAGATGTTTTATTTGTAAGCATTCCAAGCTCCAGCATGATTGTTGCTTTGCATGACAAAAACAAGGACGGAAAAGTTGATGAAATAATAAAGGTGATAGACAACCTGAACAGGCCGCATGGAATTGCTTTCAAAGATAACTATATGTATGTAGCAAATGAAAACAGCCTGATAAAAACAAAACTTAATGATGATTTAACAGCAGATAAGTCAACAATTGAGCACGTAAATGATTTGCCGAAAGGCGGCCATTGGACAAGGACCATTAGAATAAAAGACAATGAGTTATATATCAGCATCGGCTCAAGCTGCAATGTCTGCATAGAAAATGATGAAAGAAGAGCCTCTATTATGAAATGCAATCTAGACAATGGAAAATGCGATATTTATGCAAAAGGCATAAGAAATGCTGTCGGCTTTGTTTTCCATCCTGAAACTAATGAAATGTATGCAACGGAGAACTCAAGAGACTTGCTTGGGGAGGATTTGCCGCCTGACGAAATCAATATAGTAAAAGAAGGCAAAAACTATGGGTGGCCAATTTGCTATGGAAAAAATATCCATGATGGTGATTTTGACAAGAATGTTTACATAAGAAATCCTTGCATGGAGCCTTTTGAGGAGCCAAGCTTTATAGACTTGCAGGCACATTCTGCTCCTTTAGGATTGGCATTCTACTTTGGCAAAAATTTCCCTGAAGAATACAAAGGCGATTTGTTTGTTGCTTACCACGGCTCGTGGAACAGGAAAATACCAACTGGGTATAGGGTTGTTAGAATTGATATTGAAACAAAGCAAGTTCATGATTTCGCAACAGGGTGGCTTACTCCGGAAAACAAGGTTTTGGGCAGGCCGGTTGACATTATTTTTGACAAAGAAGGAATAATGTATGTTTCAGATGACAATGCCGGAGTGATTTATAGGGTTTGGTATGAGAAATAAAAAAGAGTGTTATAAACTAATCTTTTTAAAGGAATATCATTTCCCATAAGTATGCTTACCCACATCCCATATGGCTATGAAAGACTTTTTGAATTAATTACTGAGCAATCTTCTACACATCAAATACGAACAATTTTAGAAATTGGTTCTGGCAGTGGAAATTTTGTTGGGCTTCTAAGAAAGCAAGGATTTGATGCTGAAGGTATTGAAGGTAAAGTGGAATCATATAGAGACGATTTAGGTCAATGGCTGCATCGTGGAGATGTGGTACAATTAGCTGAGATTTTTGGAGATAAGTTTTTTGACATGATAATAGCACAAGGAGTGTTCTGCCACTCCGCTCAATTTGATTATGTATTTAGTAGTTATTTACCTCCAGAAATGATTATTCCAGCGTTTATTGACCCTAAGTTAAGAGAGGAACTTAAAATTCCTATCAGATTGAAGATAGAAAAAATGTTGAGAAGTTGTTTTAATCAGTTAAATCCTAATGGTTTATTGGTAGATGTCGAGAATTATGTACCTGGAGATTGTGTATTTTTCACAAAAGAAAGTGCCGAAAGGATTGTCTATAGGGTTTTAAGATACGAGCCTAAAGAAGCTGTTCTTCAAAAGCCTTATTAAAAATAAATAAAATAAAAAAAAGAAAAAATAATTCTAAGAAACTGGTGAACTAGAGATTGTTAAAATCTTAGTACCTTCTCTTCTTGCTGTAACAGTCCCTGCAATAAACTGGTCTTCCTTCCTTTGGCTCGAATGGCACTTCTGCATCCGCTCCGCAGTCAGAACACTTTATCTTGTGCATGGACCTGTTCTCAAAACTTCCATAACGCATGTTCTTCCCTCGTATTAATTAGTTACACGAAAATACTAGAAATAGCCTTTTCGATGTACCACTCTATAGGATGCTGAAGTAGTATATAAAGGTATGCTTTTTGGTGCTGTGTTTCATAATTAGCCCAACAAACAATATTTACCTTTGTATCATTAACAAATCTCATTAACTTAGCTGAACCAACAAGTTGTACACCCATAAC
>JAGVXT010000006.1 GCA_018303655.1 Candidatus Woesearchaeota archaeon
AGTTATGGGTGTACAACTTGTTGGTTCAGCTAAGTTAATGAGATTTGTTAATGATACAAAGGTAAATATTGTTTGTTGGGCTAATTATGAAACACAGCAGCAAAAGCAAAAGCAATATAAACAAGAAGCCCTGGATTTTTGCTTTCTGACATGAAATACAAGATTGCGGTTTTTCCAGGGGATGGCGTGGGGCCGGAGCTGATAAGTGAAGGGATAAAAGTAATTGAGAAAGCAGCCGAGCTTGACAAGTTTGAGGTTGAATGGAGCAGCTACCCACATGGGGCAGAGCATTATCTTGAGGCAAAAGAGGAATTAAATGAAAAAATCCTAAAAGAAATAAAAAATTCATGTAATGCAATCTATTGCGGCACTTTTGATACCATAGACGGGCAGAAAATTTCTAATCTTATAAGGAAATATTTTGACCAGTCTATCAGCTTAAGACCGGTAAAATTGCTGCCAAGCGTTGAAAGCCCATTGGCAACCCAAAATGAGATAGATTTTGTTATCATAAGGGAAAATTCTGAGGACTTTTACATAAAGGCCAGCGGAAGGGTTAAAAACGGCAAAAACAAGCACCAGTTGGAAATTGAGAATGGTGCATTAAAAGCAAAATTCGGGCTTAATATAGAAACAAAAGGAAATGAGATTGCTTACCAAATGGGAGTTTTAAGCAGAAAGGGCTGCGAGAAAGTTGCCAAGTATGCTTTTGAATACGCAAAAAGAAAAAATAAAAGCAATCTTATTTCTGTTGACAAAGCAAACATTATGGATTACTATGGTTTATGGCGCGAGAGTTTTGAGAAAATTGGAAAGGAGCAAGATGGCATAGAATATGGATTTGAGCTCATTGACGCAGCTGTAATCAATCTTATAAGGCAGCCGGAAAAATATCAGGTTATTGCAGCTCCAAATATGTTTGGGGACATTTTAAGCGACTTGGGCACAGCGATACAAGGAGGCTTGCTGTTTGCCGCAAGTGGAAACATAAACCCTGAAGGAATTTCAATGTTCGAGCCGGTGCACGGGAGCGCTGCAAAACTAAAAGGCCAGGGTATTATAAATCCAATTGCAACAATATGGGCAGGCGCCTTGATGCTCGATGCAATCGGGCAGCAGAAATCTCATGATTTAATAATAAAGGCAATAGAATCCGTGCTTAAAGATGGAAGAACAAGAACCCAAGACTTAGATGGAAACAACACAACATCAGAGATGGGAGATTCAATTGTTGATAAGCTGATAAATATTCATGAGTAAAATTGACATATTGAAAAATAGCTTAACCAAAAAAATGAAACTGCCGCGCCCGGATTACTATCAAGGAATATTGCAGCTTAGGGACATTACTGAGGAAATTATCAGTTTTGCCCGCAACCAGATTAAAAAAAGAGAAGATGTGGCTATAACAAAAACAGTGAAGCTTGGTAATGGTGTGGATTTATATATAACTTCCCAGAAATTTATAAGAATCTTGGGAAAAAAGCTGAAAGACAGCTTCGGCGGCGAATTGAAAATAAGCTCAAAGCTCCATACAAAAAGTAGGGAGGGAAAAAACCTTTACAGGGTGAATGCGCTTTTCAGGCTGTCAAAATACAGAAAAGGCGATGTTGTGATGGTAAGAGGTGACAAAGTAAGGCTTATAAGCATCGGCAAAAAGATATTTGCAAGAAACTTGAAGACAGGGAATAAATTAACTATAAGAAAAAGCGACCTAAATTAGCTCTTCTTTTTCCCTTTTGTAGTCATCAATAATTTTACTAATCCAGTTGACTTTGCCCTTTTCTATTTCAAAATGCCTTTTTTCAACAAACCCGAAATATGGATATTCTTCAATTTTCAGGCTTTTAGCGCTGATAAACAAAAATGGAAGCTCTGTTTTCGTTTTCTTGCCGACCGGCTTTTTGCATACAATGACAAAAACCCTGTTTTTTAACAAGCCAACCACGTTAGCGCTTGCAATATTAGGGTTATCAACAAGAAGAATGTCATTTGCTTTTATGTTCAGCACATTATTCTTAAAATTGAACTCATTAATGCCCAGTGTATCAAGCTTTTTTAGTATGTAATAATTATTGATGTCAGACACAATCTTATCGAGTTTTTTTATTAACAATTTTAAATGCTCTGCCTCTTTCTCTTTGGATTTAACTTTGTTTTCTAAAAACCTTATTCTGTTTTCTTTAAAATCTATTTGCGGTTTATTGCTAATTTTTGGCTCTTCAAATTTGGATTGCTTTTCGAGATTGATTATTCTTTTCCTTAGATTGTTGTTATGAGATTTTATTAGCTTAATTTCCGTTTCGTATTTTTTTAATTTATTGTATAATCTCAAAAAATCATTTTCGCTTGGCTTTTTCTCAACTATAACTTTTTCCATTATTCTGGATTCTTCATCTTTCTCCTCGAGTATGCTGGCTGCATTTTTTATGCTGATTCTCCTTGTGATGACAATCTCTTTTATCCTATCCTTGATGCCGTGCTTTTTATTCTCCTCAGCAAAAAAGTCTATTTTGTCAAGCAACGCTTTTGTTTCTTTGTACGCAAACAACGCAGAAGCCAAAGCATCTCCTTGGTGCTCGTCGCCAAAGTTGAAGCTACTAATCATTCTTCTTTTTTCATCAACTTTAATATCTTCTTGAGGGATTACAACTCTTGCACCAAGCTTTGTTGCGAATGACTCAACAAGATTTGGAACTTTTGCTTTGTCTGTGCCAACCAAAATAACCTTGCCATGGCTTATCGTTTCAGAAATGAGCAAATTTAAATCAAGCTGTTTTGAGGAATAGAGATGAATTAAGTTTCCTTCAATACCAAGTACTGCATAGCCTGTAGTTGCGCCCGGGTCAATGCCTACAATAAGCAGTTTCCTGTTTTCCATCTGCCTGCTAGTATAATTTCTAAATTTAAAAAGTTTGCCATAAGCTTTATAAGTGAAGTTAGAACACTTTGCTGTATGAAAAATGAGGTCAATGGAATCATAGTCCGCGGCTTGGGAGAAGGAGCTTATTTCATGTCGATGCAGCATTACCAAAAAGAGATACAAAAAAAGCTCGACTTTAAGGCTTATCCAGGGACATTAAATTTAAAAATAAACAAAAAACAAAAAGATTCATTCAAAGAAATCATGCCAATTAGAATTAACGGATTCAAGCAAAAAAATAATGAGTATGGCGGGGCAGACTGCTACAAGGCAAAGATCAATGGCATAAATGGTGCAATAATAAGCCCTCATCTGACAAAACACAAGGATATTGTCGAGTTTATTGCTCCTGTTCATCTGAAATCAGAGCTGAGGCTTAAAGACGGTGATAAAATAAAGGTTGAACTGATATGAAAATTGGAATAGCAGATACAACATTTGCAAGAGTTGACATGGCAAAATTCGCTATAGAAACAATAAAAAAAAGCTCTGAAGCAAAAATAGCAAGATATACTGTGCCTGGATTCAAGGATTTGGCTGTTGCATGCAAAAAGTTGATTGAAGAGGACAAATGCGACATCGTGATTGCGCTGGGCATGGCAGGCAAAATGCCTATTGACAAGCAGTGCGCGCATGAAGCATCGCTTGGATTGCAACAAACTCAGTTAATGACAAACAGGCACATTCTTGAAGTTTTTGTCCATATGGACGAAGCAAAAACAGAAAAAGAAATGTACAGCATTGCAAAAAACAGGGCAGAAAAGCATGCCTTGAATGCCTTGGCGCTGCTGAAAGGCAAGACAGAATTAACAAGATGTGCAGGCATGGGCAGAAGGCAGGGCAAAGATGATGATGGGCCCATTAAAATAAAATGGCAGAAAAGCTAGGCATGGTTGTTTCATTGTTTAATTATGAAATAACTGGCGAAATGAGCAAAAGAGCTATTGAAAGGGCAAAAGAGATAGGAGCAAAAATAGTCAAGATAGTGGAAGTGCCGGGCTCTTTTGAAATACCGTTTGCTGCAAAGGAACTGCTTGAAATCAAGGAAATTGAAGGAGTTGTTACAATTGGCACAATCATCAAAGGCGGCACAGACCATGACAATGTTGTAGCGCATTCTGTTGCAAGAAAACTGTTGGACTTGTCATGCGAATACAACAAGCCAGTTTCTTTAGGAATATCAGGCCCGAACATCACATGGCAGCAGAGCGAGAAAAGGATTGAGGAGTATGCCATAAGGGCTGTTGACTCAGTTGTGAAAATGTTAAGAAAGAGATAGCAATGCTAAAAATTAGTAAAAAACTTCTCCAAAGGCACATTAACTTTCTTTATTCTTTTTGTTTTATTAATAAGCTTCTTTGCCTTTTCCTGCTCCATCAAAGAATTCAAAAACAGTCTTCTGGTTTTCTTGTTCAAGACATTGTTTTCAAGCATTGCTGCCATTTCCGAGGCTTTCATGCCTGAATTCTTCAAAATCGCTCCAAGCCTTTCAACATTAGTCTTTTATTTTGGACAGGAACTCTTTCCTTGAAGTTGATGTGAAAGAGCTGTTCGTAAGGATTTTAGCCATTTTTGCAGGCTCGCTCAAAAGCAGGAATTTCATAAGCTGCAGCGTCCTTATTATATCATTTTTATAATATTGCGTGTCAAGCTGCTCAAAAACATCATAAAGAATATCCTCAAACTCAATGATCTCAACACCATTTTCATTAAATTTGCTTATTATCTCCTTTTTTCTTGATTTTGGAATAGCTCCAACAACCATTATTTTTTTAATATTATCTTTTTGGATTGAGAACTGCCTGATGTTATTGTTTATTGTCCCAGAAATTACCTTGTCTTCAAATTTCTCATCAACAATTTTTGCTATTGATTTTTCAAGGTTTGCAGTTTCTGATATGTTGTTGGTTATAGAGCAGCTTACCTGAATGTGAAAAATATCATTAACAATGTTTTTATCAAACTTCAAAGCAAGAATTCCAGCATCCCTGTTGCCGCTGGTTTTAATGTTATTTACTGTAAAAAGCCCCTTTTTGTTGTACCAGTAGTTAACTATCTCTTTTTCAGCACTCATAAACCTGCCCCCTTTATTGCTTATAAGTTTCTTTTTGTTTATAAGGTTTTTGGTTTTTAGCGAAAATATTTTTAAGCAGGAGATTATATCCTTGTTTTCCCATGGAGTTAACAGAAATGACAAGGCGCAGCTTCTTAAAATATGCTGCAGCTGCATGTGGTTTAACTGCAACGCCAAGCTTGGTTTCGATCACTGATAAAGCAGCTGCAGATACTGTGCAGAAGCACAATACAAAAACATATAAATTTGAGGGAAATATAAAAGTTCTTGGAATCGGTGCAATAGACATTGGAGCATCTCTCGAAATAAGATATGGTGAAAGTGGCTACTCCTCAAGTCTTAAGGCTTTTAAGCTGTCTGATGAAAATGAAATTTATTGCATTTATGCTTCTCAAGGATTTGTAAGCAATGGGGCACTGCTTCCAAGAAAGTCAGAAATTTACAGGAAATACCCGTCATGGACAAGGATTTTCTGGTTTTACAAGCACGACAGGATTGATTTTGAGTTTGGATATGCAGATGGAAAATTGTTAAGTATAAAGAGAACTGAGGAGAATCTAAGCAAGAGGAAAAAAGAAGCTAAATACCTGCCTGCAGCCGGTGAATTATACAAATCAAGCGTGGATATTCTGACCGCGATAATCCGAATTCTATCACAGCTTAAAAATGGAGAAACCCCAAATAAGGTTAATGTGATAGACAATAAAGGCAGACCAAAAACGGCAAATATAACTGTTAACGGCAGAAATGTTTCTATTGATGCTGAAGGCAAAGACTTCCATTTCAAATCTGCCAGTATACAGTTTGATTACAATTTTGAGCCATTAGAAATAAAGATAACAAAAATCCATGGTTGGGCTGATTTGGAAGGACGCTCTATAAATCCATAAGATTCAACCCAGTAGCTTCATCATATTTTCTGTTTATCGTTGCATTCAGCTTAACCAAAACAATCTCGCATGTTGCAGCAATTGTGCCTTCTTTCAAATGACCTGCAATTGCATTCATTTTTTCATCACTTAATGTTATATGGCAGTGCAGATAAGCCTCTTTGTTCATCGTTGTAATGTTGCCGTTCATATTTATTATTTCCAGCGGCTGCTTGTATGTTTTTGATGTGTATTTCTTGTTCTCAACAATATAATGCGCCAGTTCCGCTTCTCCCAATGCGCCAATGCCAAAAAAATAGCCGCATTTTATATCATTTTTTGTGCAAAATTGTTTTAGTGTTTCAATTATCTTTTTCCCTCTTTTAATCCTTACGAAATAAGTGTCCTTTATCTTTTTAAATTTCATCTTTTCTTCAAAATAATAATATTTCCTCTTCCTTTTTTTATTTTTTCAATAACTCCCTTGTGCTCAAGCTCTGCTATCATCAGGCTTATTTTGGCCTCTGATAATGGAATTTGCTTTCTAATATCTTTCTGCGTTGTCCTGCCGCCTTCCTTTTTTATTATTTTTATCAATTGCTCCAAATCATTACCCTCATATTTTTCCTCTATTTTTTCTTCTTCAATTTTTATTTGTTCTTTTTTTTGCATTGCTCTTTTCTTGAAATAATGCCACCCAATTAAAATAAACCCTAATGCAAACAATACAATAGTGCCAACAGAAATTTTGTACT
The DNA here is from genome assembly GCA_018303655.1 of Candidatus Woesearchaeota archaeon. Lineage (GTDB taxonomy): Archaea > Nanobdellota > Nanobdellia > Woesearchaeales > GW2011-AR4. The sequence goes on from JAGVXT010000006.1 coordinate 6,622, forward strand.
TGCTTTTGTCTGTTTCAATAATATCGCCATTAACATCAATATCAATATCTTCAATGCCTTCTTCAACATCTGGAAATAAAATCAAGTCAAGAACATAAGAGCCGTCTTGCTTTATTGTTATATTCTCCTGCACAGACGCAATAACGGTGTTTTTCTGCGTTAACTGCGCTTTAATTGTGTAAAATCCATTTGGGACATTAAATGCGTAAGAGCCATTTTGGGCAACTACAAATTGTTTTGGTAGTGTATTAATCTCAACTCTTGCATTATTTACTTTCTTTAATGATAAATCATATACAGCGCCATATATAGTTGCTGCGTTTGCAAAATTAATTAGAACTACAGCTACTAATAAAAAAATCAAAATTCTGAAATTTACCATAGATGGCGGTAATTTTTATGCCTATAAAAATATTTTGAAATCAAAAATCAATTTTCATGCTTTTTAAGCATTAAAAAAGCTTAAATTACTTTTTTAAAGCAAAATAAGCTCAAATAAAGCTTTATAAAGCTTTAAAAGTCTTTAAAAAGCATTAATTTTTAGATAAAAAAAGTTTATTTATAAATAAGGTAAACCACCAAAGGTGAAGTTAAAAGTTTTGAAATGAATTTTAAAAAAGATTAGGAGGTTATAAAAATGAAAAAAACAATTGCATTTGTACTTATTTCAATTTTTGTGTTTAGCTTGGTGCCTTCTGTATTTGCTCAATTAAGAGACAGGGTAGATGAAAGCGTAGATAGAGGCGTACGCGATGTAAGAGAAGACGTGAGAGACTCAGGACCAGGCAAGAAAGGTGTAGGCGTTGGAAGTCCAGGAGTAGGTGTCAAGAAAGGTGTAGGCGTTGGAAGTCCAGGAGTAGGTGTAAAAGGAGGACTAGGATTAGATAGAAGGCGTGGTGATATTGACGTGCTGCGAAATAATCCGGGGCTCGATAAAAACCAGATAGCAAAAATAGCAAAATTAGATAGGGCGACTTTAAAAAGATTAGGAAAGCTTGATGCAAAGAGAATAAATGCAGAATTAAAAGCTGTAAAGGTTGTTAAACTAAGGAATGTCAGAGATTTAGCTGATAGGAGAATCACAGATGCCAATCTAGCACAGTTAAGGCAAAGATATGGTGTTGCAAAGGAAAAGTATCAGGTAGCAAGGGCAGGAATGATTAGCGCAAGAAGCGATTTAAGAAGTGCAGTGGCATCTGGAGACCCTGAGGCAGTTTTATCAGCATCAAAAGACTACTTGACAGCAGCAGCAGACTCGTTAATTAACCATCTTGAGAAAGTAAAAACCCAGGCTCAGCAAAACGAAAACATTGCTGAAAGCGAATTAGCAACTATAGTGAGCCAAATAGATGCTGAAATTGCTGCAATTAACACAATAAAAACACAAATAGGTGCAGCAGCAACTAAAGAAGAAGTCAAAGCAGCTGCAAAGGCTCTTCAAGAGGAGTGGAAGAAGCTAAGAGAATTAGCAAGGCTTCACGCTTCGAATGTTGTTTCTGCAAGAGTTGAAGGAATAGTTAATGAAGGCACAGTACTTGAGAGAAGACTTGATAGAATATTGGAAAAATTAGAGCAGAGCAATATAGACGTTGATGTCAGTGCAGAAGTTGAGACATTCAGCGGGCAGATTGCAACAGCAAAAGACAAGCGCTCACAAGCACAGGCAAAGTTGGCCGAAGCACGCCAATTGGTAGCATCAGGCACCCCTGCTAGCAGCGAAGAAGTCAAAGCATTAGTTAAAGAAGCAAACCAATTGCTTAAGGAAGCGAGAGACTCTATTAAGGCAGCTCATGCAACATTAAGAAGCATTGTAAAAAAGATAAAAGAAGCTTCTCCAAGCACAGACGTCTCAGAAGAAACTGAAGTTGAGGTGACTGAAGAGCCTGAAGTTGAGGTTGAAGATTCATCATCCACAGAAACTTCAGGGGAGAGTGGTGATACACAAGCTGAAACACCTTCCACTGATACATCAGAAGGGACAATAGATACTGGAACTGTCACTGAGGAATCGAGCGACATAAGTGATTCAAGCCAATCAGCAACAAGTATTGAGCAGACCGATACTGACCTTAGTGGAGCAATTGAGTAAGGTGAGACTATGAAAAACACACTTAAAGTTGCACCAGTATTTTTTTTTGCTTTTTTGTTTTTAGTTTCGATTGCAAGCGCGCAAACAAATACAAGCGTTGATTTTGCAGCTGTGCAAGCCAGACTTCTTAAGAACATAGAAACTGTTGAAGCAAAGCTGGATAAGATCGAGGCAAATGTTCAGAACTCGAATGCCCCGCAGGATACTAAAAACAAGGCTTTAGCGATAATTGATCAGATCCAAAACGAATTAAATAAACTTCAAACCGAAATTGAGAATGCACAAACGATGGATGACCTTATCGCATTACGACAGGAGGTTAAAAAGTATCTCGATGAAAAACAAGCAGTATTAAGAGAGCAGCTTAAGCAGACTGTAAGTGCTATCGCCAACGATGTTATGGAAAGTGTTGAGGAGATTAAGAAGGCAATCGATGTAGCTCTTAACACCTTGGAGATTACATGCAAAGAGCAGGCCCAAAACATAAATAAATTAGAGCAAGATCTTGTGCAGATACAAACTGAAGTAGATGAGCTGAAGACATTAGTAAAAAACCAGGCTTCTACAAGCGAGATAAAAGCACAGATAATCGAGATAAGTACCCTTGCAAAAGAGATTGCAAGCTTATCAGTAACCGTATATAATGAGTGCATTGCTTAGAAAAATTTATATATGAGCTCTTAAATACGCTAGAGTATAGATTAAACTTGAAGGAGGATCGTACATGAAAAAATTGATACCAGTTATTTTTGTCTTGATGGTTATTTTGCTTGTAGCGTGCAAACAAGCTGTTAAGGAGACTCCTAAACAGACTGGAACTCCAACAGCTAAACCTGCTGAAATTCCTAAAGTAGAAATAACAGGAGAAAAAGCTGTTGATTCTGTTGGAAGCGGCATAAATGATGTAAATAGTGTTGAAAAAGACTTGAGCACAGACGAACTCAGCGATTTGGACTCGGGATTGGCTGATATAAGCAAAATTTGAGAAAATTTATATAAAATTTCTCTTTCTTTTATTTTATGATTAGACTTAATGGGAATTATGGAGAGGGCGGTGGTCAGATTTTGAGGACTGCATTAGCCATTTCAACCTTGATACAAAAGCCGTTTGAAATTTACGAAATAAGGAAAGGCAGAAAGGATTCAGGCTTAAAAAGCCAACATCTTTACGGGATTAGGGCATTGAAAGAGTTGTGCGATGCTGTTGCAGAAGGCGATGAAATTGGCTCCTTGTCCTTAAAGTACTATCCCAGAAAGCTGGTTGCAAGGAACCTTGATATAGACATTGAAACTGCCGGTTCAGTGACTTTATTGCTTCAAGCACTGCTCCTTCCATCGATTTTTGTGAGCAAGCCGATAAAAATAACCGTAACTGGAGGAACAGACGTCTCATGGAGCCCGAGCCTCGACTATTTCAGCAACGTTTTGCTGCCGCAATTGCAGAGGTTTGCAAAAATAGAGGCAAAATTGATGAGAAGAGGATATTATCCCAAAGGAAATGGCAAAGTTGAATTAAGGATAAACCCGAAGCTTAAATTAAACGATTTTCCTAATTTTGAAGATTTTTTATCAAGCTTAAGAAGCAATGTGAATAAAATAGATTTAATTGAGCAATGCCACTTAATAAAGATACATGGAATTTCACATGCCTCAAGAAACCTGCAGAATGCAAAGGTTGCGGAGAGGCAAGCGGAATCTGCTGAGCAAATTCTCAGGCAAAAGTACGGCGTTCCGATAAAAATAACGGCAGAATGCCAGGATACTTTGTCTGCCGGCTCCGGCATCACGCTATGGGCCGTGTTCTCAAAAAATAAGGACGACATAGATGAGAACAACCCGATAAGGCTCGGGGCAGACTCGTTAGGAAAGCAGGGGAAGAAAGCGGAAATTGTAGGAGAGGAAGCTGCAAACCAGCTTATTAGCGAGATTGAAAGCAAAGCGCCTGTTGACATGCATTTGGCAGACCAAATACTGCCTTATCTGGCTTTGTCCGGTGGCTCAATCAAAACCTCAGAGATAACAAACCACTGCAAGACAAACATTTACACGATACAGCAATTTTTTGATGACATCTTTGCCATAGATGAGATAAATAGGATAATTTCAATAAAACAATAACTGGCATAAATTGAGATTTCAAAACATTTTTAAATCGAGTTCTTATTCCAAAAGACATGGCAGAAAAGCAAGCATTATGCACATCATGCAAGAAAAGAATCACAAACACTATCGGCTCCACCAGGTTCAAGTGCCCTAAATGCGGCCAGGTTGAGCTGGTCAGGTGCAACCACTGCAGGAAGATCGCTGCAAAATACAAATGCTCCAGCTGCGGATTTGAAGGGCCTAATTAAGATGGCAAGTGTAGTTGTAACTCTTAGGATAATGCCGAACAGCCCGTCTGCTGATTTGTCCAAAATTGAGCCTCAGGCAAAAAAAGAGATAGTTCATTTCTGCAATTCAAAAGAGATGCGAAGCAATATAGAGCCAATCGCCTTTGGCCTTAAGGCATTAAACATCATATTTGTCATGGATGAATCCAAAGGAAGCACCGAAGCCTTAGAGCAGAAAATAAGCCGCATTGAGAACGTTGAGTCTGTTGAAGTTACTGATGTGAGAAGGGCTATTGGCTGAGTTTATTTATTTTTGTGTTGTTTTATGATATTAATTAATGTGTTTATTGGAATGTTACTCCTAAGCCCTTCACCCTTGAAATGGGTTTCGCTTGCGCCATATCCGAGTTTCCTTATTTTTTCAATTATTTTGAATTTTTTGGGTATAATCTTAATTTTATATTTTGAGCAAATATCACTGATGTCATAAAATCCAACAGAATTTATTTTTGATTCTTCTTTTATAATATGCAAAAAATTAAGCAGCTCTTTATTACTTTTGAATATTTTATTTCTTAATGCGCTTTCGTAAATAGATCTGCTTAATTTTTTATCAAATAATTTCCCCAGCCACATTGGGCCAGCATCATTAAAAAACCCGTGCAGCCTAATAACATTGTCAGCATTATTTTTTCCCTTTTCATTCCGGAAGAATACCCTCATGTAATGCTCTTTTGAATACGAAAAAATCGGGACGAGTGCTTTTTCGTATTGCGCACCTATCAGCTGGATTTTCCTTATCAAAATCCTGAGCCCGGTTTCGTGCATCAGCGCATTTTTCTTTGGAATTGCCCAGTATTTTCTCAGGCAGACTTTGGGAAAAGTGCCGCAAAGGGCAGACGTGTCCGTCGCAGTAACTGCCAAAATGCCGTTTCTGGCTATTCTCTTGCACGCAGCGTCCAGAAAAGGGTTCGGAGTGCCAAATGGGTCTATGTCAATATAATCAAAGCCTGCAGACGACAGCAATAGGAAATTTGCATCCTTGTTTCTTATAATTATTTTTTTGTCATTCTTTGAATGTATATCATTTAATTTCAAATTGTATTTTATTAATCTGATTGATTTTTTATCATAGTCGTTGATAATAATCTTTTTAATTTTGTTTTTGTTGAGCTCTTTTAAAAACCTGATGCTCCTGACGCCGCTTGCCGCCAGCAAGTCGCATATTTGCATGTTTTTCTTATTGAGGGAGTTCAAAAGCAAAATGGAAATGTCCCTATTCAATCCCATTATTGGATTATAAAAAACACCCATTTCCTTTGATATTTTTTCCGCTTTTGGTATTTTTAATTGGATGGAGCCTTCATTAATTATTCTGTGCATAACCGGAAGAATGAATATACACAATAAAAACCTTTCCGAGCATAGCTTTAAAAATATACTTTATTACCTCAATGATATGCTTAGGCAACTTATAGTTACAATAATGGGAAATGTGGACTCCGGAAAAACTCAACTTTTGGATACTATTAGGAACACCGCTATTGTTGAATCGGAACCCGGCAGGATAACCCAGAGCATAGGATGCTCCTTGATAACAACAGATGTTATCAAGAAAATCTGCGGGAATTTGCTTGACAGGCACAAGCTTCAGATAAAAATTCCAGGCTTTGTGTTCATTGACACGCCTGGGCATGCAGCATTCACAAACCTGAGAAAAAGAGGAGGCAACCTTGCTGACATCGCTGTCTTAGTCATAGACGTAAGTGAGGGAATAAAACTGCAGACACAAGAATGCATAGACATACTAAAACAATACAAAACTCCTTTTGTGATCGCGCTTAACAAGATTGACTTATTGCCGGGATGGATTTCAAATCCTGAAACAAGCCTGCTGGAAAACATACAAAAGCAAAGAGAGAATTTGATGATGCTTCTTGAGAAAAAGCTTTACGAAATTGTCGGCAAATTGGCAGAGCTTGGCTTTAATGCAGAGAGATTTGACAGAGTTGAAGACTATACAAAGCAGATAGCAATAATCCCCTCATCTGCAAAAACAAAGGAAGGATTGGCAGAATTGCTGATGGTGATGACGGGATTGTCGCAAAAATTCCTTGAGGAAAGCCTGAAAGTCAATATCAAAGGAAATGCAAAAGGAACTATCCTTGAAGTCAAGGAGGAAAAGGGGCTTGGAACAACAATTGATGTTATTATTTATGACGGCTCTTTAAAGCAAAATGACATGATTGTTATTGGCTCTCTGAACGACCCGATTTCAACAAAAGTCAAGGCATTGTTTGAGCCGATGCCGTTGGCAGAGATGCGGGACAAGAAAGCCAAGTTCAAGGCAGTAAAGCAGATTTCGGCCGCAACAGGAGTCAAGATTTCAGCTCCTGATCTTGATAATGTTGTTGCAGGCATGCCGTTGAGAAGCTGCCTGCCAAATGAAATCGAAAAAGCAAAGAAAGAAATAAAAAAAGAGGTTGAAGAGGTTGTGATAGAGACTGACAAGCAGGGAATTGTGATAAAAGCTGATTCCCTTGGCTCTTTGGAGGCTCTTGCTAAGATGCTAAAGGAAAAAAGCATTGAAATCAAAAAAGCAAGCATAGGCAGCATCTCAAAAAAAGACGTATTGGATGCAGGGGCAAACTATGATAAAGAGCCTTTGCAAAGCGTTGTTCTCGGATTTAATGTTGATTTAATGCCGGATGTGAAAACAGGAAATGCAAAAATTTTGTCAAACAATGTGATATACAAGCTTATTGAGGATTTTGAGAAATGGCAGCAGGAAGAAATAAAAAAGCTTGAAGCAAAGGAAATTGAATATTTATACAGGCCGTGCAAAATCAAGATAATGAAAGGCTATGTCTTCAGGCAAAATAATCCCGCTGTGGTTGGTGTTGAAGTCCTTGCAGGCACATTAAAAGCTGGAATTCCGTTGATGAAGAATGACGGCTCAACAATAACAGAGGCGAAAAGCATGCAGCATGAGCAGGAAAGCATTGAAAAGGCTGAGAAAGGCAAGCAGGTTGCTGTTTCGCTGCCAAATGTCACAGTTGGAAGACAAATTCATGAAGAGGACATATTGTACTCTGCAGTTCCTGAAGATCATTTCAGGAAACTGAAGGAGTTTAAAAAATACCTTTCACCGGAGGAAATTGAAGTCTTGAAGGAGATAGCTGAAATAATGAGGAAAAGCAACACGATGTGGGGGATTTAGACGGATTAATTTAGTTTATTATTAAAAAGCTAATTGAAAATGCCAGAGCTAAAAATCCTGAACAACAAGGAAATAAAGGAAATTTATAGATTGGTTGAGAAGCAGTGGGGAGCAAAAATAAAGCTGGATTATGGGTTTTTGAAGAACAACAAAAACAGGATTTTTGTCGTTAACAAAGACATTTCAAAAATTGACTTTTCAAAGCTAAGGTTGAATTCTGTCGGCATGTATTTTTGCGAGATTGACAGCAGGGGAATAAGGCTCAGTATCGAGGGATCTCAAATCATCGGCCCAAAAGCGGCAAAAAATATCGTTGAGCTTGATGAAGAAGAAACAAGAAAATGGCTCAAGGGAGAGGATTTGGAAAAGAAAGGAGATTATTCAGGTTTTGTTATATTAAAGCATAATAAAGATTTTCTTGGAAATGGGAAATACGCTAATGGCAGGATTTTGAATTACGTGGGGAAGACGAGGAGGGTGAATTTAGTGTAAAAATATTTATTTTTATTTGCCTTTGATTTCGTTTAAAATTCTTGTGACTAAATCTCTGTTATCCTTCACCATTAAAAATGCAGGAATCTGAGGTATTTTTAACTCAAAAGAAGCCATTTCAGCAAGCATTTTACCAATATCCAAATCAGTAGCTGTACTGACCCTCACGCCTTTTTGCGGGTTAATATGAGGCTGGTCTTTATCCGGGGACCATGCTAATTCTTCCTCTTTGGATTTGTATAGCTCAAAACTTGAAGTAAAATAAGTATGCCTGGCTTTTATACCAACTTCATCATAATCTGTGATTAATTCCCAAGGCGAATAATTGCTTTCCATAGGCATATTGTCAAAATACTAGTATTTAAATCTTTCGGTTTTAACTACTTAGGAGTGGTGTAAACAGGTGGTCTTACTCCTATTACAGCTGCTACTACAGCCCTTATTTGGTGAGGTATTTTATTGATAATATCTCTTGTATCTGCTACATAGCCTTCTTCATGAGCTATTGCTGGATGGCTCTCTGCTTCTCTGTCCATTGAGTGGGTTTTTACTTGGACCTCAAATGTCATTTTTGCAATAGGTATATATAGATGTAGACCTTTGTAATAAATCCCTTCTGCCCTTTTTTCTGGAGTTTTAATTTTGTCCTTAATTCTTATCCTATCAGGATCATCAGAAAGGCTTTTTAATAATGGGATTAATGTGTAGCAATCTTCTTCTTCAGGGACTATGACCCGCAAACCATATATGTCGTCTAGCGTTTTCCTTTTTGTACTCTTACTTTTCTTTAAATTGTACAATACTTGTAAAACTTTTTCATACATTCTTTCTTTTCTTTTTACTCTTGTTCTTATAACAGCATAGGGCAATGGGATATGTTTTGATATTTGATTTGCAAGCTCTCTTCTAGTCTCGTTATCTATCCATTCTAGTTGTTCTATATTAAAATTTTCTCTTCTAACCCATTCAAACAATTTATACAATTTTGGATAATTCACTTGATTACCAATTTTTACGGACTTAAACATTCTATGAAATCCATCTACAATATATTTTTCCATTAAGTTGTATCTTTTTTGTTGGTTATGCTCATCAGAAAATTTACTTGGAATATTCTTAAATACATCTCGGATTATTATTTTTGTTCTTTTTTCAAGTTCTTGATTTTTATCTCTGACTCTATCTTTATATAAATAAGTCCATGCAGTCCTCTCCATCAATAATTCATGTTCTCCACAATTGCTGCAATTAATGCCGCCATTTGGAAATATGCCAACTAAATTTTTAGCATACAATACCTGTTCAGGAATAAATAAAACATCATCTTCTGACACTTTAGAAGCGAAAAGCCCCGTAGCTACTTTACTTTCACAATTGATGCAAGTAGCAGTTACTTCTTGGTATTCTTTTTCATATATCTTTCCCTCAAGCCCTTTTTGAGATATAATCTTATCAAAGATGTCCCCGGCTAATCTAACAAGAGATCTTTCACCAGATGAAACTTCAGCATCTATAGTGCGCTGAAATCTTCTTACATCTTCTCTTGCTGATATTTCTCTTAGAATTGCCTCTAAACCTCTTTTGTCTAATTTAATTAGAGTACCTGGTGCATATCTTCTGTCGTTGAAAATAGAGTAAAATACTCTTTTAACTAGATCTTTATCGATAAAGGGATCTGCCAGATATTCTACATTTTGTGGGTTAAATGTTGGTCTTTTTTTGGCTAGTTTTCTTTTCATTTAAAGCACCCTCTCTAATGCATATCCCTAGTCACATCTTTTTTAGAACTAATTATACGTTAAGGAAGAGTGTTTGCTTTTTAATACTTTTGGATTTTTCTCTAATATTAAAATAAAGCTAACTGGCCATTCGGAGGGCCCTTGTACTCAGCAATCATATCTTGTAAGGATGGCATCAATTTTAAAGCTTCGTCCATATTGCCAAGAGTACGCCATCTATGCCTGTGCACATCAAATTTTAAAGTATCGTGCATCCATGTTGGTGCAATGCCATGTCTTCTTAGTGTCCTGTCCTCGTACATCTTGAACCGCGGCATTAGCACTTGCAGTACCCTCGCTGCTCTATACATAAATCTCATTCCTTCTAAACTGCTGTCTTGCCTTTCTATAAATTCTCTACCTCTTACATCATACTCTATAAGCGGCATTATAACACCGCCGGTATTTTTATCACTACTCCAAGTGACTTTATCAAAGAAATCTCCTTCTAATTTAGCTTTAATATATGCAGCTACCTGAGGAATTACCTCTTTTATTTCAGGTCTTTCTTCAAACTTTTTTATTGCTTTTCCCAATAACCTATCTGCAGTATCAATGGCGTTATCCCTATTATACAATGCTAGCTTTCGCATATTGATTGTTTCTTGATCTTCACTTTCAAGCACCTGACGTCCATACTTATTATCGTGTTCATTAAAGTAATGGAACGGAAAAACTCTTACAAATGCAGTCTGAACCATTATTGAAGGCAACATTTCCCTTACTTCAATATCAACATCGCCAAATCTTTCAGTTAATTCTTGGCCTACAATGAATCTCCCCACTGGGCTCATGTCTTTACCTGCTAGTGTAATTTGCTCTAAAGTAGCACGTGGCAAAGAATGTGTTTCTTCCATATTTGCCATACCGTCACAGAACTTAAGAGCGGCTCTTTTGTATGTTTGGTCTAATGGTTCATTGCCATATCTGCTGAATTGAAACTCCATTGAATCTGGATACCTATACCTGTCATTGAATCTAGTTAAACGGATTGTTGAAGATGTGCCTTTTTTAATATCTCTCATATTCTTTTGTTTATAATAAGCTGTAATATTTCCAGGTATGGCTTTGGTTAATTTTTCTTCGAGGTCATCTTTAATTTCAGTTCTCATCTCGGTTAATCTTATCCCACTTCTATCCCTAAGAACTTGATACATTCGTCTAAGTTGAGGATCTGTTTCGTATCGTGTAAATACTGTATACTGCTTCCATAAATCTTCTAATTTTCTTACCTTTAGTTCAATCTCGTCATGCAATATCCCTGGGATTATAGTTGAACTGTCCAATTCAATTCGAATTGCTTCTGCACTTTCGATAACTTTTTGCATAACTCTGCGTATGTGTTCATAGCCTGGCGCACCACTATGAATTCGCGGTCCAGAATCTTTTAAAGTTACTTGAGCAATCTTTTCAGCAGCTAAAATGACTTCTAAAGAACCTGGATACTTCTCAACCCAGTCCTTTCTGAAAAAGGGTTGATCTAGAATACTTCCTAAAACATAGCCATCAATTTCTAAAACTAGTCCATAAGGAGATTCATAAGCGTTGTACCTTGGTTCTAATTTCTCTGAAACTGGTGTTTTTTGCTCTATAGTTAGAGTTTGTTGCCTATCTTCTTCTCCTAATCTACCTAAAAGAAATGCTAAACCAACTAGTCCTAATACCTTTTCGAGCCCATCTTTTGACGACATCTTTTTATTCTCTCCTCCAACAATATACGTCGATTATCCCAACATTCAGTCCTCTATTTATCAGCCCTCTTTTCTTCTTCAAGAACCTAAACTTTACAGCTCCCCTATAAACCCATGATGTTTTGTTCATTTAAAAATCTATCTGTTTTTCTGGAAGAAATTTTATATAAAATATATAGAAGAATGTCTTATTTTATTATTTTAAATTTGTTTTATCGCTCATTCTCAATAATAACGCTTATTTTATTCTTTTTTTCCTTTAAAAATCCTATTAAATCCCTGTTTAACTCAAAAGCAGCCTTATTTGCCTTTATTGCAAACGTCCTTTCAGATGCGAAATCTGTCTTTCTGATGACGAATTCCTTATCATCGTTGAAATTTGGATTTATGGTTATGAATACTGTTTCTTTTATTGTTATTGATTTTGATAATGCTTTTATTGTTATTGTGATTTTCTTATTGTTGTTTTTGATTGATTTTCTAATAAATTTCTTTAATTTGCCTAATTCAAAATCTGCTTTGACTCCAACAATGCAGTCTCCCATTAAGCTGATTTCTTCATCTTTTGTAAACTCAAATGTTGTCTTATGCGTTCCAAGAATGTTTGGATGCCCGTAAGCATGGAATTTGTAAATCATTGTACTAGGCAAGGATACTCTTACAGGCTTTAGCCTGTAGAGGAATTGCCTTGCTTAATTCGTAACTTTTTTCTTTCATTCTTGATAAAAATTTGAGCGTGCAGCGAAATTTCGGCACGCTCAAACTCCAATCGTTTTAGCGTTAGCTTTCGTTGCGCGGAGCAACGAAAATGGAATACGTAAATATTGACTTGGAGCATTACAACCATAAAGTTGGCATCAACTTTTGGCACATAACGATACAGACAAAGTATCGTTATCAAATGTTTGCAAAGTTTGAGTACAAAAACCTTGCGGAAGCCTGCATCCGAAAAGCCGCTTCATCGCATGAAATCAAGGTTCACTTGATTTCTGTTATGCCCGACCACGTGCACATGCTTGTGACTCTGCCGAAAGGCATGAGCGATGAAAAAGCCATGCAAATCCTGAAAGGCGGCTCGTCGTACAGCTTCTTCAAAAATCACCCTAAAGCTCGCCTCAGATATCCGCAGGGGCATCTCTGGAGCAGAGGAGGCTCTGCTGTAACAGTCGGCTACAACCAACTGAGCGACACGGTTTTGTACATCTTGAACCAAGCTAAGCATCATGGTTTAGCTTGAAATTCCCGAAGCGGGATACTGCGTGGCTTTAGCCCGCAGAGGAGGTCATTTTGACTGGATTATGAAAGCCACTGCAACATCAGCAAAATTGGAATGATGGAGTTGCTGCCTTTCTCTTTTATTATCTCTTTGATTTTGTCATAGCGGTCCATATTAAGATAGTACTTCCAACCATGCTCTTTCTTCTTTTTGCCGCAGATATTCTGCTTTACCAAAGCTTCCAGTACAGTCTCAACTTTGTCCAAATCTTCTTTTGATATTCCAGATTTTAAAACGTGAATGTAAACAGAGCCTTTGCCAAAGCAGTTTTGATCGAAAAGCTTCTTTACTATTGTCCTGCTTATTCTTATATATTCACTCCTCTTTACTTTAACCATAGAAAAAATGATAGCTAGGAAATATATAAATATGTAGTCTAAATTTAGTCCCTTATGAGCCGAAATAGAAACCTTTAAATATGCATTAATATCTATCCTCCTTGCAATGCCAAAATCAGTATTTTTGCAGGCGGAGGGAAACACTCCAAAAAACAGGATATGGGGCTTTTTAATAGTCCATTCAGAATATGATTATTCAATGAAAGACATTGCGCGATATTCTAAGGTAGGCTATACCACACTAAAAGGGATATGGAAGGAGTTTAAGGAAAAAAATATAGTAGTGCAGACAAGAGCTGTCGGAAAAGCAAAAATGTACAGGCTGAACCTTAAAAATTCAGTGGTAAATAAATTTATAGATTATTACTGGGCCGTTGTTGAGTCAGTTATTGAGAAAGACTTGGACATCAAAAGTAAATCTAAGATTCATGAAGATGGCTATAAATCTGTTGCCCAAATAGCTGTTTCTGCCAGACATTCATAAAATTTTAATTTACTATTTCATCAGCAGGCTCTGCAAATAGTCTTTCTTGAACTTGAACCCGTTTTTTTTAGCCAATTTTTCAATCCCGTTCACAAAATTGCTTCCGTATTGCGCAGCCTGCTTCTTGCGCCATGCAAACTCCTTCTTCAAGCCGATAAATTCTGCCGCTTCCCTCAAAATAATTTTTTTATTCTGCTTATCCAGTTTAAACATTGGATGTATATTCATTGCAGTTCTTATCAGCTCTTTGTCCAGAAATGGTGCCTTTAAATCCAGTCCAAGGTGCTTTGCAATTGTGAAATCTCTTGTCAAATCCCTGCCCCACATGTTTTTCAGTCCGTTCCAGCATTCTTTATGCAATGCTTCAAAATCATTGCTTTGCAAAGCGCTTTCATGCCTCTGGTAGCCTGCAAATATTTCCTCGCTTCCCAAGCCGCCAAACAGGACATTATCACCATTATCCAATGCCAATTTTCCAGCGGCATAAATCACAGAGCCAACGCTTACTTTTACAATGTCTGCATCATTCAATAATTTGACTACATTTTTAACAATATTTTCAAATTCTTCCAAGCTCAATAGTTTATATTTAAAATTAAACCCATATTCATTTGCAATTTTCTTTGCCCATTCAATATCATCAGAGTTTTCAATGCCAACAGTATAGCATGTGAAATTGCATTTAAGTTGGTTGCAGACAAATGCTATCAACGAGCTGTCCACTCCGCCGGAAAGCAAAATCCCGAATCTTGGAGTAACTCTTCTTTTAATTGCCTGAACCACAGCCTCTGCTAATTCCCTTTTTGCCCTTTCTTTGTTGGTTTCAAGGCTATCAAAACTATTCTCCATTCCGGAAATAAATTTTACCCACAAATCCTGCGGAATAAGCCTGCCTTCCTTTACAATTCCTAAAATTTTGGTCATGAAATCAGTTATTTGTTTATTTTTAAAAAGCTTTAGTTTATTATCAAATCAGAAACTATTAAATACTAATCCTTTTTAATTCTTGCAATGCCAAAAGACATAAGCAAGGACGAGCAGATTGGATTTCACAAAGGGTCTTTGACAACGCTTGCAAAGGAAAGGGAGGAAATGCTGAAAATATTGTCGATAGTAGAGCAGCTGATGCAGATGCACATAAAGAGCCTGCAGGACCTTGGAGTTAACCTGCAAAAGGAAGCCCGGCAGGCAAATGCAAAAAAGCCAATTGAAGATGTCCTGAGATAATCATTTTTTTAAAAATTTGCCAAACATGCCTGGCTTTTCCTTAATTATTTTTTCCTTCTCTATTTTTTTGAACAGCCCAAGATTTCGAATGGCATCTTCAAGCTCTTCAAACTCAGTTTGCGGGGCTTTTTGCTCTTTTGCTTTTTCTTCTGCTGCTTTTGTTTCAATTATTTTCTCTTTACTTTTGAATAATTTATTGAATATTCCTAGTTTTTTTTCTTTTTTTGATTCCTCTAAATTTATTTTTTCCTGATCAATATATTTTATTCGCTGCTCCTCCCTATGCCTTTCAGTTTCTTTTGCTTTTTCTGCAGCTTCTCTTTGCTTGGCTAGCTCTTCCTGCTTTCTTTTTATTTCTTCATCAAGCTTTTCAAGTTCTTTTTGCTTTTTGCTTTCTTTCTCCCTTTTTGATTCTTCCTGGCGCTTTTTTTCTTCAACAAGCCTGCTCATGTGCCTGTGCAACGCAAGTAATTTATGGTAAACTTCATGTTTTTCCTTAACTGGCAAAATTAAATAAATATTTCTTGCCTCGATGTACAACTTCTTTGCTTTTAGAATGTCATTATTTTTAAGCGCATCTTTTAGTTCATCAAAAGCGTGATAAAACCCATCACGTGCATGGGCTGCTCGCTGCTCTTGCCTTTCAAGCCCTTTTTTCCGGTTTAACTCCGCTTCTTTTCTAGCTTTTTCCTGCCTTTCTTTTTCCTTTTGCAGAAGAATTTGGCTCTTTTCCTGTTCTATTCTTCTTCTTTCATTTTCTAATTTTGATTCCAGTTCTTTTTGCCGCTTTAGCTCCCCCATTCTCTTTTCTTTTACAAGCAGGTTTATCTGACTGTGCAATGCCCATAATTCATTGTAGATTTCCCGCTTTTCTTCATCAAACAGGCTGACATACATGTCCCTTGCCTTGTTGTGGAGCATGTTCAATTCTGAAATGTCTTTTTTGACGAGCACATTTCTCAATTCGTTCAGAACATTGTAGAATTTATTGAGGTTATGGCTCCGCTTTGCTTTTTTTCCGTTCCTGTGGAAGTATCTCTCAAACACCAAAAGAGATCACCCTGCATATTAAGAAATAAGAATATGTCAAAAATCGAAGATTTTTGAGCAGTGGAGTGCGAAAGCTCGCTCTTTCGCTCGCTTTGCTCAGCGGAAATCGCTTTGCGATTTGCCGACATGTAGCTCTAAATAGCGCCCTAAAACACATCTAAATCCACCCTTTTTTTTCATCGAAAATTAAAAATTTTCGAGTGTGCTCGGAAATCTTTGATTTCCGACATGTAGTGTAACAGTAGTGTAAGAACTTGAATTTACATACTTTAAATAGATTTCGGTTAGTTTTCTACTTTAATTTATTGTACAGCCACATTAAGCTGCTGTAAACTTCTTTTTTCTCTTTTGCTTTTAAGCCATTGTAAAGGTTTCTTGCCCCATCATAGAATTGCTTTGCTTTGTAAATATCATTGCTATCAAGGGCTTTCTTTGCATTATTGATGGCTCTTTTGCACTTTTCAAGCCTTTTTTCAGAAGCCCTTCTTCTTGCTGCAACAAAATATATCAGCACAGACATCAATGCAGCAAGAACTATCAAAGCCAGTATCAGCCTTGAGCTTGATTTTACAATTTCTTCAATCAAAACCTCTTTTTCATCACAACATTAAACAAGTCGCTTGAAACAGCAAATGTATTTGAATCTCTCATCTCAACAACCAAGAGGTATTCACCTGGCAACACCTCTTTGGGAATATCAACTGATTTGAAATAAGACAGTTGGTTTTCAACAGCAAAGGTTTCTGATGTCTATGCAAACGCAAAAGTAGGAGATTTCTCATTAAGGTACCAGACAAGATTGATTATTTATGATTACAGTGCAGACAAGATTATGAATGCTGTTAATCTTGGTTAATTAAAAAACATAATTTATTAAATCACCATAGTTTTTAATGCTTAATGAAGCACACACCCAAAGTAGTCTTTGCCTTGGTTGCAGTTTTCTTCATAGCGCAGTTCGCAGGATTGCTTGTAGTAAACCACTATATTGACCACAAAAAGACTATTGAAACAAAAAAAATTGAATGGCAGCCATTGCCCTACAACCTTGAAAGACCGGAAGTTAAGAATGAAAGCACTTCCTTCATTTACATAACAATAGCAATCCTGATTGGCACGGTTTTGGTTTTGCTGCTGATAAAGTTCAACAAGCCGTTTATCTGGAAACTCTGGTTTTTTGCCACAGTATGGCTTACCTTGTCAATTGCATTTGCGGCATTCATAAACAACGTAATTGCTGCAATACTTGCATTAGTAATCTCTGTTTTAAAATTATACAGGCCAAATGTAGTAATCCAAAATATGTCTGAAATCTTTATTTACGGAGGACTTGCTGCGATATTTGTTCCAATTATTAATTTATTTGCTGCATTTATGCTTTTAATTGTGATATCGATGTATGATTTTATTGCAGTTTACAAGACAAAGCATATGATAAAAATGGCTGAATTCCAGTCAAGTTCAAATGTTTTTGCTGGCTTGATTATTCCTTATGGAAAAGGCAGTATGGTTAAGTGTATAACACCGCCAAAATCAGAGGTCAAAAAAGACAGTGAAAAAATTCATAGAAAGTCAGTTGCAGTTCTTGGAGGGGGCGATATAGGGTTTACATTGATATTTGCTGGAGTGATTATGAAAGGGTTGATGCTGCAGGAAACAGTGCTAGCAGGATTCCTGAAGACTTTGATTATTCCTGTTTTTGTCAGCCTGGCATTGCTGTTTTTGCTGCTTAAAGGCCAGCAGAACAAGTTTTACCCTGCAATGCCTGTCCTTAGCCTAGGCTGCTTTATTGGATACTTGGCTGTTTTAGCATTTTGATAGAAAGATTTATAAATAAGTTATACATGTATAATTCTATGATAGAGTTAAAAGCTAAAACAAAGAAATGGGGCAACTCTATAGGTATTTTAATACCAAAAGAAGCCATTAGGAAAGAGAATATAAAGCCAGACCAAGAAGTAACTGTGCTAATTAGTGCTAAACCTATAACAAAAGCAGGCGACATTTTTGGCACAATGAAATTTAAGAAATCAACAGAAGAGTTAATGAGGGAAGTAGATAAGGATCTTGATTTTGGCTTCTAAAAATGAGCTATTTCTTCGATACGTATGCGATAATTGAAATAATGCTTAACAATCCCTCTTATGAGAAATATAGAAATTTTCCAGTTAAAATTAGTATATTAAACATTGCAGAAATCTACTCAATAATCTTAAGAAATAAAAGCAAAGATGAAGCGGACAAATGGCTTGAAAATTATAATTTTGAATTATTGGAAATATCTACTAAGACAATAGCTAAAGCTGTTTATTTTCGATTCATGCGTAAAAATAACATTTCATTGACGGATGCAGCTGGTTACCTTCTTTCTCTTGAAAACAATCTAAAATTTCTAACTGGAGATAGGCAATTTAAAGATATGCCAAATGTGGAATTTGTTAAGTAGCTGAAGACAATAACATTTAAAACCTGTTAAATATTCTTGCTTATGGGAGGACTCTGCCGGGAAGCTAGCACTCTCCTGTCAGCGCAAACGTGCTTTAGGTGCGGTGAAGCTTGGGAAGCAGCTTTGGCTTTTGCTTTTGGTCTTGCTGCTGGCGTAGAAGCTCTGCCTTGTAGGACTTGTGCTTTTGAAAATCCGTAAGGTCTGGAAAGAAACACGCCAAAAGTGTGCTTAAGGCAGCGGTAATCTTAGGCACTGGTGCTTATGAGTAACAGAGTGGAGTCGGTAACAAGGTAGCCAACTGCAATTGCTTTTGCCCATTTCTGAGCGCGTCCTCCTATTTTTTAATTTCTAGCATTCATTTAAAATGAACAAACCCAATCTTCAATTCCAATTTTCTGTTGTTTTTAACTAGCTTTGTTCCATATTTTTTATTTACAATTTCTCCAATAACAACAATATCATGCTTTTTCAATTGTTTAAGTTTATTGATTGGTGCGGTAAACACCAGCTCAAAATCTTCTCCCCCATATAGGGCGAAATCAAGCGGATTTTTATGTAATTTTTTTGCATCAATTATTGTGTTTTTTGATAGTGGAATTTTGTCAGCATAGATTCTTGCTCCGACTTTTGATTCACTGCAAATATGCTTAATTTCAGAAGCTATTCCATCACTCACATCAATCATTGAATTAATCCCAACTTTAACAATTTTTCTTGCTAAATCCAATCTTGATTTTGGTTCCAGATGCTTTTTGATTGAGTTTCCAGCAATGTTGTGTTTCAATAATTCTAAACCAGTGCTTGATTTACCAACATCTCCGGAGCAAAAAATCAAGTCATTTATTTTTGCGCCTTTTCTCAATGTTAAATTTTTTTTTTCTGCAAATCCAATCATTGCAATACTAACGACAATTTCCTTTGAATGAGTTATGTTGCCGCCCACAATGCTTATTTTGTATTTTTTTGATTTTTCATTGATTCCGTTATACAGCTTATCAACAAACTCAACATCAATATCATTTGGCAAAGCCAGCGAAACTATTGCAAACTTTGGAATGCCTCCCATGGCAGCTATGTCGCTTACGTTCTGCTCGACTGCTTTCATTCCAATCTGCTGCGGAGAATAGTACTTCAAGGAAAAATGTACATTTTCAACAAGCATGTCTGTTGTGAAAAGAATATAGTTGTTTTTGTCATAATTTAAAACAGCAGCGTCATTTCCAATCCCTGCAACAACATCTTTAGAATATAGCTTTATCTTGCTCTTTATCCTTACAATTAAGCCAAACTCACCTCCAATATCCTTGATTTTCATAGCCACACTGCATTGAGATGCTTACCTGACAATTTTATGGTTGCTTTGCTTCCATTCTTAAGGCTGTACTCCTTGCCGACAGAATCAGCTATTAAGATTCCATCAAGCATTTCTGAAGCAATGGTTATTTTCTGGTTTTTATTTAATATGCCATACTTTAACTTATAGTTTTTGAATACCTTGCCTTCATATGGCTCGCGAACAACAAACTGGTAGTTTTTTGAGCTTAGCGGCAGGGTTTTGCTGCAGCATGACTTGGCCCATGCATAGCTTCCGGTTGGCGTTGTGACGAGAATGCCGCTGCTCTTCTGCCTTTCTTTCCTGCCATCTATCTGTACCACATATTTTGCTGCATGGTAAGATTTTCTTGCTCCGACAAAAAACTCATTGAGCGCATAAGTCTCGACTTTTTTGCTGTTTATGCAAGCCTCCAGCCTCTGTAATTTGGCAATTTTAAATTTATTATTTATTATTTTCCTGAATTTTTTCTCAAAATTGTTTTTGTCGGCTTTCATAAAGAAACCTTCCTTGTTCTTTGTATCTGCATTCACACCAAGAATAAGCTGTTTGCCAACGAAATGCGCAGCCCTCAGAAAAGTGCCATCGCCCCCAACAGCGATTATCATATCTTTGCCTTTGAACTGCTTTTCGCTCAATTTGCCTCTGTTTGCAAGAGTATAGCTTGTTTTGTATTTTTTTAATGTTTTTTTAACTGTTTCCAATGTTAACCTTTGTTCTGCTGTCCTTGGGGTGGTGTACACTACAAGAACTCTGATTAATTCCATAAAAAGCCTGAATCAAACTTTATATTTAAATATTTGCAGGATGAAATTATTTCCAGCCAAAATCAAAACCTTTTTATTCTTTTTGCAAAGAGCACAGCCATGAAGGGCAAAAAGTTAACATGGAAGAAACTATGGCATTTTATATGGGAGGACAACAGCTTATGGAGCTGGATTGTCAATATTGCCTTGGCTTTTGTTCTCATCAAGTTCATTGTTTATCCCGGTTTGGGCTTTTTGCTTAGCACATCCCATCCTGTTGTTGCAGTTGTAAGCGAGAGCATGGAACACAATAGTGAATTTGAGGACTGGTGGCAAAAATCAGGCGATTGGTATGTGAACAACAGCATAGACAAGGAGGATTTTGGCAGGTTCCCTTTGAAAAACGGGTTTGACAAAGGCGACATTATGGTTTTGAAGGGCAAAAAGCCTGAAAATATTGAGATTGGCGATATTATTGTGTTCTGGAGCGCAAAAAGAGACCCTATAATCCACAGGGTTGTCAAGAAGTGGCAGGATAAAAATAATTATTACTTCCAAACAAAGGGCGACAACTACAAGACAAACCCAATGCCTATAAAAAGCCCTTTTCTTGATGAGACAAGCGTAAGCGAAGAGCTGGTTGTAGGCAACGCAATTGTGAGGATACCTTTGCTTGGCTATGTCAAGATATGGGCTGTTGAGCTGTTTAACCTGTCAAAAGACATTCTATCCCAAAAAGGTTAAGTTTATATACAATTTGTCAAAGTTTTTAGATTTAGAATGTTTTGCCCAAAATGCGGCTCAATCCTTGTGCCAAGGAAAGAAGACAGCAAGAAGATGCTGGTTTGCTCCTGTGGATATAAGACAACCCAGGTAGCAGGCGCTACAGTAAGGGAAACTATAGTCCGAACAGACAAGGAAGTTGAGGTCATAGACAAGGGCGAGCTTCAAACTCTTCCAAAGACAACAGCAGAATGCCCAAAATGCGGCCACAAAACAGCTTATTTCTGGCTGGTGCAGACAAGGGCAGGAGACGAGCCTGAGACAAAGTTCCTAAGATGCGAGAAATGCTCACATACGTGGAGAGATTATGATTAAGAATGTTCGTATAACATATTTATTACAGTTTTAGTTCTATCAAGAAGGCTATCCATACCAACAGGTTTGCTTAATGCTGGAAAGCCAAAATCATAAGGAATATACCTATTTTGTGCTACTTGAAGTTGTGCCACTCTTTGTTCATCTTCTTTTTGCAATATGAATCTCTTTTGTGCTTCTGTATCCGGCTGTATATCTATTCCTAATTTTGTTATCTGCTCATCTGTATACATTCTAGTGGCATAAAAAAGAGCTCTTGCACCAACATCTTCCTGAAAAGAGCCACTGCAAACAAAAGTGGGTATCTTTATTCCTTCTGCCACAAGACTTTCTAAAAGTGCATCACCATTCATCCCCCCCATTAACACATCCGTATAAAGAATATCTGGCTTTCGTGTCTTTATTTTGGTATATGCCTCATTACCATTTGAAGCTGTGTCTATCCTTAAATTTGGAATAGCAGAAAGCATTTCTACTAAAAATTCTCTAACCAATTCTTCATCGTCAGCAACTAATGCGGTCAATTCTCTTTCAGGCATTGTAGACTGGGCATCTCAAACCTTTATAAACCTTTCGTTTTTTATTATTATAAAGTAGTAAATAGATACGTAGTTAATCTTTTATTCATGCACGCATTATTGCAAAAAATGGATATCAAAGAAGCCAAATTCAAGGTCATTGTCAGCCCTAACGCGAAAGAAAACAAGATAGAGCGGTTTGACAAGGAAAGAAACGCCTATAGAATCAGCATAAAGGCAAAGCCTCAGGACAACAAGGCAAACATTGAAGTAATAAAATTCTTATCAAGGATGCTAAAAAGGAAGATAAGAATCTACTCTGGCTTCAAATCAAAAGAAAAGATAGTGGAAACTGTTAAATAAACCAATAAATATTTAAGAATAAGTAGATACAATTGTGAAAAAGAGGTATAAAATGCTGTTCTTCAAACTAAGACCAAAGCCTGCTGATATTATTCCACCGCCTTCTCCAACAGATTTTGAAGAAGAACTGAAAGAAAAGCCAAAATTCTTTGATGAGTTGATAAAAAAACCAAAATCCGAGACTTTTATAGAAGAAGAGGAATTCAACCGACTGATAAATAAGCTGAATGAAGGGGAAAAGCCATTAGCCAAAAAAGAAGAGAATATTTCTAAGAAAAAAACTGTAATAAAAAAGCAAAAGCTTTCAAAAAAAGAAATAAAAAAATCAAAGATAATAATGAAGAAGAGAATACAATCAAAAAGGCTAATAAAAGCTAGGCCAATAAAACAAGCTAAAAAGCAAAAAGCCAGCCTTCCGGAAAATGATCTTGATTTGGAAAACCTTGACTTTAAACTTCCAAAAGAGCTTGAACAGCCTGAGGTTCAGTTTCCGGAAACATTAGACGATTTTGACGCTGAAAGGGAATTCAAGCAAAAAACAAAGCCAAAAGAAATTTTGGATGCTGAAGAGGAAATACAAAACGCAATCGAGAAAATAAAAAAGTGGAATGCGGGTGAGCAGTGGAATGGTGAGCGAGTCGATACGAGCTCGCCTCGCATCTCACGCGAAACTCGCCCACAACTGCCTGAAAAGCCATCAATATTAAAGAGATTATTTTCAAGAAAGCGAGAAGAAGCGCCGGAAGAGCGCTTAATGCTGGAACCTCAGGGCAATATTTTTATAATACAAAGCAAAATAAATGATGCAAGGCAGGCACTGATGAGATTTGACTTGGAAACAGCAAAAAGGAGTTATATTGAAGTACTGAGACTGTACAATAATATGACATCAGAAGAAAAAGTCAAAGTCTATCACGACATAAAAGAGCTTTATTCTGAGAGGAAAAGCGCAGAGGAGCTAAAGGTTTAGCTTATTTTTATCTTGTCTCCAACTTTAAGCTTTAATTTTTCGGACGCGCTTGAGTTTCTAACAGATATCTCAAGCGTGTCAGAACTTCCTTTGATGAGAAATAATTTATTTAGAGGCGCTGATTCATAAGTTTTATAAAAGCTCAGTTTTTGGCTGGAGTTTTTTGTTTTTACTTCGTATGATTCCTTATTTAAGGAACCTAAGTTTGTTATAATGTTGCCAAAATTATCAATCCTGACAACTTCGCCTTCCCTGCCTTTAAGGTGAAAGTCAAGCTTTGTTTTGACAATTGTTTTTGCGCCTAGCAGCTCAATTTTCACCCCTTTTTCAAGCATTGCCGCTGCCTTTGCAAACACGTCCCTGCCATGAAAGGTCATTGAGGTGTTTTTAACTGGAAGTTTGACTGCAGCAATTAATTTATCTTCAGTCGCTGCCTTGTACATCAATCCGTTGTCAGGCCCTACAAAAAAATAATTCTTGGTTTTAATGGCAAGACATTGCCTTTTGCTTCCAACTCCGGGATCAACAACGCACAAAAATATCGCGTTTTTTGGAAAATGCCTGTAATTTTTGTATAGAATCCACGCTCCTTCTTTTATGTTATGATGGCTCACAAAATTTGACAAATCAACAATTTTTGTGTTTTTTTTGATGGAATAAATAACTCCCTTCACCACACCTAGATACTCAGAATGCCCTAAATCTGTCATTATGACAATCATAGTGTTAGTTTATCTATATTTTATTTAAAGTTTTGCGATTTTGCGGCTTTGTCCCAAGAGGCGACAAAGCCAAATAAATAAGTTGTACAATATCGCCCTGCAATAAACTTCTGACCTTGCAGTATTTGCCAGCTTCGAGCTA
>JAGVXT010000007.1 GCA_018303655.1 Candidatus Woesearchaeota archaeon
TTATGGGTGTACAACTTGTTGGTTCAGCTAAGTTAATGAGATTTGTTAATGATACAAAGGTAAATATTGTTTGTTGGGCTAATTATGAAACACAGCATAAAAAACACAATATTTAAATATAACCTAGATATATGGGCTTTCAGATGGCAAACAACACATGGATGGGAAAGTGCATTCTGTATACATTTAGGCCTATCCACAAATTTGTGTGTTAGTTGCCGATTTTAACCTTACTTTTTTTCTAAACAATTCGGAGGTGTTAAAATTGGTACAAAAGACAAAACTAAGCTCTGCGGAACGCGAAAATTTTGAAGATTTTCTTCAGAATTTAATAAGTGTGGATTTCAACAGCCGCGGCTTAGACAAATAATGGAAAAAATGAATAAACATAAACATTTAAATATGAATTGGAATTACAATCCTTTTATGATTAGGCAAGATTATTATAGATGCTATTGTTGTTGCTAGTTCTGGTTGTTTTAGACAGTTAAGCGAGGGCAAAGTTCGCTTTGCGAGGGTTTTTCAAAACCTCAAAGCCAAGCGGCTAAGGCGAGCGTTTCGGTTTCAAACCGAACTCGATGCTGCAACCCGCTTATTCGCCGGTTCGAGTGCAAGTTGCCGAATATCCGGCCCCTCGCTCTTTTTTATTTAAAATAAAAACAATTAAAAACAGATTAGGAGAAAATGGCTAAACAATGGTGCTGAAACTATACAACACCTTAACTAGGAAAAAGGAAGCATTTAAGCCTATAAAGGATAAGGTTGTGGGCATTTATACATGCGGGCCAAACAAGATTACAATGTAATTTTGGGCATTCCGTATACGACTTCGCCCACATCGGCAACTTCAGGGCTTATGTATGCAGCGATATTCTTAAAAGGTACTTGAAGTACTCTGGATACAAGGTAAAGCACGTCATGAACATTACAGATGTTGATGACAAGACAATAAAAGGCGCAAATAAGGAAGGAATTTCCCTGAAAGAATTCACAAGAAGATACGAAAAGGCTTTCTTTGATGACATTGAAACTTTGAACATTGACAAGGCTGATGCTTATCCTCGGGCGACAGAGCATATAAAGGAAATGGCCGCTATAATTAAAAAATTACTAAGCAATAAAACTGCCTACAAAAGCGAGGATGGCAGCATTTATTATGACATTTCGAAATTTAGGGGTTACGGAAAACTGTCGCATACAAAATTAGGAGATTTAGAAGCTGGCAAAAGAGTCAAACAAGACCAGTATGAAAAAGAACAGGCGCAGGATTTCGCACTTTGGAAATCCTATGACAAAGAGGATGGAGAAGTTGTTTGGAAAACAGAGATTGGCAACGGAAGGCCTGGATGGCACATTGAATGCTCTGCAATGTCAATGAAGTATTTGGGAGATCATTTTGACATTCATGCGGGAGGGGTTGACTTAATTTTCCCGCATCATGAGAATGAGATTGCTCAGAGCGAAGCGTCAACAAAGAAAAAATTCGTCAATTACTGGTTCCATAACGAGCACCTGCTTGTTGACGGGCACAAGATGTCAAAATCTTTGGGAAATTTTTATACCTTAAGGGACTTATTGAACAAAGGATACAATCCAAAAGCAATAAGGTACTTGCTTCTTTCAGCGCATTACAGGATGCAGCTGAATTTTACAGAAGAGGCTGTGAAAGCTGCTGAGCATGCTGTGCAGAGATTGAATGATTTTATGATTAAGCTGAAAGAAATAAAAAACAATGCTGACAATAAACAGATTCAAAAATCAATTGACAAAACAAAAAAACACTTTGAGGAAGCAATGGATGATGATTTGAATATAAGCATTGCATTGTCTTATATTTTTGATTTTGTAAAGGATACAAACATATTAATGATGGAAAACAAAATCGGAAAAAATAACGCAAAAAAAATAATCAAGTTGATGCATGGATTTGACAATGTTCTCGGAATTCTTGAGGAAAAGGAAGAAAAATTAAATCCAGAAATTAAAAGATTAATAGATGAAAGGGAAAAGGCAAGGAAGGAAAAAGATTATTTGAAAGCTGATAAAATTAGGCAGCAATTGAAAGATAAAGGGATAATTCTTGAGGATACGAAGAAAGGGGTTAGGTGGAAAAAGGAAAGGTGAAAAATTATCTTCTTTGTTTTGTTCCTAAGTAATGCGCTGGTTGATACGGCACACCGATTACTAAACGTGGGCATGTTTCTATTTGTGTATTAGCAGCAATAACCTCTAGTGGTTTTCTGACATAAGTAGTTGGGGTTTTGTACTCTAAAAGCCCATTAATCATTCCACTTCTCATAAGTTCAGATGGTTTCATTCCATCGTTTAACACTGTATAAGCTACAGATTCAGCACCCAATAAATGAACTGCCTCAAGCAAATCTGATACCTCTCCTTTTATTCCAACTACACCATATTTTCCTGCGTATGCTGCTGCAATTCTACTTGCCTGTTTAACAACTTGCTTATCATAAACTGCAAAAATTTCATCTCTTTGCCTATAGTCAAATCCAAATTCTCTTAGAATTGCGTTAGTTCCCAAATCATCTGGACTAATTTTTCCATCAACATTTTCAGTAGACATATCTACTTCAGAAACTTTCCAATGACCTCTGTGAGTTCTATCGTCATTTTTTGGTGGTTTTCCGTCATAAGCGGCTCTTTCATCTCTTCTCCATTCATGAGAGCTACCTCTGCCAAAAGTGTATCTTCTTCTGTTACTCCTCTGAACTATTCTAGGAATTCTAGGATCAACTTCCATCAATCTTTCATCTACACTCATTCTTCCCACCTCGCAAAAACTTCTAACATTAACTTTTAATTACCACTATTTAAACTTTTCCAACTTCAAAACTCCACCATCACTTCAACATCCTTCTCAGGATGCTTTTCCCTTGTGGGCTCAAATATAATCTGCTCTGCTGATGTTGCCGCCTTTATCTCAGCCTCAACCTCGTCAAAGTCGATCTCCTCTATTTTTGCCTTAATTGTCAGCTTTTTTATAGGCGTTTTTAACGACAACTGCTTCATTGTTTTTTGCTTTCTTGCGAATTCAACAACAGAAACAACAAAATCGCCGATTCTTTCCGCGTGCTCGTCAATCATCTTTATGCCAGGCCATTTTGAAGTATGAACGCTTTTTACCTCTTCATGTTTTTTAAAATACAGCTGATAAAGCTCTTCTGTTATGAAAGGAGTTATGGGCGCCATCAGCTTTATTATCGTCAGCAATGCATTATACAATCCGTATTGCGCAGAAATTCTTGCGTCTTCGCCTCTTTGGGCTGCATTGTACAATCTGTCTTTTACTATTTCCAGATAATTGTCGCAAAATGTATGCCAGAAAAACGTTTCTGTTGCAAGCTTTGTATGTGAGTATTCATAATTCATGAAGTGTTCAGTTGATTCATTTACAACCCTGCTCAGCTTTGAAAGAATCCATCTTTCGGTAAGATGAAGCTTGCTGGGCTTCTGCAGCCTGTAATCGCCAAGATGAATTGAGGCAAATTTTGCGGCATTCCATATTTTTGTTGCAAACTTGCTTCCTGTAACAAGGTCTTTCTCCTGAAAAGGCATGTCATCCCCAAGCCTTGAGCAGGCTGCCCAGAACCTTAATGCATCCGCAGAATATCTATTTATCATCTCTCTTGGGTCAATCACATTGCCCTTGCTCTTGCTCATCTTCTTGCCATGGGGGTCAAGCACAAACCCTGAAATCACCACATTATTCCATGGAATATTATTATGATGAAAATAGCTCTTTACAACAGTGTTGAAAAGCCAGAATGTGATAATGTCATGCGCCTGCGGCCTCAAGCTCATTGGATGCAGCTTTTTTTGAAGGCTTTTGCCAAAAAGCTCAATTGCGATGTCCGGTGTCAATGAGGATGTTGCCCAGGTGTCAAGCACATCTTTTTCTCCAACAAATTCATTGGAGCCGCACCTGCACTTTTTAAGGGGCTTATCAACTAAAGGATCAACAGGCAGCTGCTTTTCTTCAGCGACAATGATTTCATTGCATTTTTTGCAGTACCAAACAGGAATCGGGATTCCAAAATGCCTTTGCCTTGATATATTCCAGTCCCATTTCAGGCCATTGACCCAGTTCTCGTACCTCACTCTCATGTGCTCAGGATGCCATTTGATCCTGCGCCCGTATTTTATGAAATCATCTTTCAGGTCAAGGTACTTTATGTACCACTGCTCTGTGTTCAGTATTTCAATATCAGTGCCGCATCTTTCATGCACATTTACGACATGCTTTATTGGCTCAATTTTTGCAATCCTGTTCTCTTCCTCAAGCGCTTTTATCACAGCATCTCTTGCTTTTTTTATGTGCAATCCTTTAAAGCGTCCTGCTTTATCATTTAGAATGCCGTCTTTGTTGAGAATTTCGATTGGCTCTATCTTCAATTCTTCCAGCCACTTGACATCATCCATATCCCCATAAGTGCAGTGATAAACAATTCCGGAGCCGAATTCCATGTCAACATCCTTGTTTGCCGTTATGGTTACTTCTCTGGCTGAAAACGGTATTTTTGCTTTTGCCCCAATCAGATGCTTATGCCTTTTATCGTCCGGGTTGATGTGGATTGCAACGCAAGCCGGCAATAACTCAGGCCTTGTTGTTGCAATTGTAATTTGCTCATTTTTGCTTGTGTCAAACTTCATGTAAACCATTCTGCTGTCCCTTTCATTATCTTTCATCTCAACCTGCGCAATTGCTGTCTGGCACTCAGGGCACCACACAAAAGGCGCTTTTCTTCTGTAAATCCTGCCCATTTTGTGCAATTCAACAAAAGAGCGCTGTGAAATTTTTTGAGAATGCTTGTTTATTGTTGAATAGAATATATTGAAATCTGCACTTATTCCTATGCGCTTCCAATCATAGACAAAATCATCTCTTATTTCTTCAACAGTTGTATAACATAATTTAACAAATTCCTGCCTAGGCATAAATTGCCCTTTAACATTCTTCATTTTCTCTATCATTCTCTCTGTCGCAAGTCCATTATCATCAACGCCAAAAGGATAGAAAATATTTTTGCCAAGCATTCTTTGAAAGCGTACAACAAAATCCTGCTGAGAGTATGACATCTTGCCGGAGACTGTTGGAGGTGGAGTGTCAACAGAGTAAATCTCTGCCTTGCTGTTTGGCTCAAAGGCATACACCTTTTCCTTTTCCCAGAACTCAAGCCATTTAATTTCAGCTTCTTTTGGATTGTAGTTTTTAGGAATGTCCATTTTAACAGATGATTTTAATACTTGTATTTAAATGTTTAATTGTTAAAATTTGATGTATGATGATAAGACAACTTTAGCTTCAATTGCTGATAAAATTAGGCAATTTTACTTATATAATAAATATTTTTACTTAAATAATATAAATATATTTAAATTGAGTTACTTTAATCTATATGTTCTAAACAAGAAATATATATATCCTACAGGTTACCCTCTTTATCAAATTTAAACCAATGAGGTGTGAATATGAATAAGAAAGCAAAGATAGCAACTATTTTTTCTATAATTGCAGTAGCGGCTGTTTTGGCGTTGATGGTTTTTGCAGCGCCGAAAAAGTGCAATAATGGCGTAGATGACGATAATGACGGGCTAATTGACTTTGGTGTAAATCAAAGTGGTAGTGACCCTGGATGCAGTGGTGCTCAGGATAATACTGAAACAAGTACCAGTTTGGTTTGTGACAATGGTGCAGATGCAACTAATGACAGAGACACGCTAGCTGACTTTAGGCTAAGTGGTGGTGATCCTGGATGTGTTTCGGCGACAGACAGTAGCGAAATTGATGGTGTTTGCGACGACCTCGATGACGAAACAAATGATAGAGATACGCTAACAGACAGCACAGATCCTGGATGCACTTCAACTTCCGATACAAGCGAGATAGATGGAGAATGCGATGATATTACTGATTCTGCCAGTGACGCAGATTCGTTAGGCGATGCAACTGATCCTGGCTGTACATCAACATCTGACACAAGCGAGATAGATGGGCAATGTGATGACAAATCTGACAATGATGGTGATACTCACACAGATTATGGTGCAAGTCAACGTGACAGCAAATGCGCAAGCTTTAGTGACAATGACGAAAGTCCAAAGGATTCGTGCAGTGATACCGATGGTGGACAAATTAGTGGTACACAAGGAACTGTTTCAGGAGATGATGAGAGTGTTCCATATAGTCTTACAGATTTTTGTGTAGATGCAGTAACTCTAACAGAGTACTATTGCGGCATAGTAATCCAAGACTACGCACCATTAAACACAAATATTAACTGTGTAGCTAACGTAACTACGCAATGTGTCAATGGCGCATGCGTCTAAGAAAATTTTATTTTTTATTTTATCTGTGTTTTCAGCCACTCAGCTTCCTCTTCATTTAAGCCCAAGTAATTGATTATATTATTCCTCATTTCTTTGTTCCTGAACATCACAGGGATATAAGGCATCGTGTTTTTTATAATTTCCTTTTTTGAAGAATGGGTTTTTTCCGCTATTTTGCCTGCAATCTCCTTCTTTTTTGCCAGTTTCTGGCTTGCCCACCATAGCTTCAGGATTCTTCCGGTCGGCTTGTATGGGACAATGTGCTTATATTTTTCATTCTTTGCAGCTGCAATTCCCGCTGTTATCAAGGCATTTATATAAATTAAAAACCTGTAGTGCTGCCATCTTCTTATCCTTCTGCTGAAAACATCGGCTTTGCTGAGCATCTCGTATGCCTTTGCAAGCTCCTGGGGCTTTGTGTACTCTTTTGGCAGGTTCTCGTCAATCCAAAGCAACTGCTCGTCCAGGTCTTCCCTGACATTCTCAAAGGCTGAAATCGCGATTTTCAGGTCAGTTGTCTTGAATATTTTGTTTAATGCTATCATTATGTTGTCTGTTTTGTTCCTGTCAGCCAGCTCCTCAAGGCTTTCCTTTGTCAGCTCTTTTTTTTCTTGCGCCAATGTCTGCAGGTCATTTATTGCCGCCCGCGCATCGCCTCCTGCCCTTCTCGATAGTGATTTTAGAACTTCATCTTCGTATTTTATTTTTTCATGCCCGCATATTTTTTTTAAGATACTGAAGATTGACAAATAGTCAAGCACCTTAAATTCCATCAAGCTTGACTTGCTTCTCAAAGAGCTGAATTTGTTGTCAAAGGGGTTTGTTGCAGTTAATATTATTGGATAAGTTGAATCCGCTATAATCTTTGTTATTGCTTGTATTCCACCTCTGTCTTCGTGCCCAGATAAGCCGTCAATTTCATCAACGAGAATTATCTTGCCTCTTGCAAACAGGCTCTGCTGCTTTATTGCATTTCCGACTTTTTGGTTGATTTGCTCCGCATTCCTGAAATTGGAAGCGTTGACTTCAATCACTTCATATCCAAGCTCGTTTGCAATTGCATAAACCGAGCATGTTTTTCCCGTTCCGCTTGGCCCATAAATCAATGCAGAATTCTTTTTTTCTCTTTTAAAATTAATTATGAAATTGCTTAATTGCTTAATAACGTCTTCCTGCCCGAATATTTCTTTTGTCGTTTTTGGAATGTACTTATGGATTAAAGGCTGCATAGTTGTGAGGGGCGGTTTTTTATTTATTAAGCTATTGATTCACTATGGTGTTATCACTCCATAATCCTCGCAATCAAAAAGTTTAAATTAAATATTGGAATACTTCACCTATGGGCAACAATTCAAGGTTCTTTTTTGTTTTGCTGGGGGTTGGGGCTGCTTTGGGCATTGGCAGCGTTTGGCTTTATCCTTATCTTTCATTCAGGCTTACAGGTTTGTTTTTTATTCCTTATTTTATTGCTTTGATTGTTTTAGGAATGCCTTTGCTTATGCTTGAGTTTTCAATCGGGCAGCATTTCAACAGGAATGTTGTGGATTTGTTTGCATCCGTAAGGAAGTGGTTCAGCAGCATCGGATGGCTTATGATTTTTAATGCCTTTATTATGATGAGCTATTATGCAGTTGCGCTCTCATGGCACATCATTTATCTTTTTACATCATTTGGCCTGCAGTGGAAGAACAATGCTGGATTATATTTTTTTAGTAATGTAATCCAGGTTTCCAAAGGGTTTAGCGGCTTTACTCAGTTTTCACTGCCTGTTTTTATTGCATTGATTGCGGCATGGATTGTTATTTTCTTTTATATAAAGGAGGGCTTTGAAAGCATGAAAAGAGGATTTCTGATAACATTTCCCGTGTTTATTATTTTAATGCTGTTTTTCTTGATGTATTCATTAACGCTTGACAATGCATTAAATGGTGTTTATGCTTTTTTAAAGCCAAGGCTTGAAAACTTTTTTAGCCTGGATATTTGGGTTGCTTCTTTCTCATTGGCAGTTGTCTCCTTGGGATTGTCTTTTGGAGTAATGCATGCGCTTGCAAGAAAATGCAAAGGCTTTGCAGCGGAAAATTCCATGATAATTATAATTTTAGAATTAATGGCAGGCTTTATTGCAGGATTTATAATGTTTGCAATTCTCGGGCTTTTAAGCGTGAAAAGCGGGATTGGCGTTGACAATCTGGCATCCCATGACATCAGCTTTTCATTTATTGTTTTGTCTCAGGCGCTGCCTTTGTTCTACAAGCCGACTCTGCTGAGCCTTCTGTTTTTTATGCTATGGTCAATATTCTTCATATTCGGTGCAGCATCGCTTGCCTACTCAATAACCCATGTTCTTGTGCATAAGTTCAAGACAAAGCACAGAAATGCTGCAATCTTTGTTTCAGGATTCGGATTTTTGCTTGGGTTGATGTTTATCATCAAGCCAGGCTTCTACATAATGGACATTGCGGGCCATTTTGCCTACTACAATGTTTTAATCGCTGTTTTTCTTGAAGTTTTAGCCATAGGGTGGTTTTTTGATTCAGAGAAAATATCAAATCATATTAATCAATATTCAATTTTAAAAATAGGCAAATTATGGAGGCTTTTGGTCAGATACCTTATTCCGTTAATCTTGATTTTGCTTTTGCTATTCCAGATAAAATCAGACATTTCAGCCAATTACAACAATTATCCATTGTGGGCTTTGCTTGTTTTCGGAGCTGGAACTGTTATTGCTCCATTGGTAATTGCATTCTTGATGCCAAGAAGGATTCTGGACAGGAAATGAAAATGTTTTTAAGCCAATTCCATTAACTTCAGCAATATGGACTTATTTTCAATTGCGCTAATTGTTTTGGGCCTGAGCCTTTTTGAGATAATAATCAGCGTGGACAATGCCATCATTAATGCAGAAGTGCTTGGCACAATGTCAAAGAAGGCAAGAAAGTGGTTTTTGATATGGGGGATACTTATTGCCGTTTTTCTTGTAAGGGGGTTGTTGCCTTGGCTTATAATATGGCTTAATAATCCAAGCTTGGGTGCAATAGGCGCTTTGACTGCTTCTTTCTCAAATGACCCAAAAGTAGCTGAAACTATAGAGCAAAGCGCTCCTGTTTTGCTTGCTGGAGGCGGCACTTTCCTTGTGTTTTTGTTCTTTCACTGGATATTTTTAGAGCCAAAGAATTACGGGCTTATCGGGGAAAAATTCATCCACAGGCAGGGGGTGTGGTTCTTTGCAGTTGTGTCTGTTCTGCTGGCAGTTATAGTATGGCAGGCTGTTAAGAAAAACCCGATTATGGCTTTTGGAGCTGTTGTCGGCTCAACTGCATTCTTCATAACCCATGGCTTCAAGGAGAATGCTGAAAAAGCCGAGAGGGAGATGATTGAAGGCTCTGGAAACATGAGCGACATAAGCAAGATTTTTTACCTTGAGGTCATAGATGCAACATTTTCAGTTGACGGTATTTTGGGGGCTTTTGCATTTACATTTTCAATACCCTTGATTTTGGCGGGCAACGGCATAGGCGCTATTGTAGTAAGGCAGCTGACAATAAGCAACATAAACAATGTCAAGAAGTACAAGTACCTGAAGAACGGGGCAATGTATTCCATACTTGCGCTTGGCGTCATAATGCTTGCTGACAGCTTTGGCATGCATATTCCGGAATGGTTCTCGCCAGTCATCACTTTTGCAATAATCGGGTATTTCTTTTATAAATCGCATAGGGAGCTTAAAAAAGGATAAGATTAAAAATAAATGTGAATAAATTAAGTTAAAATTCAATAAAATAATGATAAATCAATCCGCCTTCGGCAATAGTTACTCGCGGCTACATTGCCGCGACATACATCATAAAAATGGAAAAACCTAAATTAACAATTGAGGAGATGGCTGTTTTCTGCAAGAGGAAGGGATTTGTCTATCCTAATTCTGAAATATACGGCGGAATAGCGGGATTTTATGATTTTGGCCATTTGGGCGTTGAGCTGAAGAATAACATAAAAAAAGAGTGGTGGAAGACATTTGTGCAGCAAAGGGACGATGTTGTTGGGATTGACGGCAGCATCATAGCAAATCCCATGATTTGGAAAGCCAGCGGGCATGCTGACGGCTTCACAGATGTTATTGTTGACTGCAAAAAATGCGGAAGCAGATTCAGGGGGGATCAATTAATACAGGATAAACTAAAGATAGAAACCCATGGAATTTCTCTTGAGGATATTTCAAAAACATTAAAGGAAAAAAAGCTGAAATGCGCAAAGTGCGGCTCTGATCTTGGAGAGCCAAAAAAATTCAATCTGATGTTTGCGACAAATGTTGGGCCTGTGCAGACATCAAGCTCTGCTGCATTTTTAAGGCCTGAAACAGCGCAAATTATTTTTACAAATTTCAAGCTTGTGCAGGAAAATGCTCGCTTGAAATTGCCGTTTGGAATTGCTCAGATTGGAAAGGCTTTCAGGAATGAAATTTCTCCAAGGGATTTTCTGTTCAGGATGAGGGAATTCGAGCAGATGGAAATTGAATACTTTGTCCATCCTGAAAAGCAGGAGGAATGCACTTTTATTGACGAAGTGCTTGATTATGAATTGAATGTCTATTCAGCTGATATGCAGAAGAAGAGCCAGCAGATGAAAAAAATTTCAATAAAAGAATGCTTAAGCAAGAAAATAATCAAGACAAAGTGGCATGCGTATTGGCTTGCTTCAATGCACAAGTGGTTTGTTGAGCTTGGGGCAAATGCAGAGCATTTCAGGATAAGGCAGCATGTAAAGGATGAGTTAAGCCATTATGCTTTGGACACATGGGATTTGGAGTATGAGTTTCCCTTTGGATGGAAGGAGCTGCAGGGGCTTTCCAACAGAACGGATTTTGACCTGAAAAAGCATATGGAGCATTCAAAGGCTGATTTGACAATTTTTGACGAGGAAACCAAGAAGAAAATATTGCCTCATGTGATATGCGAGCCATCGCAAGGCGTTGAAAGGGCATTTTTAGTGTTTATGTTTGATGCTTATGATTACGACAAAAAAAGAGAGAATGTTGTCTTGAAGCTGCATCCCAAACTGGCTCCAATAAAGGTTGGGGTTTTCCCTCTGGCTTCGAACAAGGCTGATATTCTGAAGAAGGCAAGGAATGTTTATGACGAGCTAAAGAAAGAATGGGCTTGCACCTTTGACTTAAGCGGCTCTATAGGAAGAAGGTATGCAAGAGCTGATGAAACCGGAATTTACGCTTCTGTCACAATTGACTTTGAAAGCCTTGAGGATGACAGCGTTACAATCAGAAGCAGAGATACAACAGAACAGATAAGGGTAAAGATAAAGGAGTTGAAGGACATTCTTGGAAAATTTTTGAATGGGGATAAACTTTCTAAATTAGGGAAGAGTGTTGAATAGACAAAATTAATTTATATTATTTTAGCAGAAGCGTCACCTTTAAAATCAAGTGCGGAGTCATTTGCCACTAATGCCTCAAAATAAAAATCTTTTCAGTTGCTGCCTTCATTAAATCAAAAAGAATAGGCCTGTAACATCCTTATCCTTACCATAAACTTATAAATACCTGCCTTTTCAGTTTAATTGAATTTGCAATATGAGGGACTTCAATCGGGGCAGGAAATTTGGAAGAAGAGACTCCAGCAGGCCTAGTTACAGGGATTCAAGAAGATCCGGCAGAGATTCAGACAGGCCTGAAAGAAGGGATTTTAAAAAAGAAGTTGAAATGCATAGCGCGACCTGCGACAAATGCGGCGCAAGATGCGAAGTTCCTTTCAAGCCAAGCGGGAGCAAGCCGGTTTACTGCAGTGATTGTTTTAGAAAAGGTGAAAATTTTGAATCTAAGGGCCCAAACCATAACAAAGAGTTTAGCATAATAAACGAAAAGCTTGATAAGATACTGGAAGCGTTAGGAAAAGATTGAGAAAAAGCTTACTGCAGCTCCCTTTTTAAGATTTTATGGGCACGATTTATTTCCTTGAATTTGTCTGCATTTCCCCCCGGCATGTCCGGATGGCATTTCTTTGCCAAATCTTTGTATTTGGAATCAATATGATCCAAGTCTAAAGCGTCAGGCGCAACTCCCAAAATCTCGCGCGCTTCTTTCCGCTTGTCTTCGAAATCGTCGCCCTCAGAAAACTCGCTGATGAATTCCTGCTGGGTTTTTTGCCCGGCAAGCAATGCATTATATTTTTTTGGCGATTTATAGCTGTAATGCAAGCGATGCCCGGCAATATACCAGAAAGCGGAAGCAGGGGCGCTTTTAACTGAAACAGGCTCGAGTTCTATGTCTACATCATCTTCTTTTATCCCAATCTTTCTTAAAGCTGAAACTATCCTGTTCTTGTACTGCAATGCCCTTCTATCAAAAGAATCCTTAATGCTTAGAGCATCAAATTCATGCATTTTAATTTTTATTGCAGCCATTTTCAAAAACAGAATTTTGATTAGAATGCTCAAGGAAAAAAAATCTTAATAAAGAATTTTTTTACTCGTTGTCATCATCTGCTTTAGAGTGACTGCCGCCTTTGCTTACATTAACCGCTTTTGGGCCCCTGTCCCCTTCCCCTATATCGAATGTGACGGAATCGTTGTCGCGCAGAGTCACTCCTTCGTTTAACCCTGTCTTATGCACAAAATACTCTTTTCCGTCCTCTCCTGCTATAAACCCAAATCCCTTCATTTCATTGAAGAACTTTACTGTACCTTTCATTTTTTCCTCCTCATCTAATAGTTTTGCTTATAGTTTTGCTTGTTTATTTTCGGCTGGCATTCATCGCAATAATTTTTTTTTGCATCAACCTTATGCACCACAAATCTTTTTCTGCACAGCCTGCAAAACTTGACAATTTTGTAATCTATCATTTAGTACCAAAATGAGTGTGAGATTATGCTTTTATTTTTAAATGCTTCTTTTTTATAATGAAGGCAGGACAGTTTTCTATGATTTTAGCCGTCATGACGGCACTTGCAATAATTAAATATTTAAACACAAAATTAATAGCAATTAGGATAATATGGAAAAGGCAACATTTGCAGCAGGCTGTTTTTGGGGAGTTGAAGCTGCATTCAGGCAAATAAAGGGGGTTAAATCAACAGCTGTCGGTTACATTGGAGGCCATATGGAAAACCCATCTTATGAAGATGTCTGCACAGATGAGACAGGGCATGCAGAGGCTGTGCAGGTTGAATTTGATCCTAAAATTGTGCCTTACGAAGAGCTTTTGAAGGTGTTTTGGCAAAACCATGATCCAACAACTCTTAACAGGCAAGGTCCTGATGTTGGAACTCAATATAGATCTGTAATATTTTACCATAATGAGAAGCAGAAACAGGCTGCCATCAACTCAAAGGAAGAGCAGCAGAAAAAATACAAATCCAAGATAGTGACAGAGATAGCAAAAGCAGCTAAGTTCTACAAGGCAGAGGAGCACCACCAGCAATACCTTGAGAGAAGAGGGCTAAGCACCTGCGGAATATAAAGCACTGGACATTCCTGTGTAAACTATTTAAACCCATGATTCTTCCCTTTTTGTAAAAAATATATAATTAAAAACCAAAATCTTTATATACAACCATCACTCCAAAAATACACTACATGTAGTATATTGACGATATCTTATATACAACATATTGTGTTTTCAGTAAAGTAGTAAAAAACTGCAAAAGAGGGCTAAACATGGAAACTAAAATTTCTAGGATAAAGAAAAGAGATGGAATCATAGTGTCGTTTGACCAAGGTAAAATAACAAGCGCTATTTTCAAGGCTGCAAAGTCAGTTGGCGGCAAAGACAAAAGGATAGCCCAGCAGCTGAGCGACAGGGTTGTTGCAGAGCTAAGCAGACTGGAAAGCACACCCTCAGTTGAGCAGATACAGGACATTGTGGAAAAGGTGCTGATCGAAGAGGGGCATGCCTCAACAGCAAAAGCGTACATACTTTACAGGCAGGAAAGGGCTGCAATAAGGAAAGAAAAACAGCTTGTACTGGAAAAGGAAGAAATTGATGAAGTAGACAAAAGGTTTGATGTAAATGCGTTGAGGGTTTTGAAAGCAAGATACTTGAGAAAGGATGCAACAGGAAAGCTGATTGAAACGCCAAAGCAGCTTTTTACAAGGGTTGCTGTGCATGCTGCACTGCCGGACTTGTTCTATGACTCAAGAGTATTTGATTTTAATTCAAAACAGCCTGTCAACATAGTAGAGGATTTCAAGCCTGCTGTCCATGAAGACCAGTATGGCATTGGAGATTATAAGCTCAATAGGTATCATTTAGAGGCTCTAAAGAGGGTGTACAACAGGTTCAACAGGAACAAGCAGATGAAAGTTGCATGGAGCAAGTTTTTTGAGATGATTAAGAATGGCGATTTTGACAATTATGAAAAAAACATAGATGGCTTCTACAACTTAATGACTTACAAGCTTTTCATGCCAAACACTCCTGCAATTGCAAATTTTGGCAACCCATTGGGGATGGGATCGGCTTGTTTTGTTTTAGACGTTCCTGACTCCATAGACGGCATTATGGAAACCCTGAAGAGCACGGCAATTGTATTCAAGGCTGGAGGCGGAATGGGCTACAATTTCAGCAAATTAAGGCCTGAAGGTGATTTTGTAAGCTCAACAGGTGGAGTTGCATCCGGGCCATTAAGCTTCATGCGCCTGTTTGACACAATGACAGAGGTCATAAAGCAGGGCGGCATAAGAAGAGGGGCAAATATGGGAATTTTGAATAGCAACCATCCTGACATTGAAAAATTCATAACAGCAAAAGACGGCAATAAGTCATTGAGAAACTTCAACATCAGCGTTTTGATAATGCCGGACTTTTGGGAGCATTATGAAAAAAATGAGCCTTACCCATTGGTCAATCCAAAAGATGGTACTGTTGTAAAGACAGTAAATCCAAGAGTGCTGTTTGACAAGATAGTGTACCAAGCCTGGGAGTCTGCAGAGCCCGGTGTTATTTTCTTTGACAAGGTGAATGACTACAATCCCTTCCTTGAGCATCTTGGGCCTATTGTGACAACGAATCCTTGCGGAGAGGTTCTACTTTACCCAAACGAGCCGTGCAACCTTGGCTCAATAAATGTCTGGGCTTTTGCAAGGCAGGATGAAGAAGGAAACTCTTATGTTGACTGGGATGCCCTTAAAGAAGTGACAAGAATCTGCACAAGATTTTTGGATAATGTCATTGATGTTAATAATTTCCCATTGCAGTCAATTGAGGAGATGAGCCTTGCAACAAGAAAAATAGGCTTGGGGATTATGGGACTGGGAGACTTGCTTTATGAATTAAGATTACCCTACAACACAGAAGAAGGAAGAAAGTTTATGGAGCAGCTGATGGAATTCATTGAGTATTGGAGCAAAATGGAGAGCATTGAATTAGCAAAGACAAGAGGAAACTTGCCTTATTATGACAAGAGCTTCTACAAGAAAGGAAGATTGCCTATCAGAGGCGGTGACTTAAGAAATGAGTGGCACTTCAACTGGGACAAGGTAAGCGCTGACATAAAGAATTATGGAATAAGGAACGGCTACACAACAATAATTGCTCCAACTGGCAGCATTTCAATGATAGCAGGATGCAGCTCTGGAATGGAGCCGGTTTACTCCCTTGTTTATGAGAAGAATGTCAAGGTTGGAAGCTTTTACTATGTGGACCCTGCTGCTGAAAAGGTGTTGAGGGAGGAAGGATTGTACAACGACAAGCTAATGGAGGACATTAATGAGCACAAGGGCTCTGTCCAAAGGATTGGGTACGTGCCTGAAAGGATTAGAAAAGCGTTAGTAACTGCCATGGACATCACTCCGGAAGAGCATATAAGGGCTTTGGCTTCTTTCCAGAAATGGGTTGACTCTTCAATATCAAAAACAAACAATTTTCCGGCAGATGCAACTCTTGAGCATATGAGAGACAGCTATATTCTTGCTTACAAGCTTGGCTGCAAGGACGTGACTGTGTTCAGGGACAGCAGCATTAAAGACCAAGTGCTTGTTGCGCCAAAGGCAAAAGAAAAAAGCGAAGAAGCAAAAATAGATGTGGACATAAAGCCGGAAATAAAAAAAACCATAAAGGATTCAGAAAGCGGATTAGTTTTCGCAAACGGGAACGGCAATGAAGCAAAGCCAATGACAAAGGCAGCAATCAAGAATTGCCCGGAGTGCGGAACAAAAGTAGAGATTAAGGAAGGATGCTTGCACTGCCCAGGATGCGGCTGGGGACTTTGCATGTAGTTGTATTTCTCATTTTTTATTTTGTTTTTTAATCTTTAAGAAAGGGTGATTTCGTGTTGGATATTGTAGCCAATAGGGATGATTATCAAATTCAACTGCAAACAATAATTTAACGAAAATAAAAGTCAACAATTAAAAATTATCAAAAAATGACTTTAACCGAAATAAAAAATCCCATCAAGGTAAGAGGGGACAACAGCAGGGAAAATCTTGGGTTGGTACATGTAATTACAGGTGACGGAAAGGGCAAGACAACTTCCTCGCTTGGATTGGCGTTGAGGGCGATTGGAAACAGCCTGAAAGTTCATATGATACAATTCCTTAAAAGCGGGTTTACAGGCGAGCTTTATTCTGCGAAAAAACTTGGCTTTGAGATTGAGCAGTTTGGAGTTGATGCTTTGAAGGAAAAGCAGAAGCATTTGCAGGAATTCGCCGACAAAACCGGCTCTTTTGTTTTCCAGCCCGACATAAAGGAAAAAGATGCTGCAATGGAAGGATGGGAGCATGCAAAAAATATTATTAAAAGCAATAATTATGATGTTGTTATTCTTGATGAGATAAACTGCGTTTTGGAAAAGGGATTAATTCCATTAAAGGATGTTCTGGAAATTGTGAAAGACCATGGCAAAGTTGAACTGATTTTCACAGGAAGGGATGCGCCAAAGGAACTTATGGATGCAGCTGATTATGTCAATGTTGTGCAGAGGGTAAAGCATCCATGGCAGAAGGGAATTGTCGCAAGAAGGGGGATTGAGTATTAAACAATATAAGATTTTATTAGTTCTTCAAACTTAACATCGGGTCTTCCGAAAGCGCCTTTAAGATTAAAGTAAGCAGTCCGTGTTGGTTCTTCTTTTTTCTTTTGCTTAGGAGGTGGCGGAACATATTTTGTTATTTGAACTAGAGCATAATCTCCAGAAAGCGGAGGCTGCAAAGT
This sequence comes from Candidatus Woesearchaeota archaeon, assembly GCA_018303655.1. GTDB lineage: Archaea > Nanobdellota > Nanobdellia > Woesearchaeales > GW2011-AR4. The sequence continues at coordinate 17,514 of JAGVXT010000007.1, forward strand.
TGTGCCATAACTCCTGCTCAAAGAGCCTGCAGGAACAAGCACAACGGCAGCGCCTGCAATAATTGCAATAAGAGTTTCACAATCTTGCCCATAACAAAAGGGTTTCCAGCCAAAGTTTATAAATTTTATTTTTTCAAACCAGCTGCTCAATAACCCTTGCAAGCTTGAAATCCATATAAGTCAGTCCGTTTGCGTCATGAGTTGTCAGTGTTATCATAACCTTGTTGTATCTTATGTTGATGCTAGGGTGGTGATGCTGCCGCTCCGCCTCTTCAGCAACCTTATTTGCAAACTCTATTGCCTTTTTTGAGTCTTCAAACTCAAAATCCTTCACTATCTCGCTTCCGTGCATCTCCCACCCTTCAAGCTCTGCCAGCCTGTCATGAATTTCCTTTATGGATAAGTGCTCCATGATTGTATTCTTTAATTTTGAATTATATAAAGTTTTTGAAAATGAAGGATACTAAAACAATAAATTTATAATGGTTATGCACAAAAACAATTAATGATATAAATGATGCAATTTAAAGCTGTACCTAGAAAACGTGGAAATAAGTTATGGGTAACTATCCCTAAAGGAGTAATTAAAAAAGAAAAGATTAAGATAACTAAAAAATTTAATGTTCTAATTTTTAAAGATCTTTAGTACTATGCCAAAACTAAACCTGTCAAACACGAAAAAATCAAGGATTTTTGGTGCCCAGAAAATTCAGAGGAATGCGAGTGAGCTCGTTGCGAACTCGCTCACAACTCACAGAATTTTCTCGGGAAATGCATTAACTATACTTGAGCAGCGCTATTTGAAGAAGAACAGCAAAGGCAAGGTTACAGAAAAGCCAGAAGATATGTTCAGAAGAGTTGCCAAGAATATCGCGCTTGCTGATGCAAAATACAAAAATAAGAACATAAAGAAAACCGAAGAGGAATTCTATAATTTGATGATTTCGCTTGATTTCCTGCCGAATTCCCCGACATTGCTTAATGCGGGAAGAAAGCTGCAGCAGCTGGCAGCATGCTTTGTTCTGCCTATAGATGATGGCATCGATCCAATATTCAAGACCCTGCATTATGCTGCCTTGATCCACAAGACAGGCGCCGGGACCGGATTCAATTTCTCAAGCTTAAGGCCAAAGGGCGACATCATAGAAAGCTCTGGCTTCACTTCAGGGCCTGTTTCTTTCATGAAGATATTTGACGCTGCAACAGAGCAAATCAAGCTTGGAGGAACTTTAAGGGGAGCCAACATGGGCATTTTGAATGCTGACCATCCTGACATCGGGGATTTTATAACAGTCAAAAGCAAGGAAAATGTGCTTACAAATTTCAATGTTTCAGTTGCGATAACGGATAAGTTTATTGATGCAGTCAAAAAAAATAAAAAATACAATCTGGTAAATCCAAGAACAAAAAAAATTGTCAGAAAAGAAAGCGCAAGAAGAATTTTTAAGCTGATTTGCGAGCAGGCATGGCTTAATGGCGACCCCGGAGTCATATTTATAAACAGGATTAACATGTTTAATCCGACTCCAAAGCTTGGGAAAATTGAGTCAACGGATAGTTGTGGGGAACAGCCGCTTTTGCCATATGAGGCCTGCAATTTGGGAAGCATTAATTTATCCAATTTTGTTTACAATAAAAAAATTGATTATGGCAGATTGGGAAAAACAATACATTCTGCAGTGCATTTTCTTGACAATGTAATTGACATGTGCGACTATCCGTTAAAAGAAAATAGAAAAACTGTTGAGAAAAACAGGAAGATTGGGCTGGGGGTGATGGGCTTTGCCGATATGCTGATCAATCTTGGGATTAATTATGACTCGGAAGAAGGGCTAAAGGCAGCAGAAGAAATAATGAAATTCATATCAAAAGAGGCAAGCATTGCATCAATGGAACTGGCCAATAAACGGGGCTCTTTTCCAGAATGGAAGAACAGCATCTATAATAAAAAATTAAAATTAAGGAATGCAACCCGCACAACAATAGCGCCAACAGGCACAATAAGCATAATTGCCGATGTTTCAAGCGGCATAGAGCCGCTGTTTGCATTAAGCTACTCAAGAAAAACTGCAGAAGGCAAAACATTGACATATTTTGATAAGAATTTGAAGAAGGCATTGATTGAAAACAGGATTTATAATGATGAAATTATTGAAAAAATAAACAAGGAAGGTTCAATAAAAAACATTAGTGAAATTCCGAAAAAAATAAGAAAGATATTTGTTGTTGGAAGCGACATAGAAGCGGAATGGCATGTCAGAATGCAGGCTGCCTTCCAGAAATATGTTGACAACGGGATTTCAAAAACAGTGACCTTGCCGAAAGACGCAACTGTTGAGGATGTGGAGAAAATCTTCATGATGGCTCATGAGCTTGGATGCAAGGGAATTTCCGTATACCGCTATGGGAGCAGGGAAGGGCAGGTTATTTATTTAAGCTCAAAAAGGGACGAGCAGATTACTTTGAGCAATTTTATTAAAAACAGATAAAATGATGATTAAAACAAAAAGATTTATTCTGAGACCTTATGGAAAAAGTGATGAGAAATCTTTAGTTGAGAATATAAATGACTGGAAAGTAACTCAATTTATGTCAAATATTCCATATCCTTACACATTAAAAGATGCAAGAAAGTGGATTAAAAAATGCATAAAGAACACGAAAAAGACTAATAAAACCAGAATTGACTTTGCTGTTGATATTAATGGTGAAATCGTTGGTGGTATAGACTTGCATAATATAGAAAAACATAAAGCTGAGATTGGATACTGGCTTACAAGAAAGCTTTGGAATAAAGGGATTATGACGGAAGCACTTAGAATAATGACAAATTATGGTTTCAATGAATTAAAATTAAAAAGAATTTCTGCAACAGTTGACCCAAAAAATAAATCATCTATATTTGTTTTAGAGAAAAACAAGTATAAACGTGAAGGATTGTTAAGAGATTATGCTTACAAAAGTGGAAAATATGTTGACCGTTTCATGTATGCTAAACTAAAATAAACCAAAACCTTTAAATATTAAATAACCTTTATTCTGGTTGTTATAACCTAAATGGTGATTATTTTGGGATTAAATAAATTTTTAAGGACTAATAAAAATGCAAGAAAAATATTTGGCAAGAAAGAAATAGAAATAATGCTCAAACAATTAGAAGGACTGCCATTAAAGCAATCAGAGAGAAACAGGCTAAGCAGGGACATAAGGTCAAAGCTGGAGTTCATTAGAGAAGTATCTGAATTTGAGGATGAGTTCAAGCTAAAAAAAGACCAGGATGCAAGGAAAATTATCTACAAAGCTGTTAATGTAATCCTGCAGGATAAATTGAAGGATAAGATTGAAGCAATACTTCTTTTTGGCTCAAGGGTAAATGGAATTGTTACACCAAGGTCTGACATAGACATATGCGTTGTATTCGATAAGATAGAAAAGGAAGATGCTGACAGGTTCAGAGTGAGAATTCTGGGAAATTTTTCTGAAAAAGCAGACATCCAGGTATTTAATGCCCTTCCCCAGAAAATTAAGCGCTCAATTGCAGGCTCACATAAAGTATTATACAAAAAAGAAAATTTTGATAATAATTTGTTTAGCATAAAATACTTAAAAGATGACGATTATTTTGCAAGAATCAGCAGAGTATTTGGGCAAACATGACAAGAATAGAAGACAAAATAAACGAGATAAAACTGAAAATTCCAGAGGATGATATTGATGCTTTCAACATTCTTTTGGAGAACAAAATTATTGATGAAAATCTGGCGTCTAAGCTGAAAAATGCAAAAGGCATGAGAAACATCATAAGCCACCAATACGGCAAGATTGATGACAAAATTGTATTTGAAGCAATAACAGAAGATATTGACAAAGATGTTGAAAAATTCGTAGAACAAATAGAAAAGACAATAAAATAAATTATAAAAAATGAACTTCTTCATTATCCACGGAGTTTACGCAGACCCTAATGCAAACTGGTTTCCTTGGCTTAAGAAAGAGCTTGAAAAAAGAGGATATGAATGCTCTGTTCCAAAATTTCCCACGCCTTTGGACCAGACTCTTGAAAGCTGGTTTAGAGTCCTTGCAAATTATGTAGATAAGATAAATGAAGAGTCGGTTTTAATCGGGCATAGCTTGGGTGCCGCATTTATTTTGAATTATCTTGAAAAAGCCAATAAAAAAATAAAGGCAGCGATTCTTGTTGCGCCGTTCCATAAATTGCTCGGCATCCAGTATGATGAGATAAACAAAACCTTTATTGACAAGGAATTTTACTGGGAGAAAATAAAGAATAGCTGCAGCAGGTTTTATATTTTTGCATCTGACAATGATGAGTATATTCCTTTTGAAGTTACTAAAGAAATCACAAAAAACCTGAATGCGGAACTCAACATTGTGGCTAATGGCGGGCACCTTAATGCAAAGGCTGGCTATGACACGCTTCCGCTTCTATTAGAATGGATAATCATTGATTTGGAATAGGAAATCAACAACGCTTAAAAATACATTAAAATTCTAGATTATTATGGAAAGGCGAATTTTTACTGTATTGTTCATTGCAGTGTTTGCAACAATGCTAGGCGCAGGCATAATAGAGCCGTTCATGGCAATCTATGCAAAAGACCTTGGAGCAAACGGCCTGATGATTGGGCTTATTTTCGGCTCCTTCACATTGTCAAGAGCAGTATTCACTCCTTTAATCGGAAGGCTGTCAGATTTCAAGGGAAGAAAAAACCTTTTGCTTGTTGGGCTAACCGGCTACACTATCCTGTCATTTTTCTATGCTGTTGCAACAAGCACAACATCATTGGTGATAGTGAGGATTTTTCATGGATTGGCTTCTGCAATGGTTTTGCCAATTTCAATGGCCTACATTGGCGACATTGCGCCAAAAAACCAAGAAGGCAAGTATCTTGGGACTTTCACAATAGCTTTTTTTATGGGCTTGGCTTTTGGCCCAATCATTGGAGGGGCATTGTATGACATCTGGCATATGAATACCGCTTTCTATGCAATGGGGGCAATAAGCTTTTTGTCGCTTCTTCTGCTCATATTCATGCTGCCGGAGATTAATGCCCACAAAAACATAAAGCCATCGTCATTTAAAACAATATTAAAAGACAAGACAATGCAGGCGATGCTTGTTTTCAGGGTTATGAATGCTTATGGCATTGCGGCATTGATGGGATTTTTGCCATTGATTGCGCAAAGGATAAATGTCAGTGTTTTTCAGATTGGGTTTGTCGTGAGCGCGAATTTATTGGCTTCTTCCCTATTCCAGAGGTATTTCGGAATAGTGGCGGATAAAAGCGATAAAATTGCAATGATGATTGCCGGAAGCATCATGATGCTTATTGGCCTTGCATTAATTCCTTTGTCAACGGGCTTTTACACGTTATTGCTGTTTAACATATTGATGGGCCTGGGCTCGGCAATTTCAATACCGGCAGGAAGCGCGATAACAGCGCAGCTTGGCAAAAAGCTTGGAATGGGCTCTGTGATGGGCTTGTTCAATACAGCATTTGGACTTGGGGGCGGATTTGGCCCAATAGTTGCCGGGCTTATAATGCTTGCAACAGGCTTGGCGTTTGTTTTTGTTTCGTCTGCATTAATTGTCTTGGCTGGAACAATTATTTTCTATTATCTGATGAAAAATAATTTAGATTACAAAGAATTAAGCAAAACAACAAATTAAAATGGACATTTTTGCGCATGGATTATGGAGTTATGCTATCTTTCATAAGAAAAAATATGTTTGGCTTGCAACACTTTTTGGCTTGCTTCCGGATTTTTTGTCATTCGGGATTGTCTTTGCAATGAATTTAGTTAATGGAAATTTCCATAGCGGGCCGCCTGCAATAAACTCGCTTCCAGAATGGCTTTTTGCAGCCTATAACATGACTCACAGCTTTGTTGTGTTCTTTATCGCTTTTGTGTTGATATATGCTTTCACAAAAAAATGGCTTTGGCCACTAACAGCCTGGGGAACCCATATACTCATAGACATACCAACACATTCATTTAGATATTTCCCAACGCCGTTCTTATGGCCTTTGTCTGACTACAAGTTCAACGGCATAAGCTGGAGCACTCCTTGGTTTATGCTGGTCAATTATTCCGCATTGATGATTATTTTTCTTTTGATTGCGCATAACAGGGCTAAAAAGAAGAGGCACATAACAAAGTTTAAAAAATAAGAAAAAATCCATAAAATTATGGATAAAACAGAAGAATTGAAAAAAGAAACTGGTTATCTTTAGAGAAAACTATGGAAATGTTTGAAAAATTGCATGAAATTGGCAGGTATTCGCAAAACCTTTATGAGTTTTTTAAGAGGGAGGTGAAATAATAATGGAAACTGTATCGTCAAGATTGGATTTGGAAACAATTAATTTATTTGGCAAGGTTTTGAAGGAAAAGCGCTCTGAGGTAGTAAGGGAACTAGTCGAATCAGGCAAAAAACACAAAGCAGTTGAACTTTACAAAAATAAAAAAGTAAGCCTGGGGTTAGGAGCAAGATTAGCAGGGGCAGCTACAGCAGGCCAAAAGAAAGGATTAGGAGGCATTACTAGCAGAGCAATATCGGGATTAACAAAGCCTAGTGGCATTGCAGCAATAATTGTTTCTATTTTGGTGTTAGGAGCTGGATATGGGGCGTATTATTACCTGTACAAGAGAAAGTAATTTAATTTTTTATATTGATAGTGCCCTATTGTCAAGGGCAAGAAGCACAAAAACATTAAATTTGTCAAATAATCAAAATTCAACATGCTCTGCAAATTTAGTGCTCGGCGTCGTTGTCTGCCACACACTCCGCCTCGCCCATACATTATATTATAACAAATCAAAATGATAAGCGTTGGGGATAAAGCTCCTGATTTCACCTTGGCTGACCAGGACGGAAAGGAAAGGAAGCTAAGCGAGTTTAGGGACAAAAATGTTGTTCTTGCCTTTTACCCTTTTGATTTTTCTCCTGTCTGCACTGTTGAATTTGGATGCTTTGAGGATGATTTGCCAAAATTAAATGACTTGAATGCTCAGGTGCTTGGAATAAGCGTTGACAGCAAGTACTCCCACAAGGAATTTGCTCAAAAGCTTGGCTTGAATTTCCCATTATTGAGCGATTTTGGAAAGGAAGTCTGCAGCCTTTACGGAACTTTGAGGAAAGAGGGTTTCAGCGAAAGGGCTTATTTCATAATTGATGCTGAAGGCATAGTAAGATTTAAGTATTTAATGCCAACTCCAGGAGAAAGGCTTGAAAACGAGCAGCTGATTGAAGGTTTAAACAAACTGTAGGTGATTTTAATGGGGCAAAAAGGAAGGGAAATCGCAAAGCTTGACCATAAATGGCTGATTAAGGAACTGAGCAAGGCTTATGCCTTTGAATGGGTTGTGCATTATTACGCTTCTTTGGCCTCCAATATTGTTTCAGGATTGAGAGCTCCTGTTTATGCGGAAATTTTCAAGAAAGCCGCAGAAGGCGAGTTTGGGCATGCAAGCAGGGTTGCAAAAAGAATTGCAGAGCTTGGAGGAGAGCCTACTGAATCATTAAGCGAAATGGAAAAGCTTGCTGAATTTGGAAAAGTAGCTTTCCCAAAGGAAAGAAGCGACATCAAGGGCTTCGTTAAAGTCTTTTTAAAAATGGAGCAGCACGCAATTGCACTTTACAATGATTTGGCTAATAAAACACATGGCAAGGACCTGGTGACCCACGAGCTTGCAGAAGACTTATTATCAGAGGAAGTTGCCGAAGAGGAAGAGTACGAGAATTTGCTGAAGGAATAGGTTTTTTATTTTTTTTGAATAAGATTTATAAACTAATTTAAGTTCTTTTTTTCTATGAAAGGCGTTATATTTTTTGACATAGACACCCAATACGACTTCATGCACAGGGATGGTAAATTTTATGTCCAGGATGCTGAAAAAATTATTCCAAATCTTGGCTCTATAACTCAATTTGCCTTAATTAACAATATACCTGTTTTTGCCTCAATCGACAATAACGGATTTAAAAAAGAAGATGGTGAATGGAATCAGCTGAAAATCCCTGAAACAAGGCTGAGAAATGCAGCTATTGTCCCCAACAAGAAATTGACAAATAAAAAGATAATGCAATTAAAAAAAGAAGATAAATTATTGATTGAAAAGCATGAGCATAATGCATTCTCAAATCCTAACTTGAAATCAATTGTAAATGGCACAAAAAAAGCCTATGTTTACGGCGTTGCAACCGACTATTGCGTCAAGGAAGTTGTACTTGAATTAAGGAGCATGAAAGTTGAGACTTATGTGATAAAGGACGCAATAAAGCCTGTTTCAAAGAAAACGGAAAATAAACACTTTGCTTTGTTCAGGAAAAAAGGGGCAAAGTTTTTAACCACTCGGCAATTATTGAGGAAAAAAGAGTTGTAGTTGGGGTTTATTTATAGAGGAGTTATTATTAAAAACTGTGAGTCAAATGTCAAGAGCTAGAAGAATGCAACATGCACAATACCTTAGACATACCTATTACGCTGATTTTCCAGATTCTGAAAGATATAAGGTTGATTTAGACTCTGGAAAGTTCGGAAATTTACCTCCTGATTTTTTTGAAAAACTATCCCAAAAAGGTTATGGATTTCGAAACCAACTAGGGGAACCTTATCAAAATTTAGACACTGCAAGCCTACTTGAAGAAATAAAAAGTTCTGGGGCAGGAGATTTGCCCGGTTTAAATATCCACAACAACAGTCGCTTTCCAATTATTTTTTTCCTTCTTTAATTCAAACATGTGCATAGTAATTGCTTTAATATCATTCTCCAAACTCTGCACTTCCGGATTTATTTTGTCGCCTTCAAGAACGGCCTTGAGCTTGTTTTTCTTTCCTTCCTCAATGATTACATGCGCATGCTTGAAAACCATGTACTTTGAATCCTTCAAAAACAAAATTTCAGAAAGAAAATCGTACAGAAGATTGTCCAATTTGTTGTTTTCCAGTTCAAACTCGACTTTTTTGCTTGCATCCACGGTGTCCAAATCAGCGCTTAATTCAAAAATTGCAAGTGCTGCATTCTCAAATAATTCATTCAAGTCTTTTCCGTAAGCCTCGAATGCAATGTCGGCTATTGCAATATCCTCTAGAAACTTGTATTTTGTCTTGTCGTTGTTTATATTCATTTTTAATGCTGGAATAATTTTCCTACGATCCATATTAATAATATACCCAGCGCAAGCAAAACAAGCTGGACAAGTGATTTTTTTAAATCTTTTTCCTTTTGTATTTCAGGAATCAAATCAGTGCTTGCAATATAAACAAAGCCTCCCACTGCGAAAGAAGTAAGAAAAATTGTCGAATTATTTATTGCATTTGAGTAAAAGTAAGCAGCCAATGCCCCTACAACAGCAGTCAAGGCTGTCAAAAAATTATAAATCAATGCCTTTGCCTTTGAAAATCCGCCGTAAATCAGGATTGAAAAGTCAGCTATCTCCTGCGGGATCTCATGAGCTATTATTGCGATTGTTGCAATTATGCCAAGCGCTGTGCTGTTCATGAAGCTGATTGCAATCACCGCTCCGTCAAGGAAATTATGTATCGCGTCGCCAACAATGTTTAAGTAGGTGAATCCGTGCACTTCCTCGTGCTCATGCCCTGCATGGTGATGGTGCCAGTGCAGGAATTTTTCAAGCACGAAAAATGAGAGTATACCAATCAGAATGAAAACAGGCACGCTTTCCCTGAATCCTTCTTCAAGCGCCTCAGGAAGCAGGTCAAGAAACGCCGCTCCGAGCAAAGTGCCTGCAGCAAAGCTGACAAGATAAAATAAGATTCTATCCAGTGTTTTCTTACGAAAAAAAATAAGAATTCCAAGTAGTGAAATTAGACTGACTATCAAAACTGCGATGAGGATTTGTATTAATACTACAACCATTTTATCCTTTTATATTTCCCACAGGCTTCAGCCCGACAACAGGCTTGCTTATCCCGGCTTGTGAAACAGCATCAATAACATCAGTTATATTTTTATATGCAAAACCGGCTTCTTCAGCCAATCCTGGCATTGAGGTTGCCTTCACATAAATTCCTCTTTTTTCCATGTCCTTTTGCAATTGCTCTCCCCTAACTTGCCTTTTTGCAGCAGCCCTTGACATTGTGCGTCCGCTTCCATGAGCAGTGCTTCCAAAAGTTTCGTCCATTGCTTTTTGAGTTCCAACAAGCAAAAATGAGCCTGTTTCCATTGAGCCTCCTATTATAACAGGCTGTCCTGTTTCCTTGAATATTTTTGCCAATTCAGGGTGATGGGGAGGAAACGCTCTTGTTGAGCCTTTTCTGTGAACAACAAGCTTTTTCTTGTGCCCATCAATTGTATGCTCTTCGAGCTTTGCTATGTTGTGCGCAACATCATAGACCATGTGCATATCCAGTTTTTCAGCTTCTGTCTTGAAAACTTTTGAAAAGCCTTCCCTTATCCTGTGCAAAATAACCTGCCTGTTTGAAAATGCCATGTTGGCGGCGCATGCCATTGCCTTGTAATAATCCTGGCCTTCATTGCTCTGAAAAGGAGCGCAAGCTAATTCCCTGTCATAAACCTCAATATTATACTTTTTCATCATTCCTTCAAAAATTCTTAAGTAGTCAGTTCCAATCTGATGCCCAAATCCCCTTGAGCCACAGTGCACCATAACAACAACCTGTTCTGATGTGTGAATTCCAAATTTTTTTGCAAGCTCCTCATCAAAAATATTTTCAGCTTTCACAATTTGAATTTCCAAGTAATGGTTTCCAGAGCCTAAAGTTCCTAACTGTTTAATTCCCCTTTCAATTGCCTTTGAGCTTACTTTTTCAGGCTCTGCCCAGTCAATCCTGCCATGACCCTCTGTCCTTTCCAAATCCTCTTGCCACCCATAACCATTTTCAACGCACCATTTTGAGCCATCTGTCATTATCTCCTTGAATTGTGATTTGTTGGCATCAACAAAGCCTCTTGAGCCGACTCCTGAAGGAACTGTTTTGAACATTGTGTCAACAAGCTCTTTCAGTTTTGGCTGGACATCCTTGAATGTTAAATTAGTTGTAACTAATCTCATTCCGCAATTTATGTCGAAGCCGATTCCGCCTGGAGAGATTATTCCTGTTTCTGAATCAAATGCTGCAACTCCGCCAATGGGGAAACCGTCAAGGGCCGAATAAGAAGTTCTTACTCAGAATCCCCAGTGCCCATCTGGCATGCAGAAAGCATACTTTTGTATTCCAGGCAGGCATGCTACATTAGTTACCTGGTTGAATACACCTTCATCCATCTCTCTAAGAAGCTTTTCAGTGGCGTAAATTCTAGCTGGAACCAGCATTCCTTTCTTGTAGCTGGTTGGAATCTCCCACACATTTTTATCCACACGCTTCATAGGTGGTTGTTCTGCCATATTTCTTTACCTCCTTCTTGTTGTTTATTTAACTTTAATATTAATTTAATTTTCAATCCGTCGGTAAACCAAAGGTTTCCGATCATCATCGAAAATCTTTGATTTTCGAGATGCTCTGCAATAGTCGAATGCGAGAGCTCAACCTGCTCGCGAGAACGCGAGCTCGCGTTCAACTCTCTCGCTCGCTCAGCTCACTGTGCTCGCAAAAATTTTTCTGCCTGTAAATTTTTGCTCACCATACATTAAAAACGGGTTACTTCTCTCAAGCTTACTTTAAAAGGTCGTTTTAGTTTTTTTGAAGTTTTAAAAATTTAATGAAATTTTAATTAAATTTCATCCTAATCTTGCGTAGAATTTGCATTCCACGCACGCTCTCTGCACGTGACCTGAACGAGTGAAACGAGTTCTCGCTGGCCATATTGGTGCGAGCATGCGCTGGATTCGGGTAAGATCATGCTTTATTTAAAGGTTATGGTTATCATTTTAATAAAACTCTGCCTAACCTGTGGGTGATGTTTTTGCTTGTCTATTTTGGGTGATGGGGTGTTTCTACTTCAATTCTGCCTCCAAGATTAAATCTTTAGAGTGAAGCTGATTTAAAAGATTTTTGGCAGAGACATTGCAAAATGTCCGCAGATAATGTGCTATTCAGAGATTGAGTTAAGGTAACGGTCTCTTTTAAACAGAAAGATTCATATATTAGAATAAAAAAGGAAACACTGATGGTGGAGATTAATAAACTCTTGCTGGGTATAAGCCAGCAAACAGCGCTTGATTATGTTATCAGCATCATAATAGCTATCCTTTTCATGCGCGGTATTCATGATTTGTATCTTTTTGCATATAAACATCGTTTGGCAAAAGTAAAAAATCTGGAAATTTTTGTTGACTCTTGGTTTTCCTATAAGCCAAACTGGGTGTGGGTTTATGTTAGTCTTTATCCTGTCATAATCATATCTGCTTATACCACAAAAAGCATTAATCAGTTCACTTACTCGCTTTTCAGCTATTTCATACTCGCGTTGATTTTAATGATATTTTACATCCTGTTTCCTGTTAAGGTTCCTGAGAAATGGCATAAGGTTCTTCATCGCGGCAATAGCTTTCCGGAAAAAATGATGATAAGTGTAAGGAAATTTGACGCGCCTGGAAATTGCTTCCCAAGCATGCATGTAAGCGCGGCAACGCTTACTGTACTTCATCTTATGGCTAACCTGCCGCAGCTTGGTATTATTCCATTGATATATCTTCTGCTTATCTCAATGAGCGTGCTTTACACAAAGCAGCATTACATTGCAGATATTATCCCTGGATATGTAGTTGGCTGGATATCATATAAAATATTCGAAAGCCTTTATGGCCTTTATGTAATCGTCTAAGCGCCACTATTTTTGGCATGTTTGGAAATGGCCCGTTCCACAATTTCTTTAGGCCATTTGTTTTTAATTAAATGCTCTCTTAGCGTAACTGTGGAAATGCCTTTCTTTACAGCTTTGTTAATATATTCTTCAAGTATGTTCAACGATTCACTCTTTCTGGTTCCTTTGGTGTTATAGGTCCTTGCTATAGTTCCATCCTTTAGAAGGAAAATCTTTGTTGCATATTTTAGGTATTTGGGATTATGAGTGACCAGGAATATGGTAATCTTTAGCTCTTGATTAAGATACTTGAAGAGATTAATCACATTATCTGAATTCCTGCTGTCGAGATTTGCAGTTGGCTCATCTGCAAAAATCATCTTGGGATTGTTAATCAAGGCTCTTGCAATTGAGACTCTCTGCCTTTCGCCGCCGGAAAGCTCGGCTGGCAAATGATTTGCTCTTTTTTCAAGGCCGATATATCTTATTATTTCTTTTGCCCTTTTGATTATTTCTTTTTTGGAAGTGTCAGTCATCAGTGCAGGCAGCATCACATTTTCTAAAACTGTAAGTTCAGGAAGAATATTGTACTCCTGGAACACGAAACCCATTTTTCCAAGGCGAATTTTGCTCTTCAATGACTCATCTAGCTTTGATGTATTTTTTCCGTCAATGATGACGTTCCCGAAAGTAGGCTTATCAAGAAGCCCCAGCAGATGTATCAGCGTGGATTTCCCAGAACCGCTGTCTCCAAAGATAATTACAAATTCCCCTTCTTCGATTCTAAGGTTAATGTTCTTGGCTGCGCATACATCTACATTTCCTATTCGATAGAGTTTAGAAAGATTCTGCACAACAATCATTTTTCTCCCCTGAATATTGAATATATAATATTTTTCTTTGTTATGGAAGATGAAGGTATAAATGTCGATACAATGCAGGCCGCAATAATGCTGAGCCCTGCTACGATAAAGCTTGCTGTCGTAAAAGTTGGCCTTACAAGACCCATCGGAAGGTCAATCGGATGGAAATCAAAATAGTTGGAAACAATCATTGTGATGATTATTCCAAAGATAATCCCGACCAAACAGTAAAATAGCGCCAGCAAAAGGTATGAGGTGATTATTGCTCTCCTGCTTACTCCTATAGCTCTTAGCACCCCGATGAATTTCATCCGGTTAAAGATGTTAATGTACATGCTTATGAAGATAGTAACTGATGCTATCAGGATGCCTGCAAAAAACATGAGCACCTGGATAATATTTAAGCTGTCTGATATTTGCTGCACAAAGCTGGCCTTCTCTCTCCATGTATAAACTCTCACGTCCATGCTAAGTTTTTGTATTTCCCTCTTGTGATAATCAACCAAAGATCTGTCATTGACCTTAACAAGCATATAAGAAACCTGATTGTCAAGATTCAATAAAGAAGATACATCATTTAGGTTGGCAAGGACAAAAAAGTCACTTTCCCAAAATTTAGTTTCAAAAATTCCTTTGACAGTATACTCCTTCTTGTGAATCCTGTCAAATTCTATCTCAATTTTATCGCCGGCATGGATGCCAATTCCAAATCCTCGGCTCAGTGTTTTTGAGCCTCCTTCCTCATTTGCAATCTCCACCCCTATCATGACTTCATCGTTCTCATAGCGCCCGATTGACTGGCCTTCTGTAACGGTTGATTCAATGGATGAAACCTTGTATTCCTTTTCAGGGTTTATGGCAATAATCCTGGTGCCGGATATCTTGTCTTTCTTTTTGATTGATACAGGCTGGTCGTAACGCGGAGATACTGCTACAATTCCAGGAATTGACATTAGTGAGTTTTCCACTTGGTCTGCATTATTGATGAGCCGTTTTCCTTCCCTTGGTTCTATAAGGATATCTCCGGTGGTGTAGCTGATTACCTGAGAGTTAAGAGTCTCTGTCAGGCCCTTGTTGACGGCGCTAAAGAAAACAATGTTGACAAAGCTAAATGACAGCACAAGAATCAGGAAAAATAACTGCTTATAGTTGCGTTCGAAATACCGGACAGACAGGAAAAACGATGTTCTGAACTCATTCTTTATTTTCATGATCTGCCGCATTTCTTTTTCTTCTCAGATAGATAAGTGCAAACAGCCCTGTCAGCAGTGCCGCCGACACCAAGTATGTTAAAGTTGATGAAAGTGCCAATCCGCTCAATCTGTCAAATTCAATCGTCTCGTTAAAGGAATTATAGCCCAGATCGTCACTGTAAGTCACAACAAGGAGGATTGATTCGTGCGATTTTATACCGGATTCGAGTGTGAATATAAGCGGCAGATCCTCGTTAGGGCTGAGCTTTCCGACAAAATTTTTTTTAAATCCCCGGTAAGGCGTCTTTAGCTCGGCAATTACATCTTTTGCATCGCCTAGCCCTACATTTTCCAATCTTAAGTTTATATCAAATTCTTTTCCTTTGCCAGAAAGTTTCACATTCCTCACATTAAGCTTTGCCTTATTTATAACTTTTATCCCGATGCTTTGGCTTGCATTATATTGTTTTCTTTCATTGTCATGGTAAGTTATCTTAAGCGGAAGAAGGTAGCTGCCCGGCTCGGCATTATCGTCTGTGACAAAAGTCATGTTCATAAGTTTGGATTCCTTTGAGTCAAGCTTGTCAGCATACAAAAGATTATCCCCCAATAAAATAAAGCTGGTTGATTCCTGCACAATTTTGATACTATTCGCTATGCCTGTGCCAAAATTAGTGAACTTAAGGGTTAAATTAAATTTCTCTCCTGGCTCAATCTCTTTTTTCGAGGACGTTGTATCAAATACAATATCCGGGAATCCCTTGACTTCAATCATAAGCTCTTTTCTTGTAACTATATTACCCTCCTTTAATTCGAATATCAGCGGATATGTATAAGACCTTGCATCCGGAGATATATAGATGTAAAAAGTGCCTTTTTTGGAATCGCCTGCTTTTAAGTTAAAAGGCTCCCTTATATTCTCGCTTTTCCTGATTAGCGAAAACGGGGATGATTCAACAAAGTCCACTTCCAAATTGTCTTTGTCAATTAATGCATTTGTGGCATTAGCCTTGTTGATGATGTTGACCTCCACAATCAGGTTTTTCCCAGGTTCCGGGTTACTAGTCCGGGAAGAAATATCAATTTCGATTGCGTAAATATCCGGCAGCAGCGCGCAAAAAGCCATAAATAAAGTAAATATTCCCGCCAAAAACCTGCAAAACTTCATTTTAACCTCTTTTTGCATAAAAATCACCATATTGGAATATAAATGTTGCGAAAAATTGCTTTCCAGGTTGCTACTTGCGGCCTTGCCGAAACCCTCAGCGTTGTAAAAATTGTATGTTGTGTAAAATATACTTTTTCTGCCCTCTAGCTTAAAAATGCGCCATTCAGACGACACTCAAAATTATTAGAGAGCATCCAATCAATTATCTTTAAAACTTATCGTCAGAGGGTTTTTGTAGAGCCCTACTTGCAATAAATTTAAATATTCATCAAATAAATCCGCTTTAAAATGCAAGTAAAAGACCTAAAGCCAAAGCAGGGCAATGTTGACATAACAATTGATATAGTCGATGTTGGCGAAGCAAGGGAATTCCAGAAATTTGGAAAGCCTGGAAGAGTTGCAAATGCGATCGCAAAAGACGAAACAGGAGACATAAAGCTTACATTGTGGAACGATGACATTGAAAGAGTCAAAGCAGGCGACAAAGTGCATTTGACAAATGGATATGTCAATGAATGGCAGGGGGAAATGCAATTAACAACAGGCAGAATGGGAAAGCTGGAGATTGTTGGAAAATCTGATGCTGATTCAAGCAAAGAACCTGATTCTAAAATAAGAACAAACATCCCAATGGAAGAAAGTGGTGAAGAGCTTAATGTTGAGGAAGAGGACATTGAAGATTCTGATGATGAAGAGATTTAAATCGAAAGTCTTTTAAATTTACTATTAGTTTCCTGAATTCTTTTTGGGGCGGTAGCTCAGCCTGGGTAAATTCAGGCTTGCCTGTGTTCAGGATAGAGCACACGGCTGAAGGCGGTATTTTGAGCTGCAAAGCAATGAAATGTCTGATACCGTGGTGTCATGGATTCAAATTCCATCCGCCCCACTTTTTTGTTTTTGGCAAGAAACAAGCGGTTTACTTCTATTAATCTATAAATCCAGAAGTCGCTCTCGTATTGTTTAAATTAATTTTGATTGTATTGTCATTAATTTAATTAAGTTTCAAAATTAAGAATCATTTCTAACCGCTAAGCGTAGCAGTCAAAATTCTTCCGGCAACGATGTTGAACATCAGCATCACAGCACCTGATATGAAAACATAAAGAATCGTGCTCCTTATCAAATTGTTTCCCAATTGGTATCTTTCACTCAGCTTATCGCTGCCGTTTTCAACGCCATTTGCAATAACTGTCAATATAAAAGTGATTTGCACAACATAAATCCCAACTACAAGCTGGAAATAATATGTTGGAATGCCGTCTCCAAACAATCCAAGGACTCCGACCGGGGCTGCTGCGTCTGTCCCGCCGACAGAAGATGTCACCTGCTGCAATTGCCCGCTTAATTTGCCCAAAATAGCAGTTATCATTGAGGTGATTCCTATAACAACTCCTGCAATTGCCGGAGTTAAAAATTTGATCTGCGAGCGCATCGAAGCGATAATGTCAGCCATCAGGTCCTTCAGCCTTTCATTGACCTTGTGGATTTCCTTGATATAGCGGGAAACATTTGTCAGTGCCTGCGCAGCAATCAAAGGCCCTTTTTTTATTGCCTGTGTCAATACCTTCATAGAGCTTTCAATGAGGTTGCTTGGAAATGAGACAAGAGCGCCTTGCACAGGATCAAATATCGCTTTTTCAATGCTCATTCCAAGCCTTCTTAAATTGAAATTAACTAATTTGAAGAAACTTCCTGACACGGTGCCTTCCATAGCATCAGCCACTTTGCCAACCGCGATTTCAACAGGCAGATTATCTCCAAGCCTGTTTCCAAGCTGGAACAACGCATTTGCAAACTCAAGCTCAAGCTGCTTTGCCTTTTCCCTTATCTTGATTATATTTTTGGATTTTAGCCTGTAATACAACCCAATTGCAACTCCAAAGCTTAAAGGAATGAACAAACTTGCAACAGCAGCCCCTAATCCATAAGGGCCAATCTCCTGGTTTGTTGTGGCGCTTGTCCTGTACTCCAGAAAGCAGTATCTCCGGCCACAAGGAGTTGTCAAGTCTTCATTTCCAAATCCAAAATCTGCAACGCCGATTGCATGGAATATCAAAGGGCTCAATCCAATCAGGAACAAAACAACTCCGATAAAAACGCTGAAAATCACAGGCGTGATTTGAAATTCCTGCTTTCCAATTTTTATTAAAACATTCCTGTATTTCTTAAGCTCCGGATTTTCCTCCGATATGTCAGTATCGCCATAGCCTGTCGGCCTTCTTGAAAGGATGTTCTTTCCAAGGTAATATACAACAACTGTGAGTATGACATTGTAAATGACCGCAAGATGATACCACCTTACATTCTCCATAAAGCTCACAACCAATGGCAAAATTACAAGCCCAAGGATTGGAAGGATGATGCCGAGCATGTGCAGCATTGTAATCGGGTTTTGCAGGTTGTGTGCATAATGCAGCATTTTTTCATAGGTTTCATCAAGTATGACATCAAGAGATTTGTCAAGCGCATTCAATCTTCTTGTTTCATCCCCCTCGTACAAAGAACTCTCAATCAAATGAAATGCCTCAATAAACTCAATGTTCCATTTCTTCCATGTGTCAAGGTACATGTCAAGCGATTCCTTGACAGTTGAGAATTTTTCAGTTTCAACATCCCAAAGTATTTTTTTCAAGTCAAGCGATAATGGAGGAGCAAGATGCTGCGATGCAAACTCGATAGCCTTTTCCAAATTGGAAGTGTGCCTCATATAGGTTACAACATAAAAAATGCACAGCACCATCTGGTTGCTTGCCTTTAATCTCCAGTTGTTGGCAATGAACTCAGGAGCCTTTCCAAGAGGGATGATGATTGAAGCAGTTCCAATAAGAAACAGCAAAACAAAAAATGTTGACTGGAAAACCAAAAATGCAAGCAAAGAGCCGAGCACGGCTGCCACAATCGGCATAAAAAAAGAGAATGAAACAGCGCCTGCTGGTGTGATTTCAAGATGCGTTATGTCAATTGCTTCCTGCAGGATTGCCGCTTTTTTTGCGTCTGGCTTTATTTTCAATAATTTTTCGCTGAAATTGCACAATTTCTCGTACAAAGTCATGTGCCTTGGCAAAAACTCAGCCTTGAACTCCTGGTACTCTATTGTTGTTGGCTTTGAAGGCTGCTCTTCTAACTTGGCGCCCAGCTCTTTCTCTAGATGCCTCTTGTAAATTTCAGTCAAGGACTGCAGTTTTTGCTTGTCTATCTCCTTAGGCATGCTTTACAAAAAAATCCTCTCACATCTTTTTTTGATTTAATTTTAGTAATTGACTTGATTTTTCAATACGTGCTTCGCACAAACTTTTGAAATGTTTTTGTCTTTTATTGAAATTGTTTTATTGTAAATCTTTATTTCACATCTTGCTGTGAAAATCCATTTTCTTTACATGGCGCTTCATCCATTCATTCCAGTCAAACAGTATCCTTTTTGAATCCAAATTGCCTATCTCGTCCTTTATCCTTTCGGATATCTTGTGGAACTGGTCATTGCTTTGAATCACAAAATCCGCTTCCAATAATCCCAAGTTGCTTGTCTTGTTTGCAAAATCAACCAGGCTTTCTTTTATTTTTGCCCTTAGCATTATATTGTCCCAAACGGCATCCCAGTCGCCAGCCCATTCCTTTACATTGCCAGCAATTGCCTTCAGAATTTCAGAATCTCCATTAATCAAGTCTTCGCTTGTTTCAATCTCGTCTTTTTTTGAGTTGTACTTCATCAGGTCAACAAAGCCTTTTTCAACCAAAGGATCCTGCTCCCAGTGCTTTCTTACCTCCGTTATCTGGGTTATTCTTCTCCACCTGTGCAATCCATCTGCGCTTCTTACAGGATTTGCGACAATAACAACATCTGTTGCCTTGAAGCTTGTTCTTGGAACTCCCAAGTCATTTACAACCCTGTCAAAAACTCCATAAGGAGAATCTCCGTGAATTGTGCCTGCAACTACATTTGCCAATGCTCCAATCCTCATTGCCTCATACAAGGCAAGTGCTTCCTTGCTTCTTATTTCTCCAATAATCAAGGCAGAATCTCCCATCCTTAATGTTGTCCTTATGCCTTCATCTGCAGGCACCTCGCTTGAGCCTTTTGACAGCGCAGCAGCCACTTTCATTGACTGGATGTTGTATCCCAATTTCCTTAACGAGCCTGTAGGCAGCTCCAAAGTGTCCTCTATTGTAATGACACGATACTTTCTCATTAATTCAACCAGCACAGCCCCCAGCAGGCTTGTTTTTCCAGCGCTTCTTGTGCCTGCTATTAATAATGATCTTGCGCCATCAATCAAAAAGCTCATTATGCCTGCTGCCAATGGATTCATCATCTTGTTTTGTATAAACAAAGGAAGTGTCCATGGCTTGTCTCGATGCCTTCTGAAAGCAAATGCCAATCCAGTTGGATTTAATGGTGCAGATACAACTGCAACCCTTGCATTTGCGCCTGGTATGTTGAGTTCTGTATCAAGAATCGGGTTTGCTTCATCCAATGGTCTGCCTGAGATAAGCCTAAGCTTGGATGCCCATGAATCAGCTTCAGGTGTTGTTGGAATAATGTTTGTCTTGCAATCTGCATAATCCTGATGCACTATGAACATAGGCATCTCCCCCAACGGCGAGTTTATTGTGATGTCCTGCACCTTTTCATCTTGCAAAAGCAATTCTATCAACCCAAACCCGACAGTATACCTCACTAAAATTTTTGTCATCTCATCTATTTCCGCTGAAGATAATTTTAAATTGCGGTAATTGACAAGCTCTTCAATCATGTCAGAGCCTATATTGTAAAAAACCTGCCTCATTCTTTCGGGGTCTATAAACTCTGACCTAGTAGGCTTGTGCTCCGCCATTATCTTTCTTGCCGTGTCAATGATTTCGTATTTCTCCTCGCTCAGCTTGAACTCCGGCGGCATTAAGTGGTAAAGGTACTGCACATTGTCAGGCAATTCAAAGATTGCCACTTCTGTATTCTTGTCAATATTGTAGCTGTCGATTTCCTCTCCGTCAGCGGGAAAGGTTGCCATAAGCTTTGTGAAAATAAAATCTGGCCTTATATCTGGGGTGAGTATTCTTCTGTAGACAGAGCGCTCATTGAGCTTGTATCCTTCCATATATTGCTTTGCAGCATCTATCAATTTTGTCTTTTCCATCAGGGACATAAGATACTGCAAAACTGAAATGTATTTCTGCGCGCATTGAATGTAAGTTTGGTCAATAGTTCTGTCCATCCTTATTCTCTCGTCCCTTACCGTCCTTTTCAGATCCACATATGCTCCTATAGGGTCCCTTTTCAGCAAGTCTGCTATGATGTTTTGTATGCTTGCATACCACTGCGCAGCCCACTTTGTGCATTTTGGGTCTGCCAATAAATTTCCATATCCAAACAAATCTCTTCTTTTTGTTAATTGAGAGTGGAGCTTTGCTATTTCCTGAATCATTAGAGTTTGATTGTAATCATACTCATAGTTTCTTTTTTGAGTGTAAACTATTTTTGTCACAGTTCCGGCTTCCATGAGAATATCAATGGTCCTGGACATGCACACAGGGTCGTCCTCAAGGGAAGGTATATGGGGGTATTCCTCCAAGTCAATCATGAGAATTATCTCTTCGCCTTCCCTTATGATGCCATAAGTGAAGGGCTTCTTTGTCTCTCCGAACAGTGCCATTATCTCTTCGCCTCTTTTTTGAATTAATTTTGTTTATGATATTAACTTTTCAATCCGCTTCGCAAAATCTAGTACTCGGCATTGCTTTTCTGCCATATCGCAATGCCTCGCCTATCTATTTTATTAAACATCAAAAGCGGTTTACTTTCTTGATGCTATGAATCACAAAGTCGCTCTAGTGTTTTTTTGAATTTATTTTTCGTTAATGTTTTATTGAATTTTAATATAATATTGTTTATTTTTTGCTTGACTTCAGCATTTCTATCGCAACCTCTATCAAGTGCGACTTGTTCCTGTACTTTTTAGTGCCTACAACCTCTTTTTCAATCCAATTTATCAAAGCTTCATCGATTGTGGCGCTTATCGGCTTTTTCATCAGCAAAATATTATATTATAATATCTATTTTATATTATTATCTATAGTTTATATTATTTTATAACATATGAGTATTTAAATATTGCGGTTTGATATAAAAATAATCGCAGCAAATAACAAAGTTTAAATAAGTAGCAATATAAAAATCAGTAAAATGCCAGCACAGGAAACTAGTTTGCCTCCACCGCCTAAAAAGCACGAGGGAATTCTAAAATTCGGGCATGCTCAGCAGCAGGAAGCTCCTGACTTCAGCGGCATAACAACTGATGTGAACACATTAAGCAGGCGCTTAAGGCTGCTGGAAGAAGGATTCACAAACCTCAGGAGATTCTTCCAGGTTACAGAAGAAAACATAATAGCAAAGAACAAGCACTTCTCAGCTGAGATAAAGACATTGACCAGCGATGTCAATGAAGTTAGGAAGGAAATCCAGGAAATGAAGGACAAATTGATTCTTGTGATAATAGAGCTCCAGTCAGTTGCAAGAAAGCAAGAAGTCAAGGTGCTTGAAAGGTACATAAACCTGTGGAATCCAATCAAGTTCGTGACTCAAAATGAAGTGGAGCAGATTATCAATGAAGTTCTTGATAAAAAGCAGCAATAGAAAGGTTTAAATATGTTCATTGAAAGTAGAGTTCTAAAAGAGAGGTGCATTAATGGCTTTCTTTAAGTTAAAGAAGAAGAGAGATGAGTCTTTAGACATGCCAATACCATCTCCGGAGATGCAGGCTCCGCAGCCTCAGGCATCGCCTGTTGAGCAGGTTCTCATGATGAAGCAGCAAGGCTATACAAACAACCAGATTGTTCAAACGCTTCAAAGCCAGGGCTACAACACTTCCCAGATTTTTGACGCAATAAACCAGGCTGGGTTAAGCGGCGGATTTGAAGCAGGCCCTGAGCCGGAAAATCTGGAAATGGGGATGCAGGAATATGGAAGTTATGAGCAGCCTCAGCAGCAGCAGTCATTTCAAACATTCCAGGCTCCTAGGGAAATCCAGCCGCCTACCTCAATAGACGAGGAAAGAATACAGGAAGTGGCTGAAGCAATCATTGATGAAAAATGGGAAGAGCTTGCAAAGGACATCAGGAAAGTGATTGAGTGGAAGGAAAAAAGCGAGGACAGGCTGGCAAAGCTTGAGCAGCAGGTTATTGACATGAGGCTAAGCATTGATTCACTTACAAAAAGCATAATGAGCAAGATTTCTTCTTATGATCAGAATATTGTTGATGTAGGCACAGAAGTCAAGGCAATGGAAAAAGTTTTCCAGAAAGTTCTTCCAACACTTACAGAAAGCGTCAACAAGCTTGACAGGATGACTAAAGGCTACAAAGAGCCAGGAAAGAAATAAGTTATTTTGGTTGGGGTATAATTTCTTGTAAATAAGTTCTAAGCACTCCTGTATGTGCACATCCTGTGTCTGGTTGTATAACTGCAATCTGCTTAGGTTTGTCATCCTCACCTTTAGCCAGCCTAACTCTTAATACATAATTCACCCTCCCACTTTCATTCTGGATTTTATAGATGGCAGGGTCAAATCCATCAACAGTATGCGCTTCTCCAGTTGCTTTTAAAACTGATTGTGCGAAATGTTGCGCTAAATCACCGATATTGCTCAAAGGCACTTTATCTGAATTAGTTGGAATTTGAAGTAATTCACCTATGTCTCGTCTCCTATAACACGCGCTTTCCCAACTACAAAAATTTTAGGCAATAATCCAACATATTCTGAATCTTGTGTCACTATTCACCCCACTAAAAATTTCCACAATAACTAGCTTCTTCCAGCCAGCAAAGCAATAGTGAAGACAGCTATTGCCAGTATCAATACCATGCCGATAAAAGTAGGATGGAAAATAAGGTTTATCGTCTTTGAAAGGTCTTTTTGCGTTTCTGAAGGAACATTCACATTTTCCCTTATTTTTATGCCGGCTGTAATAACCAATATCAGTATGATGATCATTATGAAAACGCCTCTCATGGCAGGAAATGCCTCGATGTCCCCACCAAGCATTTTTGTTGCAACTGATACTAAAACTACAAAAACAAGGGTGACTGCAATAAACGGGGCAGTGCTTGCAACAATGTCTGTTGCAATAGGCGATATCAAAACAAATATTGCAATCAATAAGCTTACAAGGGCATGAATAAACTTGTTATCCCCCAAGATTTTTGCCCACAGCAGCACGGCATATCCACCTACCCACACAAAAAGAAAAACAAAAATGCTTGAGAAATGCTCCAAGCCTGTTACATCAAGAAATGTTGCCATCTTTTATTACTTCTTTCCGAAAAGCTTGCTGAAGTCCATGCCCAACCTATTAAGGATTGTTCGATCCTCCCTTTCCTTTGAGTCGCTTGTGATCCACGCAATGATTATGCCAAACACAAGAAGCATGATGAAAATAGCAATTCCCTCTGTGCCAAAAAAGTTCTCCAATGTTGTGCCGAAGCCGCTGTCCCACCATCCTGCTGCCCCTCCAAAAATCAATACAATAATTATCAATGAAACAAGCGTAATCCAGCCCGGCATAGTCACTCCTAAAAACACGTAATCCTGGCCAAACACGCCAATCATAAGCAGCAGGAATATAATTGCAACAAGCACGATTGAAATTTGAGGCAGCGCCTCGTTCATAATCTCAACAGGGTCTGCATTTGGTGGAAACCCCCCAGTCACATGAGGTATGACAACAAGCAAGCCGACAATAACTGCTACAACAACATTAAGGTTCTTCTTGGTTTCTCCAAGTATCTTGGTTTTCTGCAATACAGCATAAACAATCACAAATATCAGCAGGAATGGAAGCAGTACATCTGTCAGTCCCCATCTTTCCAAAGTCCTGACAAAACCCTCAAGCTGTAAGGCCTCAGCAGCCATTTTTGCACCTCTTTAAATCAAATCTTAATTATTTTGATGTTAGTATATAAAGTTTATGAATGTTTTGCCTCTTTTGAAGGCTCCCTGACCGCATAAACCACGAACAATACGATTAATGCAAGCAAAATAATTGAGCCGGCAAGCTCGTCGCTGCCTGAGCCTGTGAAATCGCCTAATCTTTCAAGCCATGTCCTTCCATCAGGGCTTTTAATTGCATTGAGAAAAATTCCCATGATAGCTATGAACACTATTATCATAAATACAACCTTCCATCCGCCTTCAAGAAACACAGGCTCGCCTTCCTTGTAGAAAGAACCGACCAAAAGCAGGAATAAGACTGATAAGAATAATACAACAACGGCATTTGCCGAGACTGTTGTTATTATTTCAACTAATTCCGAGGAAGCGACAACCAAAAATGCCATGACAAAAGAAGCAATTGCATTAAGGTTCTTTTTTGTGTACCTTTTGCCTTCTATGTCTTCTGTGCCAAGCACCTTTGTCTTCTCAAGTATTGCAAAAACAATGGTGAAAACAAGCAAAAACGGCAGAACAACGTCAAATAGGCCTATGCTGTCAAAAAATTCTATCACTTCCCTGAAAGGAGTAGCCATAGGGTTTTAACTCTAAATTATGTATTTAAATGTTTCTTTTTTAGAAGCAAAAAAGAAGCAACGAACAGTCGAATGCGAGTGAGCAGTGACATAGCGAGCGAAGCGAACTTCGCAAGTCACGCGAACTCGCTCACAACTCACTGAAATTGTTTTGGTTTTAGGTTTCTCAAAACCTTTATAAATATGCCATCAACATTATCCTATATGCTTAACAAAAGCGAATTCAATAAGATAAGGGAAGACATGCATAAAGTGGATTTGGTAAGAGAGGAGATAATCCAGACTTCAAGAGAGATTATAACCATTTCAAAGCAGATAATTTATGCTGCCCAGAGGGATGACCTGAATGAAGCGGAATCTGCAATAAAATCAATAAAAAGCAAGATTAAAAAACTAAGAAAAGTCAACATCTCAACAGACACAAACATAAACTCTGTTGCATTTCAGGAGTATGTTGAGGCAATTTCCTTTTATGAATTTGTCAAGAACGGCAAAATTCCTACAAGAGCAAGCCTTGGAGTTTCTGCAGATGATTACCTAAGCGGGCTTTGCGATTTGACAGGCGAGCTTGTAAGGAAAGCAATCTATGACGTTATCCACAAAAAATTTGACGAGGCTTCCAAAATAAAGGAGCTGGTGCATGACATTTACGGTGAATTCCTGAAGCTGCACCTAAGAAACGGCGAGTTAAGAAAAAAGTCAGATTCCATAAAGTGGAACCTCAAGAAACTGGAAGAGGTCATGTACGACATTTCTATGAAAGGAAGGCATTGAATTTTAAGTTTTTGATTGTCAGGTTAAATAAATAAAAATAAGTTATCCAATAAATTTAAATAACTTCTTTTAATCCGTATTTCTATGAAAAGAACCCATACTTGCGGAGAACTAACTGGTAAAGACATTAACAAAAAAGTCACTTTATGCGGCTGGTGCTCCACCAGAAGAGACCACGGAGGAGTCATTTTTATTGACTTGAGGGACAGGTACGGAATTACGCAGATTGTTTTTGACCCTTCTTTTAATCCTGAATCACATAAAATAGCTGAAAAGCTCGGAAGGGAAGATGTCATACAGGTAAAAGGCATTGTAAATCAAAGGAAAAAAGGGATGGAAAACCCAAAGATGCACACAGGTTCCATAGAGGTTTTTGCCGAGAATATTGAGATTTTAAGCGAGGCTGCAACACCTCCAATAGAAGTTGACGAGAGGGTTCTTGCGCATGAAGACACCAGATTAAAGTACAGGTACCTTGACTTAAGAAAGCAGAATATGCAGCACAACATTTTAACAAGGCACAAGGTTACCAAGTCTGTTCGCGACTATTTTGACAGCTTAAGCTTTTTGGAAATTGAAACCCCTATCCTGACAAAAAGCACGCCTGAAGGAGCTAGAGATTATCTTGTGCCGTCAAGGATAAGCCCCGGCAAGTTTTACGCGCTGCCGCAAAGCCCGCAGATTTTCAAGCAGCTGCTCATGGTTTCAGGATTTGACCGGTATTTCCAGATTGCAAAATGCTTCAGGGACGAAGACTTAAGGGCAGATCGTCAGCCTGAGTTCACCCAAATTGATGTTGAGATGAGCTTTGTCGATGAAGATGATGTGATGCATGCAATTGAAGGCATGCTCAAGCACGTATTCAGGATTGTTTTGAATAAAGACCTGAAGATTCCGTTTCCAAGGCTGGCTTATTATGAAGCAGTAGGCAAGTACGGGCTTGACAGGCCCGATACAAGGTTTGAAATGCATTTGGCTGACGTTACTGAAATTGTCAGGCATTCAAACTTTGAGGTATTTACTAAACCAGTAAAGCAAAATGGAATTGTAAAGTGCATAAATGCAAAAGGCTGCGCTGGCTTCAGCAGGACTATCATAGAAGAACTTACAGCATTTGTTGCAATCTACGGCTCAAAGGGATTGGCTTGGATGAAAGTAACCGATAAAGGGCTTGAAAGCTCAATTGTGAAGTTCTTTGACGAAAAAATACAAAAGGAATTGATGAAGGCAGCAGACGCAAAGAAAGATGACTTGTTGCTTTTTGTAACAGATACAAACCACGAGATTGTGAACACAGCTCTTGGCAATTTAAGGATTGAATTGGCAAGAAGGCTGAAGCTTCTGGACCAAAATCATTTTAATTTTGTGTGGATTGTTGACTTTCCCTTCTTTAAAAAGGATGATTATGACAACTGGACATTTACCCACAATCCTTTCTCTGCGCCAAAGCCAAGTCACATGGAATGGCTGATGAAAAAGCAGAACATCACAAACATACTGACAACTCAATACGACGTGGTTTTGAATGGTGTGGAAATTGGAGGAGGCAGCATAAGAAACCACAAGCCAGAAGCGCTTCAAAGGGTATTTGAAATAATGGGATATAACGAGGAAGAGATTGAGCAGAAATTTGGGCATGTGATTGAGGCATTTTCATATGGTGCTCCTCCCCACGGCGGAATAGCCTTGGGCTTTGACAGGTTAGTTGCGATGATAACAGGCAACGAGTCAATAAGGGAAGTAATTGCATTCCCAAAGAACAAGGCAGCAGAATCATTAATGGAAGCTGCTCCAAGCGAGGTAAGCGAAAAGCAGTTGCAGGAACTGCACATCAAGCTTGATTTTGTCAGGGACACTGTAAACGTTGTTCTTGGCAAAATAAAAGATGTTTTGAACAGGGAGAAGATTGAATACGAAGTTTTGGAGCACAAGCCTGTTTTCACAAGCAAAGAGGCTGCTGAAGTAAGGGGAACGGAATTAAAGCAGGGCACTAAAGCATTAATATGCAAGACAGAAGAAGGGTTTATACAGGCAGTTGTTTCAGGGGCAAATGAGCTTGATATTGATAAACTGCAGAAATTGACCTTATACAAAAAAATTGAATTAGCGAATGCAAAGGAAGTCAGGCAGGCTACCGGCTGCAATATAGGAAGCGTGCCTCCGTTTGGAAATCTGTTTGGCTTGAAAGTTTATTTTGACAAATCTGTTGTTGATAATGATGTTGTTGCATTCAATGCAGGCCAGCATACAAAAAGCATCAAGATGAAGGCAAAGGATTTGGTCAAAGTTGTGAATCCGATTGTTGGGGAGTTTGGAAAGTAATGATTTTATTGTAGATATTAAATCAAGAAGTAGCTTGTCTAATTCTATCAGCAAGAGTTTTAATACTATCTAACGCCTCGCGCCTTCTACGTTCCACACTGGCAGCGAGTATAGGGTCTGTTGCAATTTTGTGCAAGCTAACTTCTAGTTCAGAAAAACTAAATCCTTGTTTTTCTCCTAACACTTCTGGCTCTTTGCCAAATTTTGTCAAGTTATCTGGAGGGGTAGCCCCATAAAATTTTTTTACATTTGCATCATAAATTTCTGATGCTTCTGCAGCAACGTTAGCAAAATCGTTAGAAACTCTGTAAACTCTTTCATAGGCATCATATACTTTTTCTAAATCTGTATTGTTATGTTTTTTTAATGCCCATAACAAATCAAGCTGACTGCCACTGACATCTTTTAATTTCTTAAGTCTGAGTAATTGTTCCGCAAATGCGATTTTTCCGTAAGTCTTAGCTACACTTCTAAAGAATCTTTGGACAATCTCGACTGGCAAATATTTTTCATCATGAAATTCTGCAAATTTAGATGCTATAGTAAAGGAAATTTGCTGTTGCTCATCAAGAAGGTCTGCTATGTCGGCTAATTGTACAATATCTGCCGACTTAATCAAGCCGGCTTTAATCAGATTAACAGAAGGTTCTTGATCTTTGAATTTCCTGACAGCTTTACTATAGAACGGGTCAAAAATTAAAGTTTGCTTTTGATGGTCAGCAGCTCTTATATGGTATGATCCGTCATTATTACTTGTGATATACACACCAATCGCAACTGGTAATTCTGTCGATGATTCTTTGCTCATATATCTGGTATTTGTTGAATATTTAAAAAAGTTACCATTTTAGAGAAGTATACAAATTAGTTTCTTTTTTCAGGGATTATATAATCCATTTTTAATGCTTTGAAAATATCCCTTTCAGTAGTTGCTATAATAGAACCAGTTTTATTGTCTATCACTCCATTCGCTGTTAATTTTAACCCCATAGATTGTGCCCTAGTGGTTAATTTAACGTTATGTTCTTTGCTTCCGGTTCTTATCAAGAGTAAAGGCTCGTAATTTTCCTTGTTTCCTATGTAAACATCAACTTGTACATTGTCTTTTGTTATTAATCTCAACAATTTTGTACCTTCTTCCTCTTATAATATATTGTGCTATCTTTCTTAGAATTTGTTCACCTCTTTTTTTGGCTTCATCAAGTTTCATAATAAATATTTAAATCTCTTTGTCCTCTTTTTAGTTTATCTAATGCAATTTTTACTGCTTCCTTAGAATTTGATTCTATTTCTTTCTTTGCTGTATGTAAACCCCTCATCCATTGATTATTCCCTTTCGTTTTTTTTGTTATAAACATTAAATCATAATACTTATCAATTCTAACAGTTTGAATCAGTGCATTAGGCCTCACACTCATTATATTTTCGGAATATATATCGGCAACATCTCTTTCTGCACTCTTCCAAGAATCCTTACCAAAAAAATTGTCCAATACGGTACTTTTGTTAGAAGGCAAGGCGAAAGCTGCATTTCTTGCGCGATTTATACTATTCGTCATAAACGTAAATAAAATATCGCATTTACAGTTTAAAACCTTCTCCATAGATTCCCATGTAAAATCCAAAGCATATGGATCTATAAAGAAAAAACTGTGTGAATTCTTAACCTTTGTAATTTTTGATAAAACATCATCAACAGATTTATTACAATCTTCTTGAGAAATTTCACAATTTTTTACACCTAATGCGTTGATACGCTTTAATAAAGTAGTGTTATATCTAACGTTGTTCTCACAAAAAAATAATTTAGTAAATTTATCTTTATGATTTAAAATAGCTATAAAAGGAGAACCAATCATGGTATCTTTATTTGACCTTAATCTATTTAAGCCAGTCCCTGCAAACATATCTATATAAAACATATTTTCAAAGAATTTCTTGCTTTGGATATATTTATGAATTATGCTGGAATAAATATTCAAAGTATAATTAAAGAAAATTAATTTTAATGGAGTAGCTTCCTCGAAATCGTTGCATATATTTGGATCGATGTTCTCTATTTTCTGAATTTCACTCTTAAATTTAGAAGAAGTGTCGAGTAAATCTTTAATTTGTTTATCTAACCATGTCATTTTAAATTTTTACCTTAAGTAAAGGTTCTTCTGGATACTCATCATAGATTCTTCCATCTAAAGTTCTTCCGCCTGATTTAGAAGTCAATCCCCCCCATTGCTTGAAGAAGAATGCAGTTCCATATTTCCTGCATTGTTTTCTTATTTCATGAATCCATTCTTTCTTAATTGGTCTATGATGAGGACCGGATTCTCCACCAGCTATAGCCCAATGTATGCCTTTTAGGTTTACTTTGACCACTGGTCCTATTAAAGGCTCAAAACTGATGAATTTTATTGCAGCTTTAACTTTTTTTAATTCGTTTAACCTATATAAAACTTTATCATTTTCTATGGAAGTTCCAAGCCATACATTTGGCAGTATTTTTTTATAATATTCATTCGTAAACTGCCTCATTAAATGTGGTCTTTTGGTCAAAATCTGGAAAGTATGCCAATTTGCTCTTTCCATAGTGTCAAAAACCTTCTTAGTAAAAGAAAATGGCACTTGGTCATGGAATAAATCCGACATACTATTAACAAAAATTGTTTTAGGTTCTTTCCATCGCAATGGTAATTCTATATCCTTTTCATGTAGAGTTAGTTTAAAACCATTTCTGTATTTGCCATTTGGATTCATCATCTGCAATCTTTTTGCAAGGCGTTCAGCGTAACAAAAAGCGCATCCAGCGCTTACTTTAGTGCATCCCGTTACAGGATTCCAACTAGAATCAGTCCACTCTATACCCCTTTTTTCCCCCATTTTTTTATAATGTTCCATCTTTAGTCTTTAAATATATATTGATTTACTTTAAATATTTCACACAAGAATGTCCAGTGTCCAGTGCTATTCCAATATATAGATTGGAGTATAATCATAAAGATTTATAAATCAATTAAAAGTAAGGCAAGGTATGCCAAAACCCACAATCAACTTCGTAACCAGCAATCCTGGCAAAGTAAAGGAATTTAAGCAAATTCTGGGGTCGGAAATCAAGGTCAATCACATAAAAATTTCTTATCCTGAAATAAGAAGTGACAATCCTGAAGAAATTGCAAGATCGTCTGCAGAAATGCTCGCAAATAAATTGAAAAAAAATGTTGTTGTTGAGGATTCTGGATTGTTTATCAAGGCATTGAATGATTTTCCAGGCACTTGCTCTTCTTATATACATAAAAGAATAGGGTTGCAAGGAATAATCAAGCTGATGGAAAGCATAAAAAACAGGGAATGCACTTACAAAAGCGCTGTTGCCTATTGCGAGCATGGAAAAAAGCCAATAAGCTTTCTGGGTGAAGAAAAAGGAAAGGTTGCAGAAAAAGTTAGAGGTAATTTTGGCTTTGGCCACGACCCAATATTCATGCCAGAAGGAATTAATAAAACCTATGGCGAGATAAAAAATTGTGAAGAAGTCAAGCAGTTTAGGAGAAGAGCTGTATTAAAAGTGAGAGAGTACTTATTGAAAAGGAAAAAATTATAAAGAATAATTTGTTTTGTGATTACTATGAATGTTTCAACTGGAAGCAAAAGTTTGGCAGATTTGGTAAAAGCTATCCCTATTCCGGCATTATTTCGAAGAGAAGAAAGAGAGCTTGTAAATGCAAAAATAAGGCCTTTTAGTGTAAAAGATGGCTCTCTCAACTTAGGCCTCTATGATTTGCCGCCCAATGCCAGAAATTCCCATATATACTATGAGGTTCATTTACCAATTGATGGCCCGTTGGTTATGGAGCTGCGCGAGAAATTTGCAGAATTCAGGGAAGGTACATTCAAAGGGGAGTTTATACTATCCGAGGCGTGGTTGCTTGATGTTTTTGGGAAAGATTTAGCAGAATTGGAAGGCGAGATTGCAGTTGGAAATTCCACATATACAACAAAATTTAATGCAGACAGCTGTTCTATTCCATTCGGGTTTTTTCCTTACCTGTATCTAGTAGAAATTCAGAGGAAAATTTAAAATGCTCCAGAAAATAAAAGACTTGATGAAAACAAAAGAGGAAATAGATTCAATAAATAAAAATGTAGAAGAAAACAGCAGGATTGTTTCTGATTTAAAGCTGGAACTGGAAGCATTAAGAAAAGAGCTAAGCGAAAACAAAAAATTGCAGGATGAGTTCCTGAAAAACTTCAGGGAAAATCTAACTGTTATAAAAAATCTAAGGGAAGATTTTGGAAAGGAATTGGTTGAGTTCAAGCTATTGAAAGGGCAATTGCAAAGAAAAATTCTAGAGAAATTTGAAGAAGAATTGCAGAAAGACCTGGAAGTCAACAGGGAAGCCTTAAAGAAAGACACGCAAGATTACACTGAATTAAGAAAAAAAGTTGCTGAAATTCTTTCAAGATTAAATCTGACAACAGAGGAAATAACTAAATTTGTTGAGATAGGCAGAAATATCAAAAAAGAGGACTTTGAGCTGACAAAGTTTGCAAGGCACCTGCTTGAAATGGACAGGGAAAAGTTGGAATTGATGCGAAAGATTGACACTCTTGAAAGGCTTGTTTCCAAAATAAGGAGAAGGGAACTAGTCAGGTAAAGAATTAAAGTCTATAAGGAGGTGTTCGCCCCAGGCAAGAGGATTGCCACAGCCTGGGGCTGAGATGAGATGTTTCAATAGCCTTCAAAGCATCACCTCGTTATTGGTTAGATTTGAAAAAAGAATATATCCCATGTTTATATACAATGTGAACATTACTTCTGAAAGTATCTTTCATAAGCTTTATAAAGCATGAATTCAGAGCTGTCTGCATGGTGAAGGTTGTTTTCAGCCCGAAATGGTTCTGGGGGAAAGACATTTTCATCGATGCTATCGCCTTGCTGGTACTGTTGTCCATAGCAATCTTTGCCACAAGATACTACAGAATAAAGAAGAGCAGGAATTACCTGTATCTTGCGCTTTCATTCTATCTGATTGCACTGTCATTTTTTTCAAAGATACTGATTAATTTCACAATATATTACCAGGTGCTTCATACTCAGATTGTAGGCTCAATTGAATACACCCAAGTCATACTGAAATCATCTGAGATACTTGCTGCCAGCGGCCTGTTCCTCTACAGGCTGTTTACCCTGCTTGGGTTTTTCGTGCTGTACTCTATATATGAAAAGCAATCCAAAGCAAATGTAATCTTGATGATATATTTCATTGTAATATCCATTTTCTTCAGCAAAGAGGAGTATTATGTCTTTTACCTGACAAGTTTTATCCTATTGGGAGTAATTTCCAACAGATACTACCAGAATTACAGGAAAAACAAAAAAAAGACTTCGGGAATGCTTGCAGCCAGCTTTTCAGTAATAGCCTTAAGCCAGCTTTTTTTCATGTTTGTGAATTTTACAAAACATTTTTATGTTGCAGGGGAGGTGATACAGCTTATAGGGTATATCATATTATTGGTGGCTTTCGTCACGGTGCTCAAACATGGAAGGGAAAAGAACAAGGGTTGACATCATAGGGGATATGCTCTCTTCCATAGTAAGCAAAGGCGGGCAGATAAAGCCCACCCATCTGATGTACAAGTCAAATATGTCGCATGGGCAGATGAAGACTTATATCGATGACTTGGTGCAGAAAGACCTTGTAAAGAAGGTGAAAAAGGGCAACTTTGATTATGTCATTATAACTGACAAGGGGCATGGGTTATTGCAGAAATTGAGGGAGATGAAGGAATTTGAAAATGCATTCGGGCTCTAGGCAAAATATATAAACAATAAATAAAATTATTGTTCTATGGAAGTTGACAGGAAGCTTTTGGAGCACGTTGCCGAGCTTGCAAGAATAAAGCTGAATGATGATGAAATAAAAAAATTTTTGCCCCAGCTGAAGGAAGCCTTGGAATTCTTTTCTAAATTAAAGGAGATTGATACAGACAATGTTAAGCCAAGCTTCCAGCCTGTTGAGCTGAAGAATGCAATGCGCGAAGACAATGAAGAAAAGTGCCTTTCCCAGGATGATTCCTTGTCATTGACAGAGCACAAGAAAGACGGCTATTTCAGGGGACCAAAGGCGATTTGATGGAAAGTGTCCATGATTTCATAAAAAAAGTGAAGGATGGGGAAATTGACATTGTTGAGCATACATATAGATTAATAGAAGAATGTAAGGAAATAAACAAAGAACATAATTACCTAAACACAATTTCCGAAGAGCAGGCATTGGATTCTGCAAGGGAAATAAAAATCCAGCTAAAGCAAAACAAAGATATAAAAAACAAGAAACTGCTTGGGGTTGCAGTTTCTGCAAAGGATGCTATCTGCGTCAGGGATGTTGAGACAACTGCTGGCTCCAAAATTCTTCAAAACTACAAGCCGCTGTTTGATGCATTTGTAATCCAAAGAGTAAAGGAGGAAGGCGGCATAATAATAGGCAAAACTTCCCAGGATGAGTTTGGGTTTGGAGGCTTCAGCGTCAATGTTGGCAAGGGCTTCAAAATTCCAAAAAACCCTTTTGATAGTGAAAGAAGCTGCGGCGGCTCAAGTGGCGGGGCAGCTGGATTGACCCAAAAATTAAGCAATCATATTGCATTAGGCGAATCTACCGGAGGCTCAATTGTGGAGCCAGCTTCCTTTTGCGGAGTTTATGGATTATGTCCAACATATGGAAGAGTATCAAGATATGGATTGATTGACTTTTCAAACTCAATGGACAAGATAGGCTCAATAGGAAAAACAATTGAGGACGCTGCATTGCTGATGAATGTCATTTCCGGCTACGATAAAAAAGACAGCACTTCATTGAATGTTAAGACTGATGATTATGAAAAATATCTTAAAAAGCCAATCAGGGGAATGAAAATTGGCATTATAAAGGAGGCATTTGGTCAGGGAGTTGAAAGGGAAGTTGAAAAAAATGTCTGCAATGGAATTGAAGAGCTTGAGGAGGAAGGCGCAAAAGCAGAGGAAATTTCGCTGGAACTGCCGATAAAATACGGCATTGCCACTTATTACATGATTGCAACAAGCGAGGCAAGCACAAATCTTGCAAAATTCTGCGGAATGCGTTATGGCGCAGTTGAAAAGCTTGAAGGCTCTTTTAATGAGTATTTCACAAAAGTCAGGAGCAATAATTTTGGCGATGAGGCAAAGCGAAGAATCATTCTAGGCACATTTGCAAGAATGGCGGGCTACAGGGACGCTTTTTATCTTAAAGCAATGAAAGTGAGGACTTTGATGATTAATGAATACAAGAAAGCATTCAAAAAGTTTGATGCATTGATTTCGCCGACAGCTTCAATTCTGCCTCCAAGATTTGAGGATATTGAAAAATTAACCCCGCTGCAGCATTACATGATAGACATCATGACAGTAAGTCCAAATGTTGCCGGGCTGCCGCACCTGAACGTTCCAGTCGGCTTTGAAAAAAACCTTCCGATCGGAATGCTTTTGATTGCAGACCACCTGCAGGAAGGAAAACTGATACAATTGGGAAGCGCAGTGGAGCATGGGAAATGAACAGGAGAGATTTCATCGGAGGATTAATTGCAATTACTTTACTCAGAACAACTACTGCCCATGCCCATGATATCAGCTGGAAGATACAGGAAGATTTGATGCAAATGATAAATAGCGGAAAATACATGAGGTATAAGGACACGGATTTAGTTGATGTGCTTATTGAATATCAGCCAAGGTATTCTGCTGAGGACTGGGTAGTTATTTCAGACATTGGAGGTAAAAGAGAGCCTCGCAGCCAAAATACCATAAGGGCTGGGTTGCCAAGGGACAAAATCAAGGAGTATGCAAAAAGACCTAACGTTAAGCTGATAGTCCCGAATTATTATGGAGAAGGGTTCAAATGAAACACTTCACAAACGATATAGTAATCGGACTTGAAATCCATGCAGAGCTGGACACAAAAACAAAATTATTTTGCTCCTGCCCAACTCATGGAAGCGAAGAGCCGAATGCAAGAACTTGCGAAACATGCCTGGGAATGCCGGGCTCAAAGCCTGTCCTGAACAAAAAAGCAGTTGAGTTTGCGTTAAGATTATGCTTGGCTTTAAACTGCGAAATTTCTCCTGAACTGATATTCTCAAGAAAATCTTATTTCTATCCGGACATGTCTAAGAATTACCAGATTTCTCAATACGAAATACCCCTTGGCAAGCAAGGAATCTTAAAACTAAGAGACGGCAAAGAAATCGGCATTACAAGGGTACACATGGAAGAAGATCCTGCATCATTAATTCATCCTGCAGGCCTGAAAGAATCGCAATATGTCTTGGTGGATTACAACAGGAGCGGCAATCCACTGGTAGAAATAGTAACAGAGCCTGATTTGGCATCTCCTGATGAGGCAAGGGATTTCATGAAGCAATTAATAACAGTTCTGAATTACCTTGAAATTTTTGACATTAATGATGGAATAATAAAAGCTGATGCTAATGTTTCAATCAAGGAAAGCGATTATGCAAGGGTTGAGATAAAAAATATAACAGGATTCAAGGAAATTGAAAGGGCCTTGATGTATGAAGTAAGCAGGCAGCAGGATGAAACAAGCCACCATAAAAAAATCGAGCAGGAAACAAGGGCATGGGACTCAGAAAAAGGGATTACATTTACTTTGAGAAAAAAGGAAACAGAGGAGGATTACGGATATATAATTGACACAGACTTGACTGTTGTTGAAATAACAGGCAAATTGGTTAAGGAAATAAAAAAAGAAATGCCTGAACTTGCTCAAGACAAAGTAAGGAAATTTGTTGAAAAGCACAAGATAAAGAAAGAAGACGCTGAGATTATTGCTGCTGAAAAAGGATTGGCAGAAATGTTCGAGAAAGTTGCAGAGGAAATTAACCCAATTCTTGCTGCAAAATGGCTGAGAAGAGAGCTTGTCAGAGTCTTGAATTACAACAAAAAAGAATTGCATGAAGTAGAAATTGATGAAAAGCACATTATTGATTTATTAAAATTAGTCGAAAATAAAAAAATAACAGACAATGTTGCTTCTAAAATTTTGGAAAAACTTATTGAAAAACTATTTGACGTTAAAGAATACATTAAAAAAGAAAAACTAGAAGCTGTTTCTGACATTTCTGAGCTGGAAAAATACTGCAAGGAAGCAATTGAAGAAAACCCAAAAGCTATAGAAGACTACAAAAAAGGGGAGGCAAAAGCGCTGAACTTTATTGTCGGCTCTGTAATGAAAAAAACAAGGGGAAAAGCAACTCCTAAAGAGGTTAATGAGATAATTTTGAGATTGGTTGGATAAGTTTTTTAACCTGTTAATTTTCTTCCTAAGTATGATAAACCAAGCCAGATTTTTTTAGCAGGATTGTGGACATTAAGTAGGTTTAATTGACTACCTTGGAAATCCCAGTAAAAAGGACTATTCTGCAAATCCAGCATGCCTACACCTCCACGCTCGTATAATCCTTTTGATAATACTTCTTTAATATCAAAACCCTGACCTTGATCTTCAATAGAAACTATATATCCCGTTGGTCCATCAAAAATTTTTACAGCAATTTTTAGTTCTTTTGCAAATTGATTTCCATGACAAATTGCATTGTATATTAATTCATGTAGCAATCTGTCTAATTGCACATGGCTTATAGTGAATGTTCTTAAAACCATATCAATATTGTCATACAGTCGTGATGGATTTTGTGGGATAGAATTAATTATTCTCAGGAGAAATGTTTTATATCTTTGCTCCTCATCACTATCAACTTTAAGGCCACGTTGCTGTGCAACAACACCAAAAGGACCAAAGCCATCAACAAATTCATAAACTTTTGGCGTACCTATATGTTTAAGCATTTCATCAAGACTTGCTTTTATTCTCATTTTAAATTGGTTTTAATACTTACAACTCCATCTCCAAAATCCTTCCAACCTCCTCCCTTACTCTTCTATCGAAATCAGGCACTGTCTCGCCTTCCTGCTTTTCAGCTGATAATGTTTTCATTAGGCTTTTTATTAATTCCTCTTCTTTCTCCAATGTCAAATTTTCCAGCTTAATCTGGCCAAGATGCTCCTTAATCAAAAATGACTCAATATCTTCCACATTTCCTGCATCTGTTTTTATCTCCTCGAAATCTTTTGATGTAACTGCATGCGAGCTTTTCATCACAAAATACGCTGATTTGTCATAAAGAAAATTAAAGATTTCCCTGAAGTCAATGTCGCTTGGTTTCCCTGACTCCAGAATTCCATGAAGCCTTATCAATACAACTGTGTTATTTAACTCCTTATTCTTAAAATGGGTTAAAATATCATTTTTTATCTCGTCTGGGGTCATATGGTCGCATTTAACATCCAGTTTTGCAATATTGTAAATCTGTATCGGCTCCCATCTAACATTTTCATTTTCAACAATGTAAAATCCGCCCCTCTCCAGCTTCTCCAGTTCAGCAAAAGAATTTGGAAACAGCGGTCCTGGATATGCAATCCTTCCATAGCCTTCAATCTGCTTGTCATCAACAATGTGGACATGCCCCCCTGCGTAATAGTCAAAGCCTTTTGGCAGCAATGACAACGGCTGCGAGATTATATTCTCCATTTCCTTTGGCTTAAGCTCGTCAATTCCGGAATGAAACAAAAAGATTTTGTAGCCATCTTCTTTTTCCAGATTGTCTATGATTAACTTCTCGTAATACGCTTTTTCCAAAGCCCCTCTTTTTCCGAGAATCCCTGTTATTTTGGCGCCTGTTTTTTTGTCAGTTGTAAAATTCAGCTTCAGTTTTCCATTTTCAACAGTTCCCTTGAAAACATTGACAAACAATCCGGCTTCTTCCAGCACGTCTAGAATGGTCTTGCCGCTTGGGCTGTAGTCGTGAGAGCCAGGCACAATGTAAACAGGAATGCTCAAGTCTTTCAGCTGCTTGAATTTCATTACAACTGCCTTTAAATTGTCAAGCCTTGGAAATGACGTGTTGAACAAGTCTCCTGCTATAAGAATAAAGTCCACTTCTTCCTTTATGCACTTGTCAACTGCCTTGCTGAAAGCCAGTGTGCTTGTATCCCTAAGCTTTGGATCTCTCCATGAACCGATATGGCAGTCTGCCAGATGCGCGAATTTCATTTTACCCCAGCTCGCTAAACTCCATCGCAATTTCCCCCTTTCCTTTCAAAGTTTTCTTAACAGCATCCTCAAAATATGGAATGCTTATCGGAGTCACAAATTTTGCAAAATTGCTTGTTATCAGCGCTTCTCCAATGTCAAGAGAAGCTATTGTCCTGTCATCGTCGCTTAAGTCTTGTGAAGCGCTTTCAATAATTGCTTGGCGTTCAGGCTTCATCTCAATGCCAAGAATTATCTTGGTATTCATGTTTGCAAGTATCTCTCTGGGAATCAAAGAAGGCAACTGAGTTATTGCGGTCAGTCCAACCTTGAATTTGCGTCCTTCCCTTGCAATTGTTAAGAATATGTTTGGGCCTGCTTCCAAAACCTCCTTTCCAAGCACCCTTGGGGCCTCTTCCAAGACAATTGAAACAACAGGCTTGTCATTTAAATTTCCGTTCATCTTGTAAAATTTATACCTGTTAAAAACTTCGTTTGCAATCAGGCTTCCGATAAGCAATTCAACCGCCCCTGAAAAGTTTGAGGTGTCAATTACAGCAATTCTTCCTTCCTCAAGGTGTTTGCATATGTCGCTTATTGTTGCAAAGCCCGAGTTCAGTTGAAAAACGCCATTGCAGAATAATTGGCTATTGGAAAATTCCAAATCAAGCAGATACAGCAGCCTTCTTTTTACAACAGCCATTGTGTCGTCTTTAAACACTTTTCCGATGCCCAAATCTTTTTCCAGAATTACGGCTTCTATCCATTTGTCGCCAAATTCCTTATGGTAGATGTTCAGGCACTGCCTTTGCGCATCGCTGAAATCAATCACGCCTTCAAAATGAAACGGCTTTATGATGTCAAGGTTGATTCTCAGAGTATTTGTGCCTATTGGCGCATTCCTGGACGTGTAATAAACAATGTTCTCCTTGTTTGGATGGTCTTTCAACCCAATTTTGTTCCTTCCATAATACTCATCATGCGGGTCAAGCACCAAAATCCCGTAATTTCTTCCGATGGCATTCCACAACAAGTTTGACACCAAAACGCTTTTTCCTCTTCCTGTTGTGCCCGCTATCAGAATGTGGTGCGAAAAAACCTTTTCGCCGTCAAGATATATGGGAACATCAAGCACTTTTGAGCCGCTTCTTAAGTTGCCGACAAACAGCGGATTTCTCGGTTTTGTCAAAAAGCTTAGGTCATTCTCATTAATTTCTTTCACTTCAGAAAAAACACTTGGCAGGGCTTTGCTTACGAAGGCATTTTTATCCTTTATAGTTACAAGGCTTTTCATCATTGCAAGCATGTAACTCCTCAAATTTGCGTCAAAAAGCTCGAATTCGGTGTTTTCCTCAAGCTTCATTCCAGAAATCATCTCAAGATTCTGCTGCGAAATCTGGCTTCCATAGATTAAGTCATAAACTTGCATCAATATTTTCCCGTCACTTGAATCAGCGATTAATAATTCTCCAATTTCAATAGACTGCCCGGATTTTTGCCTTGCAATTATCCTCCCAAATTCCCCAGAAATGATTTGGCCTTTTAACATATACTCACCCACAATATCCATTATTATTTGTTGTGGCTTCGAAATAATGCCGGAAATTTTTATTACATATCAACATTTGCAAAATGTCGGAAATTTATAATTTCCGAGCACCATCGAAAATTGCTTTGCAATTTATCGAGGATTTCCGAGCATGCTCAAAAATTCCTTAATGTATTCGTAACATGGAATTTTTGACATTCAAGAACAACATACATAAAATTTCTACTTACTTGTTCTTGAACATACCACCCAGAAGTAAAGAATAAAATGAGGTATATAAAAGTTATGCAAATTTCAGCTTAGTTTTGGAGGCAATAATAATTTTTTTCCATACAGGTAAGCCAGAATAGCGGATACCAGAGTTGAGGTTACAAGAATCACTACTACAGTAGTTAGGGTTACCTTATCGGATATGTGGCCTATGCTCAGTATAGTTGCTATTGTATTAGGAACAAGCACAACTGTGCCTAATACTGTAAGCCAAACAACAATCAGAGCAAGCCGGTTATTCAGCATCTGTAATTGGTTGTTGTAAATGCTCTGTAAAACTTCCAGTCCAGAAGCAAGTACTGTGGACATCTGCTCGCTTATTGAGATTTGTCTTGTCAAGTCTGTGCTTAACATCCCTACTTTTTGCAAGATGATGGGGTCGTCTGTTATCAATTCAGCGTCTCCGTATCTTAAGTAATGGACAACATCCAAAGAAGCCCACAATGCCTCAAGGTAAGAAATCAATGCATGCTTCATTTTGTATATGTCATTGCCTAGTTCTTGCCGTGGAAACGTTGGCTGTATCAGATACTTGCTTATTTCTTCCCCCTGCTCCTGTATTGCCCTTATCCCGTCAAAGTTCCTTTCATTGTTCTCGTCAAGAATCCTTATCAAAACAAGCGATATTTTATCCACATCATCCAGGTTTTTTGGCACTTTTTTGAAGGATGTGACTGCATACCTCGCAAACTTTACAAGCCTTGTGACATGCTCGCCGTGGATTGTGACAATCAGATTATTTTTCATCAAAATTATAAGCTTGTTTATCTCAACATCAAGCTTTGTGACCCTGACAGCCGGAAGCATCAGCCCGATCTCTGTTGTGTGGTCGTCATAGCCTGAAAATCTTTGCGATACAAGCTCATGAATAATTGATGGGGTGAATCCAAGCATGGAAGCAACCTTGCTTCCGTTTTCCTTCAAATCATCAACCTGAACATTAACCCATGCAAAATCAGACTCTTTGATTGTCTGCAGGAATTCCTCTGCTTTTCCTTCAATTTTTACCGTGCTGCCGTTTTTAAGCATTGCAACGCAGAAAGTAGGGCTGGCATTGTTAGTTGATTGGTTCAGGGAAGTTTCAATTTTTGATTCTGTTTCATGATTATGCTTCATTTTGCCTCTATCCTTACTATCTGCTCTATTTCCTCTTTTGACACTGCGCATCCGTTTAGTTTTACTCCCCATAGCACGCTTTCCAGCAGGTTTTTTCTTGCATCAGGCAGTTTTGTTATGTAATTATCCAATAATCCAGTCTCATAAGCCATGGTCACAAGCTCTATAGAGCGTATCGCCTTTACGTCCTTGACCACTGCATTAAACTCTTTTAAATTACTTTCGCTTATGCTTATTGGGGTGTGCAATGTCTTTTTCAGGATTTCAACAATCATTTTTGGATTTTCTATCAGAAATCTTGTAGTTTTTTCGTCTATGGCAACAGCATCGGCATTTAAGCTGATCGCAGCCGCTATAACAGATATTTCAGCATAATGCACAATATTGATGTAATTGTAGTATGCCTTGAAAATTTCATTGGCTGTGTTAAGCAAATTTGGGGTTTTTTCCCTTATAAAATCATTGTCAATAATGTCAAGCACTCCATTTTCTATCAGCCTTTCAACTTGAATTGCCTCAAACTTGAATTTTTTTGTTTCGAGTGGCCTGTCAACAATTTCTTTTCTAACTGCTTCTGTAATGTAGAATTTTCCGCCAAATTTCTTTTTCAAAGGCTCGAGTATCCACAAAAGGTTGTTCATTGCCAAGCTTATCACAGGCCCTGCGTCAAATATTAACGATTTCATTGGAACAGGCTCCTCGCAAACTTCAGTCTTTTTGCAACATTCACGGGCTCGCTGAACTGGTCAATCAATGTTGTCTTGCCTATATAATGCATCAGATCCCATTGGGAAATGCCAAGCACTTCTGCAGCTCTTGCAACGGAAATCCCGTGCTCGCACAGCTTGCAACCTTTCTTTATCTGGGCCTGGTTTATAACTTCGTGAATGTACATCTTTATTTTTTCATCCATTACTTTTATGAAGCTGAAAATGCTTTTTATCGACTTTCTGAACATGTCATCATCGTTGTTCTTTAAATTTGAAATGCTGGAATTTAGCATGCTCAAAATTTTATTGTAGTCAAGATCTCTTTGTTTTCTTTCAATTATCTTTGACAAGGCATAGATTAAGATGGCAACAGAAATGCTGTCTTCATCCTGAAAAACGCTGGCATTATGAATGACGTGGTTGCTTAATTCCTTAATTTGAATTATATCAGCATCTTCCCTCACTTTTAGAATTTCAACCAATTCACTCAAGACAGCAAGTATGTCTTTTTTAATTATGTCGTGCATTGAGGAATTTTGGAATTAGATGTTATATAAAAGTTTTGGTTTTGAAAAATACTACTGGCTAGTTTAACATTTGTGCAATAAATTTGCAATTAAAACAAAATATATAAATGGTAGTAATCAAAATTAGGATAGTAAATGCCTGCAGATTCTCTTGAAAATATAGCGGTGGATGTTCCTAAGAGAACTAGAGTAACCAGGGCTC
The DNA here is from genome assembly GCA_018303655.1 of Candidatus Woesearchaeota archaeon. Lineage (GTDB taxonomy): Archaea > Nanobdellota > Nanobdellia > Woesearchaeales > GW2011-AR4. The sequence goes on from JAGVXT010000007.1 coordinate 61,592, forward strand.
CGTATCGCAACGGAAGTAATTCTCACTATGCTGACCCCGCAAATACTACGTTTCAAAAAGAGGCATTGCAGCATATGGATAATTTGTACAATTTTGCCATATTTTTAACGAGAAAACCTTCTGAAGCTGATGATTTAGTGCAGGAAACTTATTTTAGAGCTTTCAGATTTCAGGATAAATTTCAGCTCGGGACACACATGAGAGCTTGGTTGTTTCAGATAATGAGAAATAATTTCTTGACACAATACCATAGAAGAGAGCGGGAAACTGCTAATGCTGAAACTGGTGTTCCCGACCACGATGTTCCGATGTTCTATGATGCACCAGCTTATGATAGCAGCACAATGGAAGTTCATACAGATTTGGAGCGCGCAATGCGCCGAATTCCTGAAGATTTTGGCAAAGCGCTTTTGTTGAGTGAAGTTGAAGGAATGCCTCTAGAAGAAATTGCTAGTGTTATGGCATGCCCTGTTGGAACTGTCAAGTCAAGAGTTTTCAGGGCAAAGGAGCGCTTGCGTGGATTATTAAGGGATTATGATGGGGAATACGATGGACATTACAGAACTCCAGCCAAAAGAGCGTATAATGGAACATCTATAAATTTTTTTGCTTAAAACTTAAATTATTATAATCCTAAAAGTTTTTCCACATTCCTCTTAGCTTCTTCCTTTCCCTGCACCAATAATTTTCCATTCTTATAAAGAATAACCGTGCAAGGCCCTTTCATGACCGCTAGCTCATGCTCTGATTTTGGCTTTTTAAAATGAAAGCCGAAATCTTCAAGTTTTTTCAAATCCTCCAAAGTATGGCTTTTGTGCTTCTGTTCTTCTTTTAGGAATTGTGTGAAGTCAGATAAACTTTTCTGGAATTTCTTGTTAACCAAATTCTGATATGGAAACCAGCTTTTCCTGAAAATTTCAGGATAATTTTCATAATTGTTCTTTAGGAATTCAACTGTTTTTGGGTCTGTCATGTACCCGGAGCCGAAATCTATGCCCAGCTCTTTTTTTAGCAGCTCTATTTCCGTATCCCTTGTAACTTTGGCCAGAATAGAAGCAGCGCTGACGACTGGGTGATTTAAGTCTGCTTTGTGCTCCAGAACTAATTTAATGTCTTTATTTTTTAATTTCTTCAAGAGATATACCCTATATTTTTCAATATTATTTCCAGGAGCGTCGATAATCGCTTTATTTGGATTCAAATTATCCAGTATTTCTGCCGATTTATCTGCTTCAAGCCAGTTTAGGTTTAAACCATCATGTCCTCTCACTGCCTTATCAATCTCCTGTGGGTTAATTATAATAAGCTTATATTTATGTGAGATTTTAAGGATTTTAGTGTACAGGCCTTCCCTTTCTTCTCTAGTTAAAAGCTTTGAATCCTTTACTTTTATCTTCCTTAACTGGGTTTCTTGTTTCTCTTCTATCTGAAAACCACACATTACCAAGGGACCAATGATGGGACCTTAAGGCGAGCCTTTAAAGCTCTCTGCCTGCCTCATCAATCCCGCAGACTGTAGTCATAAAACAATCACCTTTTTATGCGAATTAAGTCTTTTCCATTTTTTATCACTATTTCTTTTAACCAAATCTAATTTTTCCAATTCTTTAAGTCTTCTGAAAGATGATTTAAAATCTACATTAAAATACTTTGCTATTTCCATAGTGGATTTGTTAGAATCAACCAAATAATTGAGGTAGCTCAGCTTCAATTTCGAGATTATTATAATATGTTGGTCCCTTCTTATCCAGTAACTTTTACTGCCAGACCTAAAATTATTGATAATACCTTTCTCTTTTAAATCAATTAATACGTCTTGAAGTCTAGCTTCTGTTCTATTAAACTTAATTGCGAGTTCAGACGTCATATATGGATAAATCAACATTTTTAGAAGACTATTTTTTATGTGATGACTTTTATAGTGCCTCTCTTTGAATTCACTGTAAATTCTCCAAAATTTTTCTTTTTTAATTGTGTGTAAATCAGCTACTTTTATATTGGCTAATTTTTCCCAATTATCCCAATGGGTTATAAAATAGCTTCTATTTCCTGAGTTATAATTGAAATCTATTTTAAGATAATTAAGGATTTTTTCTAAGAAAATGCTAGGTAATTGAGAAATCATTACCGATCTACTATTATGGGAACATGATTTTATACTACCTTCTCCTGCAAAAAATCCTCTTAAAATGTCTGGATAGAAAGTTGGATTATTTTTATACAATTCTGCGATATTCTTCCATTTTTTATTCAATTCTACAGAAGCTAATCTCCAAATGTAATAAGGCTTTGTTGCCCTCTCATCTATATAACTGTTTATTTTAGTAACTTCTAACGGAACTGCTACATTTTCGCCAGTAGGAGTATAAACATAGATTCTTATATTGAATTTATGATTTGAGAACAATTTCTTGATATTTTTATGAAAAAATTCAATTAGCTCAAACTGATTATTAGTAAAAGTAATTTCATTATTGCACTTATCATCCCCTTCAGCTAGCCATAAGCCAACGCATTCAGCAATTTCTTTGTTCATTTTAACCAACCTCCAAATTTTTTATTTTATCAAAACTTTGGAGCACAAGAAAAAGAGAATGTTAAGCGAAACTGCGTAATTGATTTTCGTGTCGAAGACCAAAAAGCATTATTTGGCAGTTTTGCGTGTTCTCTTTTTCCAAAATGCAAGAATTCTTCCTTTATAAATATGACCTGAAGATGTCCAGTGGTATTCTTACTTTAGAATACGCCATATTATAGTATTTTTGGACCAAAGATGAATAAAATTAACCAAAATGCGATAAGACAAACTGTAATTATTTGTATAATCAACCAAGATTTCTTGAGGGTTTTGTTTGTAACATTAATTCTTGGTGCAATATACTTATTGTATAACCACATAAAAAAGTAGGTAATTGAAAGAAACGCAAAACCAGAACCAAGCCCTTCCGCAATGCCACCATATAAATCACCTTCCGATAAAGCAGGTGTTAAACGAGAAAGAAAACCTAAAAGTACAATATAGCCTAATATGACCTTTTGAAACCATGATAATTTCCTGGTTTGTTCTTTCATTTAAATCTAATAAATTAGTTTAGAAAGTGTATATAAATACTTTTTGCATTGTTTATAAAAATTGTGAGATAAAGTGCTAAAATGCATCCATTATCCCACTGTAATATTTAAGGTTCCACACCGGAACATCCAAATTTAAGTCTTGAAAAACTTAAAGTCTGGATAAAAATCCTGCTCCTCCAAAAACCACAATCACTAAAAAAGTCCATAATAGGACTAATAATTGTAGTTTAAGGAAGATGTCTCCCTTAATCTCTTCCATAATCATAAAATAGCGGGGGCTGGATTTGAACCAACGACCTATGGGTTATGAGCCCATCGGGCACTCCTGATTAGGCGTTTAGGACAAAATCCTAAAACTCTGCCCTACCCCGCTGTAACATTTGAGAAATAAACTTCGTTTATAAACGTTACTGAAACAGTTATATTTCAAGCTTTTCCAGTATTTCCTGCCTGCTTATTTCCTTTATATCGCCGGCTTTCAGGTTTCCCAAAGCCAATCCGCCAATTGAAACCCTTTTCAGATAAGCAACTTTGTTGCCAACTGTTTCAAACATTTTCCTAATCTGCCTTTTCTTGCCTTCTGTTATGGAAATGTAAACCTCATTTTCCTTTACTTTTTTTATCCTGCATTTTGTTGTCTTGTATTTGGCATCATCTATTTCAATTATGACTCCTTTCTCGAGCAGTTTTAAGCTGTCGTTGGCTGCTGGATTTTCAAGGACTGCATTGTATCTTTTTATTATTTCATTTTTTGGATGCATTATGAAGTCAGAAAGCTTTCCGTCATTCGTTATTATCATCAGCCCTTCAGTGTCCTTGTCGAGCCTTCCGACTGCAGACAATGACTGGATTTCCTCTTGTGAAAGATGCAATTTAATTAATAAGTCGTAGATTGTTTTCTCGCTTTCCGCCTTTTGGGACAAATAGCCAGCTGGCTTGTTCATGAGAAAGTAAAGCTTCCTGGCTTTTTTTATTTTTTTATTCTCTGTTTTCACCAATGACTTTTTCGGGTTAAAAAAATAATTTGGGTTATTGATTATTTCGTTATTGACATAGATTTTGCCGCTTATTATTGATTCAATGCAATCCTGCATCCTCCTGAATTTGCCTGATTTCATCAGGAACTGCTTCAATGATGTTTTTTTGGACATGGCTGGAACTATCTCTTCTCAATTATTTGGACGTTTCCGCTTAATTCAACAAAAGTCACATTGTCGCCTTCATTCAATTCATTTAATACTTCAGAAGATGCAGTTGCATCAAGAGTCTCATAAGTTACCATGTCCATTACCTGCGCCTTATTGCTTGTTTTGGATATGATTTGCCCCAGCTTTCTTATTATATCGACGATTTCAACCTTGTCTGTGTGTTGGAAAGTGACCGTTTTTTCCCCTTTTTCATTCAGTCCCTGAATGTAGAATTTCAGCTTGCTGTGGGAGTGAGTGCCGACAACAATCACTTCCCTTCTTAAAACCCTGACAGGCTCATTGTTGTAGATGAAGTAATTTCCACGTTCGAGTTCTTGGGCGGTGGACATTTTTATTAAATTAAATATAGAAAATATGATCGATATATCAATCTTTCTTAGCAACTATATCTAAATTATCGTATCTCACAGTGAAACTTCCAATACTGGCACTCTCCTGATAACTTCCTGAAATTTGGTGTATACCTGCCCTTAAAGTTAAAACATATGTTCTAAATTCAAGAGTTTTACTATATGATTGTTCTTTATCGTCAAGAGCGCAACTGAACTCTTCCTTTAAAGCATTAAATATGCCCGGCATTTTTTAGTGGCAGACAAAAAATGCCGAGCACAAATTATTGTCGCCGCAAAGTCGACGAATTTATTTATTTAAAACTACTAATTTTGACTGTTAAGGTTATTATTGTTGTTAGAATATTCATAATCAAGAATTCACTTTGTTATCTACTGATATAAAAGATAAATATATATATACATGTATAATTGATAGACGTTAAAAACATGTTCAAAAGAGGTTACAGTACAGGTATAGTAATATTTTTATTTTTACTTCTTGTTCTCGCTGGTCTTTATTTTAAGAAGCCATCTATAACTGGTTTTCAAGTAAAAGCAGATGCAGTTAATACGGCATTATCAGTAATTAATGAAGGCTCTGCCATAACTATTATTGCACCTGCGGTATTTGAAATTAAATTTGACTCCAGCAGAGGAGGCAGCATAACAAACTGGTATGATTTAAAAAATGATCCTTCAAAAACATTGCAGCTCTCTGGCATCTTGCTGCAATGGGAATTTTTCTGGAACGGCGGCAACATATACTCGATCCATGCTGCAGATCCTTTGACCTTAGCGGAAAATACTCCGGCAAGAGTAAAATTGACGACTAATGTGGCAATAAACGGTCTTCCATATCTGATAAGCTATACTATCTATCCGAGCGGGTTAATCGTAGAAGACTACAAGCTTGTTAACAATCTTGCTACTCCTTTTAATTTTACACAGGTTACATTCAAGCTTGCAGTTGGAGTAACAAACAATTACTTAAAGTACTATGACGGAGCTGAGCAAACCTATATTAAGAGAGTGTATAATATAGATTCATGGATGCAAGTTAAAGGAAATGTATCAACTGCAAGTAAATTTTCCACGGTGCGCCACTTCATACGCTCCGGAACATGGCAATATGACACACTTTATTCTTATCAAGCAATACTTGGCTTTAGGAGCGGCCAGTTTTTAATATCGCCTGGGCAAACAGAAAACATAATTTGGTACACGACAATAGCTCCTGATGCCACTGTCTTGTCATCTAGCGCAGAAGTTGAAAAGTATACAATAGATTATAGGTCTCCTGCGAATTTAGTGATGGCTGTTGGCTCTCTGCTTAAAAATGAAGACGGGGATTTAAACAATGACGGGTTTGTTGAATCAGAAGCAGCCTATGCAATGTCAGCAACCAACAGTCAGGTTTCTTTCACAATCGATGGTTCAACAATAACAAGGCACTCTCCAATTTTTAAAATAAAAAACTTTAATGCTGACGGAGTTTCAGTTAAAAAAGATGGGGCGTTTTTAAACCTTGGTTCTGATTTTGTAGCAGCAAAACTTGACGCAACAACATTAGTTGTGCAATATATGGGGGATGTGGCATCAAATTCATTTTTTGAATTTTCTACCGGAGTTGCGCTTGATGTGACTGCGCCTTCAATATCAGGCATATCTGCATCGAACATACAGCATAATTCTGTGACAATAAACTGGCTGACTGACGAGCCATCAGACTCTCAGGTCGATTATGGGACGGATACATCCTATGGTTTTTCAATGAACGCAGATTCGAAATTAACTTTGTCCCATTCAGCTGCAATCACTGACTTGAATCCAGCAACCCCATATAACTTTCGCGTTAAATCAAGAGACTCTTCTGGAAATCTTGCAATTTCGTCCAATAATTTTTTTACTACATTAGCCACACCCGATACAAGTCCGCCAATTATATCCTCAATTATAGTTTCCCAGAATACTGAATCGAGCGCAAAAATTATGTGGACAACAGACGAACTTTCTGATTCGCAAATCGAATATGGGGCATCGACTGCTTATGGATCCTCGTTATCAGACAACTCCATGACAACAACCCATACACTGTCTTTAACAAAGCTGAGCCCAAGCACTGCATATCACTTCAGGATAAAATCAAAAGACTTGAGCGGAAATACTGCAAATTCATTGGACCAGACTCTAGCTACAACAGCAATAGACACTATAGGGCCAAATCCTATTATCGACCTTAACGTGGCTTCCGTCGGCGCAACTTCTGCAACTCTTAAATTTACTGCCACGGGCGACGATGCTGATAAAGGACAAGCAACTGATTATGACATAAGATACTCGACAAATCCGATAACAAGCGAAAATTTTGCCTTGGCAGAAAAAGCATCATCGCAAAGCCCGTTGCCGGCGGGCAGCACGGAAAGCGTTATGGTGACTGGATTGATGCCAAGCGCCAAATATTATTTTGCAATCAAAGCAATCGACGATGCAAGTTTTGTTTCCCAAATATCAAATATTGCAGAAGCTACAACTGTCCAATCAACACTTGGCAGGTTTGGAGGCGACACAAGGCTCAAGAGCTCTGTGAATAATGTTAATGTCAATTTCATCGGCAAAGTATCATCGATAGCTACTTATTCAATGACAGATTCGACTGCAAGGTTTCCAACTGACGGAAGATTGAGTGGAAAGCTCATTAATCCCGATATCGATAGAGGCGATAGTGGAGATCCAAACTATGGTGAAAAATGGTATAGGATTGCATCAAACACCGAGACAACAATTTATACCAACCCCGATGATGGAAGCATGCTAAAGGCAGGAACTCCACCAAAGACAGGAAGCAGGTATATGGTGACTGGTGTTTTTACAACAGAAAAAATAGGAAATAGGTGGTGGTTTATTGACCCGGAAGGAAATGCGTTTTTCCCAAGGGCAATTAGCTTGTCAACAAGCGGTGACACATACGGCACTGTTCAAAAATACGATGCAATTTATCTGCAAAAATCAAGCGGTGAATTCTCCAAGAATTTGAACAAGGAAGCAGAAACTACATTCCAGTCAGACGTTGTCGACGACCGCAAAGTCACTGTTCAGAATATTAACGATGCATTGTATATTGGCTCACTAAAGCCTTTTGACATCACTTACTTCTATGTAAGCCAACTCGGCGCAGGCGGCAAAATGCAATGGTATTACTCTGCTTCCGACGGCAGCTGGAAACTGATAAATAGGCTGGGATATCCTTCAGCAGCTGCAAAGAGAAATACAGACAATTCTTATTATTTTGATGTCGGAAATTATCTAGGCCCTAATCCTGACGGAAGTGGAACTTTAACTTGGGGCGATCCAAAAGGAAATAAACTAAGCTGGTGGACAATAAATTGGACATACGCAGGAGGTGATGATACTGTTTATCCAAAAGACTTTGCACCTATTGCCTTGCCTAATGACAATATGCCTAGGTATTATATTAGAGGGATTGTAACTGCGGCATATTCAACTCCTCCCGTGGTGGCTCAAATCTATGATACTCCTTCCCCATCAGATACTGCCGTATTAAAGTATGCCCGCCAAAAAAGCAATCCTGATATTCTTTGGCTAAATACGACCATGCAGAGATTTAGGACGTGGGGATGGAATGCAGCCGGCCAATACTCATACGGATTCTATACAAGAGATGGGTATTTTCCCTTTGATAGACTCCCTGTTGAGGCAATCAACCAATTGTCAGGCTCAGCTGTAAGAACAGATTATCCATGGAAAGTAAAGAATGTGTATGAAGGGGCAAAATGCCCGCCAGGAAGCAGCAACCTTGTATATCAAGGAACTCATGCAGACGTTTTTGAGCCAAATTATAAGCATGCAATTGAAAACCAAGCAAATAAAACCTTGTCAAGCAACCCTTGGAATTTCATGTATGCAGTCGAGGAAGCAGATTGGGTTTTTGGATTTGCGACAACTACTCATGACCATATGGGATATATAATATTGTCGCAAAATCCATACCGGGCAAAAGGAAGCGGCATGTACGGCGGCACGGTTATCGACTATCCAGACCAAAAATTATATTCCAAGTATGCAATGAGGGATTTTTTAAGGTTTAGGCACAAGCCAGCATCAGAAACATTGATTCCATTGACAATAAATTCAGCAATACCTCTTTATACTTATTCTTCAATCCCGAGCGGTAGTGAGCTCATTGCTTTGCAGAATCTTAACATGGCATGGGGCGCCAATTATACGACGTGGGATACCTCATCCGGCAATTTAAATGATGGTACAAATGCATACGGAAAAGGCAGCGGATTTATGGATGAAAATGGAAAAAGCGTATTCTCGGGGTATTGTGGTAATATAAGTTATGAAAAATTCAGCAAGCCTAGATACAGCTCAGTAAAAAAAGACTTAGATGATTTTATTGCGTTTTTTGCTGAGAGATATGGATTAATAATATATAGTGCGGTCCGTCCTCGAACAGTCAATTTAATTGCTCTGCCGTTTTACAACCCTCCAGACTTTGTTGCAGGAGCCGTGCAGCCATACGCAGATGTTCTTTGGACATCGATTCAATCTCTTGATCAGTTAAATACGCGCTTTGTGCCCATTTACAACAATTTCCGCAAGCCAATACACATTACAGATTACAGGACATCTAATCATGATTCTCCTCTTGATTTTGGAGGATTAATAACTGCGCTAAGCTATGATGCGGCAAAAGACACAACAACAATAAGCTACACGGGTGGTAGGCCATATAAGTTTAGAATGTCCTGGTTAGTGGAATTTCCAGAGGCAAAGGATATTTTGCCAAGTTCTACATGCGGTTACAGAACTCCGACAGCAAGACCTAAGAAAATCAGCTGGGATTCCATCGAAATAAGTTATAATTATGCCAAATGCTTAAAGGTTGGCCAGCGCATAAGAATTTCTGATGGGCTTGATAGGCAGGAAGACAGGGCACAATTAATAAAAAATTTGATTGATGGTGCAACAAACACGAAAGGAGATGATGGAACTTACTTTGTTGCTGGATGGGAGCATTGGTCATTGATGGATAATCCACTTTTGCACGGAAACGAGAACTTTAATTTTGGATTTGTGACTGCGCTTGACAATGCATATGATGGGGTAGAAGCAAGAAAAACTGTTGGAAAAGACGCAAATGGAAGATGGATAGGAGGAGAAGACGACGATTATGGTGTTTTTATAGGGCCATCTAGCCCTCTCACAATTTTCCTTAACAATTTATATGACAAACTTATAACAGGGACGAGCAAAATTGATGATAACACACCTCCGTCAATATCAAGTGTTTCTATAAATTCAATCACAATAAATTCTGCAGTAATTTCATGGAAAACTTCAGAATTATCTAATTCAGAAATCGAGTATGGGACGGGCATTTTATACGGGCAAAAAATATTCTTGACAAATCAGGTTACAACTCACACAGCAACGCTCGATAAACTTCTTTCTAATACTGTTTATCACTTCAGAGTCAAATCAAGAGATGCATCCGGCAATGCTGCAACCTCAAATGATTTTACTTTTGTTACACTTGCTACAATACCAATTTCTCCTGTCGACTCAGACAATGACGGAATTCCTGATATATTAGACAAATGCCCAGGCACAACATCGAGTATTGTAAATATTTATGGCTGCCCTTTGTCATTATATACAAAATTTTCAAATAATCTGACTACGAATTTATCTCAAGTTGATTTAAAAAGTATAAGTTCTTTCAGCATTGGAATTGATGGTATAGGGCAAATTGTATTTAATAATGCGATTGATTTAATCGGAGATTACAATAATCCAACCCAGATTAATCTGGATTCTGCATTCAATATTTCTGTCAATAAAATTGGATTTGATGACAGTTTATATCCTCAATTTAATACTACATCAACTATCATTTTATTAAATTTAAACATTTCAAATCCTGTTGTCATAAAAGATAATTCAATATGCACAGAATGTTCGATTTTGAGTTTTGCCGACAATGATATACTGTTTATAGTCCCTCATTTTACAGAATATTCTGTTGATGAAGGTTATTACTGCGGAGATTCATATTGCTCATCTTTAGAAAGCTGCTCAGCTTGCTCAACTGATTGCGGGAGTTGCCCAGCAGAAAGTTCATCTGGCTCATCTGGGGGTTCGGGTGGTGGCTCAGGAGGTAGTTCAGGTGGAGGTGGAAGCATATCAACGGAAACTCTATACTGGCAATGCAGCGATTGGAGTAGTTGCAGCGATTTAGGAATCCAAACAAGAACTTGTTCCTTAGTTGCTAGCTTAAGTGTATCTCTTACAAAGCCAAGTGAGACGCAGACATGCAAAAAAGAGATTATGATTGACAATCAAAATGAAATTCCAGAAATTCAAGAACCCAGACAAATCGAGATTACACCAGAGCCGAAGGAAGAAATATGGGTCAAGTCGAAAAAATTAAGTATGTCATTCATTGTAGCAGGAATTATGTTTGTTGTCATTGTGCTTGTAGGAGGAGGAGTGCTTGAAATCAAGTCGCACAGAAAAAAAGAGTTTAATGAACTGGAAAAGATGATTGGCAAGGAATCTGCTTATACTTTGTTCATGTACGTTAAATTAATGCGCTCCAAAGGACTGAGCAACAAAGTCATTAAAGAATCTTTGATTAAGAATGGGTGGGAAAAAGGTATTATAGAAAAGGTTTTGAAGGGATTGTGAAATTGATGGAGTTTATAAACTTAATTCAGGAGAATCTGATATTGAAGAAATACGCCTAGTAATACCTAGAAATGTGGCATCTGGTTCATATATCTTAACTTATGAAATCATTGATAACAATTTAAATAATCTTTATGCGGAAGCAGATATATTTATTACTGTAAACGATTAAATAATACTCTGCCTTAATGTTCTGACATATTTAATGACCCTTGGCTTGCCTATGCCGTTTGCATAGCAGAAGTTATAGAATTTCTCTATAAGCTTCTTATTCAGCTCTGTAATCTTTGAAGAACGCATTGTGCGCACAGTTGCCTCAAACATTCTTTCATAGTTGTACATGTCTATGCCTTTTTTCATTCTATACCTCCATGGCAGAGGTTGCTAATATCCCTTATGTCACTTTTGTGTACATAAAGTGGGGCTTTTAGAATAAGGATAAACGCCGCGGGGGAGACTTTCAGCATTTGCTTTTGAACTCCCGTATCCTTGCGGACAGTGGATTTTTGTAAACCACTATGAAAGGTTTATAGCCCATAGCCATGCCAAAAATCACCGCAATGGCCGGGCTATGCGACCGCGGCATATTGGAAAGGTTACTTAATTCATTTATAAAAGTTGTTGATTTGTTTAAGGTTGACTATTTTTAAGATTTTAAATCCACCTTGACAAAATCTAGTGCTCGAGTGAGTTGTGAGCGAGTGATTCGCTCACTCGCATGTCGGACGCTGTTTTGCCACACGCTCAGCCTCGCCGATTTATTCATTGAATAAATTCGAGACAAAAATTCAATGGCAACAGAATTTTTGCCGAGTGTATCTTACCTCGCAAATCTTCGATTTGTGATGGTGATCGAAAATTGCTTTGCAATTTATCGACATGTTGCGAAGCAACGGATTGAATTTTTATATTTGTTATTTCAATCAAACAACAAAACTTATAAATCAACATGTTAATTTATTCAAAATGAAAAAGCTGGTGATAGGTTTGCTGTTAGTTATGATGCTGCCTCCTGCTGTTGCCGACTGGTTCTACAACAGCGAGAATATAATTGCAAACATTGACATCAGTGGAGATGCAGAGATTGTTCCGTTGACTCCAAGCGGCTACATTGAAACTGCAGCTATAAACATTACTTTTTTTCCAAAGCAGTATGATAATCAGGAATTGCTGAAGCTTTACACAAATCCAAAGGCAGAAATCAGCAAAGATTCATTAAAATTTGAATGGAAAAGGCCAGAGGGTAAGATTGATTTCAATGTTAATGCAGATGTTAAAATAACAAATAGGTTTCCGGAGATAAGGCAGAAAATAAATTTCCCGATTGAAGAGCTGCCAAAGGATACCCTATTATATACCAAGCCGAGTGAAACAATCGACTCGGGCAATGAAGATATCATAAGAATTGCATCCGAGCTTGCCAGGGGAGAGGATGACCTGTATGCTGCTGTGTTTAAGATTGCTGAATGGACAAAGCACAACATAGAATACAACTTAAGCACCTTGACAGCTGAAGTAAGCCAGAAAGCATCATGGGTTCTACAGAACAAGCAGGGTGTTTGCGACGAATTAACTTCATTGTTCATAGCCTTGCTAAGGGCAGTTGGCATTCCTGCAAGGTTTGTATCAGGAATTTCATACACAAATTCTCCTTTGTTTCCGGAAAACTGGGGCGCGCATGGCTGGGCAGAGGTTTATTTTCCAGGATATGGATGGATTCCATTTGATGTCACCTATGGCCAATTCGGATGGGTTGATCCTGCCCATATAAAATTCAAGGAGTCTGTTGATTCTGACGAGCCCTCAACATATTACAATTGGCTGGGCAGGAATGCTGATTTGAAAACAAGAAAATTAGACATAAAAACAGAGCTAATAAGCAATACCGGCTATGCTAAAACTCCGCTTAATATGGAAATCTCCAATTTGAAAAAAGGAATCAGCTTTGGCTCTTACAATCTCCTCACTGCAACAATAGAAAATCCAAATGACTTTTATTATGCAACCGAGCTTCATCTGAGCAAGCCAAAAGAAGTGAAAATAATAGGAAATGAGCAGAAAAGCATTTTGCTGCTGCCAAAAGAAAAAAAGAAAGTATTTTGGATACTAAAATTAGACAACAATCTGGACAGCAGGTATTCCTACACATTTCCATTGCTCGTGAGCACATCAAACAACATCTCATCAGAGACAAGCTTCATTGCAAATATAAGGGAAAGAGATGTATCTTTCGATGAAGTCGAGCAAATAGCAAAATTGTTTGAAGAGGAAAAGGAAAAGAAATATTCCGGAAATGTTATTTTGGACTGTAAAATAGGAAAAGGGGAATTTTACGAGTATGAAGATGTTGAAGTTCATTGCTATGCAAAAAACACAGGCAATGTATTCCTTGAAAATGCTGATGTCTGCTTTGAAGGCAAGTGCCAAAAAATAAGTTTGGGCATTTCGCAGGCAAAAAATGCTACATTCGAAGTAAACAATTCCATGATTGGACAAAGGCAAAGCGCAGTCACATTAAGAAATAAGCTTGTTTCAAAGGCATCTTACCTTGACTTCAAGGTTAATGATGCGCCAAAAATTGAAATCCAAAGAATTGGATTCCCATTAAATGTCTCCTACAATCAAAATTTTACAATTTTCTTTACACTGGCAAAAATTTCAGGCTCAAACCCAAAAAATATCAAAGTTATTTTTGCCCAAAACGGAAACAAAAAGGAATGGGGCATCAATGAATTAACTGAAAACAGAATGTTTGTATTGAATTTCCTAGGAAGCCAGATGAAATATGGCAAAAATGACTACAAAATATATGCAAATTACCAGGACGGCTTGAACAAACAGTACAACACAAACAAAGAATTTTCAATAAGCTTAGTTAATGCTAGTTTATGGCAAAGGTTGTTATTATTTTTCAACAATCTTGAAGGTATAAGCCTGCAGTCAGTTACCATCATGCTTTTGATTGTTGCTGCTGTGTTTATCGGGCTTTTTGCATGGATCTGGAGAAAGGGCAAAGGATATTAAATATTTTCCATATTATAAATAAATTTAATCATTTTCAAATAGTTTTCTATACGAGGAAATTTTTCAAATTTCCTGTTTCGAAAATAAATTCTTTCTATATTGAAATTAATAAAAAATTGATTTATTGTATTTATTTTCGTTATAGTAAATTAATAAAATACAAAGTTTTATAAAGAAAACATCATTCTTTGGCTGTTATCGAACAAATTAATATACAAGTAATAGAAAAGATTGTTCCTGATACTTCTGTCATAATTGAAGGGTTATTGTCAGAAAAGGTAAGGAACAGCCACATCAAATCAAATGAAATAATCATTCATGAAGCGGTTATTGCAGAGCTTGAGCACCAAGCCAATCTTGGCAAGGCAATAGGCTTTCTCGGCTTGGATGAGATAAAGAGAATAAAGAAGCTTTCAACTGAAAAAGGGTTTGAGCTTTCCTTCAAGGGTTCAAGGCCAAAGGCAGCTGAAATAAGGCATGCTTCTTTAGGTGAAATTGATTCCTTAATCAGGCAACTGGCTTTTGATGAAGATGCTACTTTGATAACATCAGACAAGGTGCAAAGCGAGGTTGCATTGGCAAAAGGGATGAAATCAATTTACTACAGAAGGCCTGAAAAAGGCTTGAGAAAATTAAAGCTTGATAGATTCTTTGATGAAACAACAATGAGCGTTCATCTAAGGGAAAATGTGCCTCCTTATGCAAAGAAAGGGGTGCCTGGCAACTGGGAGTTTAAAGAGCTAAGAAAGGCATTGCTAAGGCAAGAGGAAATACAGGGCATGTCCCGTGAGATTATAGAGGACGCAAAACTTAGAAAAGACGGCTTTATAGAAATTGAAAGAGCATGCTCAACCATAGTGCAGCTTGGAACCTTTAGAATTGTCATTACAAGGCCGCCTTTTAGCGATGGATGGGAGATAACAGCTGTAAGGCCTGTCAAGAGATTAAGCCTAAGCGATTACAAGATGAGCGACAAATTAACAGAAAGAATAGCCAAACAGGCGGAAGGGGTTCTTGTTGCAGGCGCTCCAGGCATGGGAAAAACAACATTTGCGCAGGCTTTAGCAGAATACTATGCCGATCAAAACAAGATAGTAAAGACAGTTGAAGCTCCTAGAGACCTAATTTTGCCGGAAAGGATAACACAATACGCAATTTCCTATGGCGATGCTCAGGAAATTCATGATATTTTATTGCTTTCAAGGCCTGACTACACTATTTTTGACGAGATGAGAAACACAGATGACTTCAAGCTTTTTGCAGACTTAAGATTGGCGGGAGTTGGCATGGTTGGTGTTGTGCATGCAACATCACCAGTTGATGCAATCCAGAGATTTATTGGCAGGGTTGAAATGGGTGTTATTCCCCAAGTGATTGACACAGTTATTTTTATCAAGAACGGATTTGTAAACAAGGTTCTCGCTTTGAAAATGACCGTCAAGGTTCCATCAGGAATGACAGAGGCTGATCTTGCGCGTCCTGTTGTTGTTATCAACGATTTTGAAACAAACAAGCTAGAGTATGAAATCTACAGCTACGGCGAGCAGACAGTTGTGATTCCAGTGCAGGAAGGCAAAGGAAGAACCGGAGCGCATAAGCTAGCCGAAGCCACAATATTATCCGAATTCCAAAAATACTCAAGAAATGTTGAAGTTGAGATGCTTTCCGACAACAAGTGCGCTGTTTATGTCCCCGAAGAGGATATAGCAAGGATTATCGGCAAGCAAGGGTCCACTATAACAAAAATTGAGGAAAAGCTCGGAATTGGGATTGATATCAAAAGCCTGAATGAAAAATATGATGTTAAAGGCAATGCCTATAATGTTAAAGGCGCTGCCAAAGAGCAAAAGGAAATTCCTTTTCAGCTTGATTTCAAGAAAAACCAGCTTTTAATTGAGCTTGGAATGGACATGCAAAACCATGATGTTGACATTTATGTTGGAGATGAATTCATTTTAAGCGCTAAAGCCGGCAAAACCGGATTAATCAAGATAAAGAAAAGCAACAACATCGGAAGAAGATTGATGGACGCCTTGAACAAGAAGGAGAAGTTAAGGCTGGTGGTTTAGATTTAGAGTATATGCTGCTTTTTCTGGTGATATGGGATTTACTGGAATCCTGCCAAATCTTTCTAATCCGCCATCTCTCTTTAATACAGGTGCTACTTCCAAGTGCCAATGATAATGACTTTTTACCCCACTATTCAATGGCGCGGTATGCAGCCCAAAATTATATGAAACATTTGGAAATGTTCTCTCAAGTTTTCTAAAAATGTTTTGCACAACCCTAGCAAGATGTGTCGCCTCCACATCACTAATCATATCATAATCAGCCTGATGCATCTTTGGGATTACCATCATTTCAAAAGGTGTACGAGATGCGTAAGGGGCAAAAGCAACAAAAAAAGGATTTTCATCTATAACTCTATGCCTATCTGATTCAACACCCTGCTTGTCTTTAACCTGCAATTCATGTAAAAGGACATTACAGTAACCACATTGTCCTTGTATTCGTGCGCGATTCTCCCCAATAAAGTATCTTGATGCACCTGCAATCTCATCGGTAATTTCAGGCATTGGAATAGGGGATACAATAAACTGCGTGTGTGGGTGTTCAAGCGAACCTGCTGCAAGCTCTCCTCTATTCTTGAAAATAAGAACATACTTTATCTGTTCCCCTTTTCTTTCACCAGCCAAAAGCTCTTTATAAAACCACAAAGATTCCCGTATTTGGCCTTCATCCCTTTGGTGAAGTTCTTCGTTATGGCGCGGCGTATCTACTATGACATCATGTCTGCCGTTGATTGATCTTGAATTATAGAATATATTTTCATCATGCTCTGCATCGGCCACTTTTTGCTCAAGACCGTTTCCACCTGAGAATATAGGAAATTTGTTTGGAACTCCCCTTACCCACCAAAAACCGCCCTGACGATATGCCCATATTTCAGGGGGTGTTGCATTTTCGTTTCCCGGACAGAAAAAACACTCTATATCCTTGTCTGGAAGAACTTTAGGATTTTCCGGCAGGAAGTCCCCATTCGGTCTTTTGCTTCTTCCTTCTGCAATTGCCACATAGAGACCTGTTATTGGGTCCTGTCGTAATTCCCTTACATTCATTACAAGTACACATCCTTTTTTGTTTATTACATTTTTGAAAATACTTATATTTATATCTTTGTTTTTCCGCAACCTTTTTATACATTTCAGCGAATTCTTTTATTATGCTTGACATTAAATTCATCCGGGAAAACCCGCAGATTGTAAGGAAGGACCTGGAAAAGAGAAACGAGAAGGAAAAGCTGGAATGGCTTGATGATTTGCTGAAAAGCGATGTTGAATACAGAAAGCTATTGCAGGAAAACCAAAAGCTAAGGCAGAGAAGAAACGAGATAACTGACGAGATAAACAAGCTGAAGAAGCAAGGCGAAGACATTAAAGGAAAAGTGCAGGAAGCAAAGAAACTGCCTGCCAAGATAAAGCAAAGCGATGAAAAAATTGAAGAGTTAAAAAACAAAATAGAGTATTATTTGATGAGGCTGCCAAACATTTTGCATGAGTCTGTCCCTGTTGGAAAAGACGCAAATGACAATGCTGTTGTCAAGCAATGGGGGGAAAAGCCAAAATTCAATTTTGAGCTGAAACCTCATGGAGAATTGCTTCAGGAGCTTGGCTTGGCTAATTTTGAAAAAGCTGCCGAGGTATCAGGCCATGGCTTCTATTACTTGATGGGCGACATTGCAAGGCTTGAATTATCTTTGGTAAATTTTGCAGTTGATTTTCTGGGAAAAAAAGATTATCTTTTGATTCAGCCGCCTTTGATGATGAGAAGAAAGCCCTATGAAGGAGTTACTGACTTAAAGGATTTTGAGACAATGATGTACAAGGTTGAAGACGAGGATTTGCTATTAATAGCAACATCAGAGCATCCGATTGCTGCAATGCTGATGAACGAAACTTTTGACGAAAAGCAGCTGCCTATGAAATTTATTGGATTGAGCCCGTGCTTCAGGAAAGAGCTGGGAAGCCACAGCATTGACACAAGGGGACTTTTCAGGGTGCATCATTTCAACAAGATAGAGCAGTTTATCTTCTGCAAGCCAGAGGACTCCTGGAAATTCCACGAGGAGCTTTTGAAAAATGGAGAAGATATATTCCAGCAGTTAAAATTGCCCTATAGGGTTGTCAATATATGCACAGGCGACATCGGGACAGTTGCTGCAAAAAAATACGACATAGAAGCATGGTTCCCTCGCGAAAATCTGTACAGGGAAGTGATAAGCTGCTCAAACTGCACTTCCTACCAGGCAACTAGGTTAAATATAAAGTACAGAAAAGGAGAGGAAAAAGAGTTCATGCACACGTTGAACAGCACTGCAATCGCAACCTCAAGGGCAATAAGGGCAATTGTCGAAAACTACCAGCAGAAAGACGGCACAATTAAAATACCCCAAGTTTTGCAGAAGTACATGGGAAAGAAAGTGATTGGGGAGATTAAATGAAGTTTATTAAATCATTTTTTTGTAAACATGAGTACTTAATACATGCTGTTATTCCAACAATAGATAATGAGATAATAGTAGGCTTAGTATGTAGGAAGTGTTTGTTTGATGATAAGATAGTTCATAATTTTTATTCAAGAGGATACAATATGGGTATTGAGAAAATGCTTATAGCAAATGGTTGGGTTACATTGAATAAAGATGGTAGCATCGCCAAAATTAATAAAGATAAAAATATCAATGTCCATATATTTAAAGATATGCTCAAAAAGGACGAAATAAAAATAAAGAAACTTACAGAGAAAGATGACTAAGTCCTTTTTATGTTAAAATAGAGATTGTGAAAATATTAAAAATGACTGAAAATGAAAAAGTGATTTTAGTTGGAATTTGTTTTTTAATTGCTATTGTATTAATCCAAATAATTAATTGGTTTTCAAAATTTTTTTAAAGTTTAGGTGACGCAAACTTATATCTCCTCTAATAGCAACATTTATATACCTTTTTTGTATTAATAAGTAATATGCCCAAAAAATATACGGTAATCATAGAGAAAGGCGAAGACGGCTATTTAATATCAGATGTGGTTGAGCTGCCAGGCTGCCATACTCAGGCTAAGACATTTGACGAGTTGCTAAAAAGAACAAAAGAAGCCATTTCAGTATACCTTAAATCTACCAAAGACAAGGATATTTATTCTGAGTTTATAGGTGTGCAGCAAATAGAGGTATAAATGCCGAAATTGCCTTTATTAACGGCAAAAGAATTAGCTAAAGTTCTTGGAAAACTCGGATTTGAATTCAAAAGGCAGGAAGGAAGTCATATGTTTTTCGAGCACAAAGACGGGCGAACAACCATTATACCCAATCATCCTAAAGAAGATATAGATAGGGGACTTCTTAACAAGATAGTGAAGCATGACTTAAAAATAACAAGAGAAGAATTTTTAACAAACCTATAAAAATGGCAAAAATTCATGGACTAGTGTACATTTTAGTTGGATTGTTTGTCTCGATATTTTCATGGAGATTAAATTATGAAAAGCTGATTTTTTTCTTTTATGCTGGATGGATATTTGTTTTTATCGGCGTTGTAAAGTTAATTTTTAATTTGATAAAAACAAAGATGAACAAAAAGGAAAAAATTCATCATAAAAGCGTGCAGCAGCACGTTAAGTTTTGCCATAATTGCGGTATTGCATTAAGGCAGCAGGCAAAATTCTGCGCAAGATGCGGCGCAAGGGTTTAGCAAAATATATAAATCATTAAAATTTTATAGACATAAAATGTGCTCTCTGTTCAAGGACATTCTGGGAAGCTCTGAAAGCCTGTTCAAGGAGAAAAGCGACGTTCCGCTAGATTTTTCCTTCATACCCAAGCTTGTTCCTTACAGGGAAAGGGAGCAAAGGGCAATTGCATCCTGCATAAAGCCGCTGTTCAATGAAAAAACCGGCAGGCACTGCTTCATTTACGGCCAGCCCGGAATCGGAAAAACAGTTGCATGCAGGCATCTTTTGAGGGAAATCCAGGAAGAGACCGATGACATAGTGCCTCTTTACATAAACTGCTGGAAGCACAACACAACCTACAAGATAGTGATTGAAATCTGCGATTTGATGGACTTCAAGTTTGTTCAGAACAAGAAGACAGAAGAATTGTTCAGGTGGATAAAGCAGAACTTGAATAAAAAATCCGTTGTTTTTGTGCTTGATGAATCAGATAAGCTTGAAGATTTGGATTTTCTTTACATGATACTGGAAGAGATAGAAAGAAAGGCAATAGTTTTGATAACAAACTACAAGGAGTGGATAAATGAGGTAGAGGAAAGAATCAAATCAAGGCTTATGCCTGAAATGATAGAGTTCAAGCCTTACAGCCATGAAGAGACAAAAGGGATTTTGAAGCAGAGAATGGATTATGCGTTCCAGCCTAATGTGTGGGACAGCAGCGCGTTTGAAATCATAGCCAAAAAAGCAGATGATATGCAGGACATAAGAACAGGCCTGTACTTGATGAAGCAGGCCGGATTGATTGCTGAAGACAAGTCATCAAGAAAGATAACTCTTGAGCATGCCCAGCTTGCGCTTGACAAGATAAAGGATTTCAGCATTAAAAATCCTGATGAACTGGCAGCAGACGAGCAGCTTATTTTGGATTTGGTAAAAAACAACTCCGGCAAAAGGATTGGCGATTTTTTCAGGCTTTACCAGGAAAATGGAGGTAATCTTGTTTACAAGTCATTCCAGAGAAAGATAGGCAAGCTGGAAAAAAACAGGTTTATAGCTGTTGAGAAAACTGCTGGCGGAGATGAGGGCAACACAACGATTATCAAGAGCATTTCCGAGAAAAAACTGACTGATTTTTAGGAGTTGCTTCTTATTATTTTTACTTCATTTTCTATATCTTTCTTTGTTACTCCTTTTGCCTTGGTTGTTTTCCACATAGAAGCAAAAACTTCCTCAAATTCATCTATATTTTTTGATTTTTCCATTTTTAGTGAAAATGGTATGTCCTTATATTAAAGTGTTTTTATCACTTATCATTTCAACTCCCTATCCAAGAACTCAACTGTCTTCTTCCATGCGTCCTTTGTTTGCTCAGGCGCGTAATTTGCTCCGCTTGGGTTTGCAAATGCATGCCCGACTCCTTCATAGATGTGGATTTCATTCGGTACGTTTAATTGATTTAATGATTTTTCAAATTCTTTGACGCTTGCAACCGGAATTGAAGTATCCAGGCTTCCAAAAATTCCAAGCACAGGCCATTTGATGACTGAAAGTCTTGTAGCGTTTGTCTCAAGGCTTCCATAATAAATCACAGTAGCTGCAAGCTCCTCGTTCAAAGCAAGCTGCAAAGACATTCCTCCTCCAAAGCACCATCCCATTGACGCTATTTTTTTCTTATCAACATTATTTTGTTTTTTCAAGAATTCGACGGCTGCTTTCATATTCGAAATCGCATCGGGCAGGTTATTCCTTGCTTTTGTTGTTAGCTCTCTTGCCTCGTTTGCGTCTTTTGCAACCTTTCCGTCAAACAAGTCAACTGCAAGAACAACATAGCCTTCTGAAGCCAAGCTTCTAGCCATCTCCTTTATGTTGTCGTTCAGGCCCCACCATTCGTGCATCATGACAACTGCAGGATAGACTCCATCTTCCTTTGGCTTTGCCAGAAATCCATAAGAATTTTCAAAATAATTTACATTTTCAACAATAATTCCAGAAGTATCTCCATTCTTTAAAACATCAACATTCTTTACTTGAGTGGGAGCAGCTTGCGGCGCAATATGCTCTTGCAGCACAGTGCATGAAATTAACAAAAACAAAGAGAATAATAAAATAAAATATTTCCACCCCATGAAAATTTACAAAATTTCAAAGTTTTTAAAGTTTTCGGGTTCTTTATGCTTTATTTCAATTCCCTTTACTTTTGCAACACCTGGGCTTTCTCTCATAAATTCAATCAATTCTTTTATTTTTTCTTCATTGCCTTCAGCAACAACTTCAACATTTCCATTTTCAAGGTTTTTTGCATAGCCAGTTAAACCAAGTTCTTTGGCTTTTCTTCTTGTGTTATCTCTAAAGAAAACTCCTTGAACTCTGCCAGATACTATTAGATGTGTACATTTCATAATGTATAGATAATTTTTGTTTTTTATATAGTTTATCATTAATTTTCAATATAGACAATAACCACTGGACACTGGACATTCTTGTGTGAAATATTTAAACCCAAAGAACAGTTTATTTCTTGCAGGAAAGGTTTGCAGTTTGCTTTTCACCCCCAAGCTTTCCTGCTTTAAACAAAAACAGGTGACCAAAAATGGAATTAAGCAATGAGTTTGTGGAAGATTTGTTTTACCAGCAAATCAAGGAACTTACAATAAGGACAAACAAGCAGCTGAAAAGCTTTGATGCCCAGTTCAGCGGAATAAAAATAAAATAAGGTGATGAAAATGAAAAAAAAATCTGAAGAGCCTGAAGAGGACTTCTACAACCCGGAATATCTGGCAGGATATGTGGAAGATGATGAGATAAATGGAATGGAAGAAGGGTTTATGCTGGGCTATTTGGAATGAATTAAAGCTTAACACAAACCTTTTATAGTATCTTTTATTCCTGTTTTTCATGCGCATTTTGAATTTTGAAGAGTTTAACCTTGAAAAGCAGTCAATCATTGACGCTATAACAGGAGGCGCTGTTTTTATCCATCCGACTGACACGATTTATGGCATTGGCTGCAATGCACAGCTTTTAAGTGCCGTCCAAAAGGTAAGAAAGCTAAAAGCAAGGGCATCAAACCCTTTTTCTGTCATTGCCCCTTCACTGGAATGGATTCACGAAAACTGCATTGTGGCAAAAGAAGCAGAAGAGTGGCTTGAGAAACTTCCAGGCCCGTACACATTGATTTTAAAATTAAAAAAGAATTGCGTTGCAAGAGGCGTTAACTCGGGACTTAACACATTGGGGATTAGGATTCCAAACCACTGGATAAAAAATGTTGTTGCTGAAGCTGATGTGCCTGTTGTCACAACATCGGTAAACAGAAGCAATGAAGACTACATGACTTCTTTGGAAGACTTGGATCCGGCAATTAAAGGCGGCATTGATTTCATTCTATATGAAGGCAGAAAAGAAGGCAAGCCAAGCAAGATAACTGACCTGACAAAAGATGTTAGAGTTATCGAGAGATAAGTTTTTAAATGAATTCTGTTTGTATTTGAGGCATGGAAAAGCACGATAAATCAAAGCTAAAAATCCTAGCAGCAGGCGACATACACGGCGACACTTCGCAGGCCAGGAAGCTTGCAGAACAAGCTGAGAAGGAAAACATTGATTTGGTTGTGCTATCAGGGGATCTGACTTATGCAGAAACATCAACAGAGGGAATAATAGGTCCATTTGTCAAGAAGCATAAAAAGGTAATTTTAATTCCAGGCAACCATGAGACTGTTGCAACTGCCGATTTTCTTGCAGAATTATACGGGGCAACCAACTTGCACGGTTATTCCATAAAATACAAGGATGTTGGCCTGTTTGGGTGCGGAGGCGCAAACATTGGATTGTTCCAGCTCAGCGAAGACGAGATTTTTGAGCTGATAAAAAAGGGCTACGAAAGGATAAAGGACGCAAAGAAAAAAATTTTGGTTACTCATGTGCATCCATCTGGTTCCTTAATGGAAAAATTCTCGAATGTATTTCCGGGAAGCGAAGGCGTAAGGAAAGCGATTGAAACATTCAAGCCGGACATATTGCTTTGCAGCCATGTCCATGAGGCAGAGGGCATAGAGGAGATGATCGGCAAGACAAAAGTTATTAACGTCGGCAAAAAGGGAAAAATTATTGAAGTTTAGTAAAACTCCATAATATGCTTTTTATCTTTTGTCTTGGCTACTGCTTCGTCATCTTCTTTATCATCATCATTTTTAACATTGGAAGCGTCCATCTTCTTCAATTCTTCTTCGTTGAAAAGCTCTGCAAACAAATCTTCTGTTGATCGGCTTGTTTCTTCTGCTGCTTCCTGCGTTGCTTCTTGCTGTGTTTCCTGCACTGCTTCAGAACCTGTTGGCGTTTCAGAAGCAGAGGATGAATCGCCGAAAATATTCGCCATGGGGCTTGCCATTTCCTGTGCAGCTTCCGGCTGGTTTGTAAATATTTCCTGATT
>JAGVXT010000032.1 GCA_018303655.1 Candidatus Woesearchaeota archaeon
TATGCATTTGTTCCGATAAAGGACATCAAAAAAGAACTTGTGGAGAATCTGGAGGTGTATAATTTCAGCGTTGCAGAAGACGAGTCTTACATAAGCCATGGCATTGTTGTCCATAACTGCACCGCGCCAATTTATTCCTCAGATTCATTGCACAGCGCTGTTGTTGAGCTGATAGCGCTTGAAGGCTCAAGAATCCAGTACACAACAATCCAGAACTGGAGCAACAACGTCTATAATCTTGTCACAAAAAGGGCTTTTGCCCACAAGAATGCAACCGTTTTCTGGGTTGACGGGAATTTAGGCAGCAAAATCACAATGAAGTATCCTTCAATTTACTTGCTTGGAGAAAATGCAAAAGCAGAAATCTTGAGCGTTGCCTTTGCAGGCAAAGGACAGCACCAGGACGCAGGTGGAAAAATTATTCACATGGCGCCGAACACAACTTCCAGAATCACTTCAAAATCCGTAAGCAAAGACGGCGGCAGAACTACTTACAGAGGTTTATTGCACGTTGCCGAGGGATGTAAAAATGTAAAATCGCATGTGACTTGCGATGCTTTAATATTGGATGAAAAATCAGCATCTGATACTGTTCCTTACATGGAAATCAATGAAAAAAAGGTCAACATTGAGCATGAGGCAACAGTCGGCAAGATAGGCGAAGAGCAGCTGTTTTACCTGATGAGCAGGGGCTTAAGCGAAGACCAGGCAAGAACCATGATAGTATCTGGATTCATGGAGCCATTTACGAAACAGCTTCCTCTTGAGTATGCAATTGAATTAAACCGGCTCATTGCAATGAACATGGAAGGTTCTGTCGGATAAAAATCTGGTGATGTCTTAAATTTGTTAACCGTGCCAATAATATGGAGCAAGTTTGCAGGTTATTATTTTTAAATTTGGCGTAAAAAAACAATTCAAAAATGGAGCAACAAACTGTAATTAAAGCCAAGAAAATGGCTGAATTAAACCAAAACCAAAGTACTTTTGCAGCCAATAGGAAAGAGGAAGCATTGGCAAAGTTTGAAAGCATTCCCATGCCCAAGGAAAAAGACGAGGAATGGCGCTACACA
This sequence comes from Candidatus Woesearchaeota archaeon, assembly GCA_018303655.1. Taxonomy (GTDB): domain Archaea; phylum Nanobdellota; class Nanobdellia; order Woesearchaeales; family GW2011-AR4. The sequence goes on from JAGVXT010000032.1 coordinate 1,074, forward strand.
AATATTGGCAAATTAAAAATCGAGGAGTTCGATTTAAACCAGCCGAAAACAAATATAGAAACGACAGCTTTAAGCCAATACCTTGCTGAAAAAGGCGCAATTCTCACAGACATTAACACGGCACTTGACAAATATCCGGCAGCACTGAACTATTTTTTCAGGAATGCAAAAGTCGGGAATGACAAGTTTGCTGCCCTCAACGCATCGCATTTTAACCACGGCATATTCCTCTACATTCCGAAAAACATTGAAATAGAAGAGCCGATAAGGGTGAAATTCGAAACAGGCGGCCAGTCCAGCATCATCCATAACATCATCGTAGTTGAATCAAACAGCAAAATTGACTTCATTGAAGAGTACTCCAATAAAGAAACGGGCCAAGAGCAATTAAATTCTTGCATTACGGAAGTGTATTCAAATAACGGCTCAAAAATTAATTTTTACCATATAAACAGCTGGACAAAAAACGTTTACAATTTCACCAACATTATTGGGACTTTGGAAAGAAATTCTGCAATAAGCTGGGTTTCAGGCTGCTTTGGCGGAAAACTGAACAGGCTGGTGATTGACACTATATTCAGCGGCCAGGGCTCTCAGGCAAACAACCTCGGGATTTTTTTGGGGAAAGGAAAAGAGCACATTGATTTTACAACCAACATGCACCACAACACAGAAAACACTACAAACGACGTGCTTGTCGATGGCATGTTAAGGGACGAATCTTCGTCTGTTTACCGCGGCCTGATAAAAATTCCAAAAGAGGGCCAGAAAACAAATTCCTATCTTGCAAATCACATACTTAAATTAGGCGAGAAAACGCTTGCAAACAGCATTCCCAGCCTGAAGATTGATGCAAACGACGTCAAAGCATCCCATGGCGCAACCGTCGGCCAAATTGACGAGGAGCACTTGTTTTACCTGATGTCCAGAGGCCTTTCAAGGGATGAAGCTGAACGATTAATAATCGAGGGTTTTTTTGAGCCTGTAATTCAAAAAATTCCTTTGGAGGAATTGAGGGAGAGGATAAGAGGGATGGTGAGAAGGTAAGATGACTGAAGGTTTAGTTACTATAGTTAAAGGTGGAGGGCATGGAGGAAGAATTATTGAGTATAATGGACGTAGATATTGCGATTTATATGAGGCTGCATCGCAGCTAAAAGTAAGCAGACTAACTGTTAAAAAGTGGTTCGATCGGGGTAAATTTCCTGAATATGTAAGAGATAGATATCACAGAGGAAAACCTTACATTCCAGAAGATGTTATTCGAGCAATGATAAGAGATAGATTAGAACCTGTTCGCTCTGGATAAAATGCAGCAAACCAAAACAATCCTGGACGTTGAACAAATCAGAAAAGACTTCCCAATTTTGAATAGAAAAATCCACAACAAGCCATTGGTTTATTTTGATAATGCAGCAACTTCCCAAAAGCCGAGTGTTGTTATTGACGCAATAAAAAACTATTATGAGCAGTCTAATGCAAATGTCCACAGGAGCATTCATCAATTAGGGGAAGAAGCAACAGAAGCGTATGAAAAATCACGGGAAAAAATTGCAGGTTTTATAAATGCTGATTCGAGCCAGAACATTATCTTTACAAAAAACTCGACAGAAGCTTTGAATTTGCTCGCATACTCATTAACTTCTTCATTGAAAAAAGGCGATGAAATTGTCATTTCGCAGCTGGAGCACCACAGCAATTTTGTCCCATGGCAGCAATTGGCAAAGCAAAAAGGATTAAATCTAAAGTTCATTGAAATTAACAAAAACATCGAGCTCGATAAGGAATCAATCAAAAAGAATATAACGAAAAAAACCAAAATCGTTTCTGTCGGGCATATTTCGAACGCAATCGGAACAATAAATCCAATAGAGCAGATAACAAAAATTGCGCATGAAAATGGCGCTTTGATGGTTATAGACGGCTCGCAGGCAGCGCCGCACATGCCGCTGGACATGGAAAAAATAAACTCTGATTTTTATGTTTTCACAGGCCACAAGATGCTGGGACCGACTGGAGTCGGAGTTTTGTACGGCAAGAAAGAACTGCTTGAAAACATGCAGCCATTTCTCTATGGCGGAGAGATGATAAATGAAGTCAAATTTGAAGGCACTACATTCAACCAGCTGCCTTGGAAATTTGAAGCCGGCACTCCAAACATTGCAGAAGCAATCGGGCTTGGGATTGCTATTGATTATTTGCAAAAAGTCGGAATGGGCGGTATACATGAACATGACAAGGAATTGACTGAATATGCAATGGAAAAACTGTCAAAAGTCAGGGATGTGGCAATTTACGGCCCAAAGGAGCGCGGCCCAATTATCTCTTTTAATGTAAAAGGCGTGCACGCCCACGATGTATCACAGATACTTGACAGCGAAGGCGTTGCCATCAGGGCAGGCCACCACTGCTGCATGCCCTTAATGGGCGTTATTGGCGTTGCTGCAACAGCAAGGGCAAGCTTCTATCTGTACAACACGGAAGAGGAAGTCGATGTTTTTATCAAAGCGATTGATAAAGTTAAGAAAGTTTTTGGAGTTTAGTGCAGAAAATGGATATAGAACTGATGTACCAGGAAAACATTTTAGACCATTACAAAAATCCAAGGAATCTGGGGAAAATAGAAAATGCGACTGTGCACCACCACGAAAAAAACCCGCTGTGCGGCGACGAATTGGATATGTTTTTGGTTATAGATAAAAATAGTAAAATCACGGAAGTAAAAATAAATCCAAAGGGCTGCGCAATCTCTGTTGCAAGCGCCTCAATGCTAAGCGAGGAATTAAAGGGTAAGGGTATTGACGATGTTGAAAAAATGACAAAAGAAAACATTTTAAAGACGCTCGGCATTCCCATAAGCCCGGTAAGGCTGAAGTGCGCATTATTGTCTTTGGATACATTAAAAAATTCAGCACTAATATACGGGAGGTATGTGAAAAAATGAAAGGAACAATATTAGGATTAACGGCAGCAGCCGCTTTATCGCTGGCGGCATGCGCAGAAAGAGAAACCCCAACCAGATTATATGTAACTACACCAACTTTAGACGCGAAACTCGGGTGCAAAGAAACGGCATCTTCCATAAGTGATCTTGCTAAAGTATCTGTAGTTTCAAGAATCATCAAAGTTCCTAATGAGATAGATGGGAAAACTCTACGATGCGTGGAAGAGGCACTTGCCCCAGACTATAAGATGGTTCGCATAGGCACTTATGGCAGCTTTAGCGTTTACAGGCTAGTGCCTACATCCCCTTAATCAAATGTATATTACCTTTTCATCATATAGAACAAAATGGCAACAGACTCGCTAGTAATAAAGGATTTGCACGTAAGCGTTGAAGAAAAGCCAATACTCAACGGAGTAAACTTAACAATAAGAAAAGGAGAAGTATGCGCCTTAATGGGCCCGAATGGCTCTGGCAAATCAACTTTAGCTTACACTTTGATGGGACATCCAAAATACACTGTTGACAAAGGAGAAGCATGGTACAAGGGGAAAAATGTTCTTGAGTTATCGCCGGATGAAAGGGCAAAGCTTGGGTTGTTTTTGTCGTTCCAGTACCCGCAGGAAATTCCCGGAGTTTCAGTGTCAAACTTCCTTAGGACGGCGTATAATTCTTTGCATCCAAAGCAGATTTCTGTCCCGGATTTTGTCAAATTGCTGAGAGAAAAAATGAAATTATTAAAAATTGATGAATCGTTCAGCAGAAGGCACCTGAATGAGGGCTTTTCAGGCGGAGAAAAAAAGAGGGCAGAAATACTTCAATTGGCGATTCTGCAGCCCGACATGGCGGTTTTGGATGAAACGGATTCCGGATTGGATATAGACTCGCTGAAGATTGTTGCCCATGGCGTGAATGAAATGCTCGGCCCTGAAAGAGGAATATTGGTCATTACGCATTATCAAAGATTATTGAATTATATAACTCCCGACAGCGTCCACATAATGGTTAAAGGGAAAATCGTAAAAAGCGGCGGAAAAGAGTTAGCGCACGAGCTTGAAGCAAAAGGATATGACGAGATTATAAAAGAAGCTGAAGTCATGGCGTGAGGTGAATATAAAATGCAGCAGACAAAAGAGATAATTGTGGCATTGACGGAAAAGGCAGCAGACAAAGTAAAGCTATTGCTTGAGAAGGAAAACAAGAAAGATTATGGCTTAAGAGTTGGAGTAACACCAGGAGGCTGCTCAAGCTACATGTACGAAATAAACTTTGAAAAAGAGCCTAAGCAAGAAGATTTGGTAATTGAAGACAAAGGAGTCAAAATATTCATCAATCCTGAAAGCATTGCCTTTATGAAGGGCTCGACAGTTGATTATCTTGATTCTTTAACAAATGCAGGCTTTAAGATAAACAACCCAAATGTTAAAACGAGCTGCGGATGCGGGCATAGCGTTGGATAAATACTATAAATTTTAGTAAAATTTATAAATACTAGGATATTTAGTAATTCTATGGAGGAAACTGTTGTTACAAGAGGCAGCCAAATAACCTTAACTAAGGAAATAAGGGAAAAACTCAATATCAAAGAAGGGGACAGGCTAGTATTAAATATCCAAGGGGCTGTGCTTGTTGTCAGCAAAAAGGATTCAAGGGTTTTTGACAAAATCGAAAGCTTCTTGCCTGATAAATTCGAGGACATCATGAAAAAAATAAGATTTGATGTGAAGGAGAGGCTAAAAAGATTCGGAATAACCCAATGAAGATAATTCTAGACACTTCAGTGATAGTTGAAATTGACAGAAAAAATGAGGTGGTTATTAGATTAATCAAGAGCCTCATAGATGAGGACTGCCATATTCTGGTCAGCACTGTAACTGTGTCAGAAATTCTTACAGGATCCTATTTAACAAGGGATTTCAAAAAATCATTGTCAGAGGCAAAAAGAATTTTAGGCCAATTCATTTGGGTAGAGCTAAATGCAGAGATAGCGGAAAAAACAGCACAGTACATGGCTTATCTCATTTCAAATGGAAAGCACATCGAATATCCTGATGTTGTAATTGCAGCAACATTCAAAATAATGCAAGCAGATTACCTGCTCACTTTGAATAAGGCACACTTTCAATTAATACCTGAGCTTAAAGACAAAGTTTATGAGCCAAAAGAATTTGCAAGTGTTAAATAATCAATAATATTTATTAATGAACCGCTGTTTCTATGGCTTATGAATAAAATAAATGTCAGTGTTTTTATTGACAGGGAAAACAAGAATAAAAAATTAGGCTTAGACAGCAGTTCAATCGTTGCAGACTTATTAAAAGAATTAAAAATAAACCCGGTTACTGTCATAGTTTCAAGAAACAACGAGCTGATTTTAGAGGATGAAAAATTAAAAAACAATGATGAAATCAGGATTTTGTCTGTTATTTCAGGTGGTTGAATGAACTGCTGCAATGAAAAGCCAATAATCGGAATATATTCTGGAGAAAAACTTTGTAAAAATCACTTCACGGAATATTTTGAAAATAAAATTTTCAAGACAATAAGGCAGTTTGAATTGCTGGACAAGGATGAAAATCTTGGCGTTGCATTATCTGGTGGAAAGGACTCATTAACTGTTTTGCATATTTTAAATAAATTATCGCAGCAAAACCCAAAGATAAGGGTTAATGCAATCGCTATAGATGAGGGAATTGCCGGATATCGCGATAAGACATTAGAAACGGCAAAAGAATTCTGTGAAAAAAATAATATAAAATTTCATGTTTTCTCCTACAAGGAAGAATTTGGATTAACATTGGACGAGATGCTTAAAATTCTTGATGTTAAGCCATGCAGCATATGCGGCATATTCAGGAGATATTTGCTGAACAAAAAGTCAAAGGAATTAAGGTTTACAAAGCTTGCCACTGGCCATAATCTTGATGATGAAGCCCAATCCATAATGATGAACCAGATGAAAAACAACTTGGCGGCATCTGCCAGATTGGGCCCTAAAACGGGACTTATTGAAAATGATAAATTCGTTCAGAGAATTAAGCCGCTTTATTTCTGCACAGAAAAAGAAGTCATGACTTATGCTTTTACAAATGGCTTGTTGGATGATTTCAACGAATGCCCAAATGCAGTCCATTCCTTCAGGGCGCAAGTTCGGGATATGCTGAATGAAATGGAAAATGGCTAATTAAATGAGAAAAACCTTAGCAAGCTTATTGACAGGAGCCGCACTCGTTTCTTTTCCAATTCCGGCTTATTCTCAGAACGGGTACAATCCGGATTCTAATCCAGATTACACAAAAACATGCATGGAAGTTCTAGCTAACATAAAGAAATCAAAACCAGATATGAGAAACTTTAAGGGATACAACCACCCCATTTCCAGTGAAAAGGCAAAAGAAATTTTTCCAGGAGATTCTGGATACATTTTTGAGAGAACGGTTGAGAATGAATTCAATACATATGCTTTTTACAGAAAACCAAAATCAGCTGGATGGGACATGGCTGTGACGCAGGGAGCTGGCGGAATAATTTTTGTGTATTATAAAAACGGTCCTGTTGAAAATGTGCCCAACAGAGAAACAAGCGTTGTTAATGGCCATGATCTGGCATTTTGGATTAAATATGGGAGTGGAATGCGTTTAGTGTCCGGTTTTTTGTTCGGCGAGCTGAAAAATATGATACATTGGTCATACTTCACATGCGGCGAGGCTGAAAGAATAAACCACGACAGAATCTATAATTCTGGCAAAAAAGCTCCAGTTAAAAAGGCTAAATAATCAAAAACTATTTATACCCCTCCGGATACCCTTCTTAACAATTGTTAATTAAACAAAATGGAGGTTGTCTAAAATGCACACATTGCCGAAATTGCCGTACGCTTACAATGCGCTCGAGCCTTATATCGATGCTCAGACAATGACAATTCATCATACAAAGCACCATCAAACATATATTGACAAATTGAACGGCGCAGTCAAAGGCACGAAGTTTGAAACAATGAATGCTGATGAAATTCTGAAGAAAATCAACGACGTGCCTGAAAATATAAGGACTGCTGTAAGGAACCATGGAGGTGGGCATTCAAACCACAGTTTTTTCTGGCAAATTATGGCTCCAAATGCCAGCGGAAATCCAACTGGAAAAACTGCTGAAGAAATAAATAAAACATTTGGAAACTTTGATAAATTCAAGGAAGAATTTACAAATATGGCTATGACTATATTTGGTAGCGGTTGGGCTTGGTTGATTATTAAAGATAATAAGCTTGAAGTGATTAAGACTCCAAACCAAGATTCTCCTTTAATGGAAGAAAAGACACCTTTGCTTGGCATAGATATGTGGGAACATGCATTTTATATTTTGCGACAAAATAGAAAGAATGAATATATAGATGCTTTTTGGCACGTCTTAAATTGGAAACAAGTTGAAGAAAATTATAAAAAAGCAAAGTAATAATATTTGCATTTTCATAAAATTTAAATATTGACATGCGAATCTTTATTGAATGACTCCTCAAGGTTTGGAAAGGGTTCTTAATCATGAACTTTCTTTTTTGCCCGGCAATCTTCTTCAGGAAGCTTCTTCAAAAGCATACGACTTGTACAGGCACCATATTAGGCGCAATACTTTGGCTCCGGAAGATTTTCAAGAATATTCGGGACAATTACTCCGGCTTTCATTGCCGCAGAAGATTTCTGTTTATCTTGACTTGAGAAATAAAGGGATAAGCTGCATGAAGATGAATCTTCTCCCTCAAGGAAAAGACTGTATTAAAGCAGCAATGTATTTTTTGAAAAATCATGTAATATTGAGTGGGTATAAAAGTGAGGCTGAAGTAGAATTTTATGAATTAAGCGACGGCAGCTTTAAGTAAATTTTAACATCGCAATGTTTAAATATCAGTTATTTCAAAAACAAATTAGCTAACTTAAAAGGGTGTTAATTTTTGGCTCATGACAGGGTGTTTAGAAATCCAGATGCTGCTTCTAAGACTGGCAGGATCCCAAGTATAGACCAGCTGGCTTCAGCAAACGATGATGAGGTTATTCAGGTGCTAGATGCGCGCGTTTTTAATATGTTGAGGCTTTATGATTCTACAAGACATAAAAGATTGGTTGACAAAGAAACCAAACGGATGTTAAAAAGCTACATCGGCGCGCTGGGCAAAGAAGATAGGGTCCAACTTTATGGCTTGCTAAGAGCTTATGCCTTTATTTTTGACTTGGAAGGAAACTCAAAGGAATATGACAGGCATCTCGAAGCGGCGGACTACTTAAGAAGGTCATTTCGACTGAAAAGTTTACCAGCTGGTAAACAAGAAACCAAATACTAAATAAATTTTCCTATTTCTTCACTTTGCCCTTGTCCTGTATCTTGATGGCAAAGTAATAAATTACAGCTCCCAACAAGCTGAGAAAAATCAGGACAAGTATCCACACTATTTTTTCATTGTCGTTCTTGAATTTCCGTTTGGCGCAGTCAACAATCATCCATATCCAGAATGCGAAAAGCAAAAATACTAGCGCAAACATTAAAAAAATCATTAAGATAATAAAACTAACCGCTTGCGTTACCATATTAAAAGGAATAATGCACCAAGATTTTAAAAGTTATCTATTCGTTAACGTCAGCATCTTCTTTGCTTTTCTTCTTGCTCTCTTTCATCTTCTTAGTCAATCCAATTTTCTTGTGGCATTTCTGGCATTCAAAAACGTATGATGGCACGCCTTCAAAGGTTTTTCTCTCATATTTGGAGGTTGTCTCGCCTTCGTTGCCGCAGTAAGGACATTTGTAGTCAATGTTGATTACAAGCGAGTTTTCAACCTGCTCGTTTTTCTCTGAATAACCGCATGCATAGCAGACATAATGGTCGGCTTTCTTGTCAAATTTTCCATTTTTTTTTTGAGGCTTGCCCATTATCCCTTTTTTGCACTTAGGGCATTCTTTCCTGAATACCCATGCCATAGCCCTTCCGGTTCCGATAGTGCGGTTAGTAAAATAAACGCACTCCTCCACGCTCTTTGGTTTTTTCAGCATCTAGCCAATGCCCCTTATTTTCTTCCAGATTGGGACTGCTTCCTCGTACCTCATCTTTTTTATGGAATCCTCGCTTAAGTTTGTCTTCTTTCTGAACTCCTCCTGATACAGCTCCAGTGTAACATTTTGCGGGCAAAAATTATTGATTACTCTGCTGTCTCTTCTTGCATCTTGCGATATCTCATAAAAGCTTGCATTCAGGAACAGCGCATTTTTAAGGGAAAATCCTGCAGATTCTGCCTCTTTCGGATATTTGCCAACAAACTCGGTTATCAAGCCAGCTGCTTCAAATCCTTTTAATGCTGACATATTCCTTAAAGCCACTGATTCTGTAATAAGCGGCCTTGTCTTGCAGCCAAATCCGTCTTTGGTTGTGCCTGCGCTGCCGTATTTCTGGCTTTCAATGTAAAGCTTTTCAGCTTCAAGATTAAGGATTCTGTAATCAACAATGTAGCCAAAAGGCTCCTGGCCTGTTTCCAACTGGAGTTTTTTTAATTCCTCCATGTCATTAAGCATTAGGCTGACCTTCTGCATGGTTTTTGGATATGTTTCCATTGTGGTGTTATACTTGGAGTTGAGGCTGTTGACTTGCTTTAATCCATAATCAAAGTCTTTTGCCTGAACGCATCCCAAAATAAAAATCAAAGTGACAATTAAAATAAGTTTTTTCATGATAACCGCCTGTGAGCGCTAAGTTGTTCACAACCGATATTTATTCTTTTCGAAATGAGCAATGATGAAACATATTTAAATGCCGGAATATTATTTGAATTATGGATTACTATGGCTCAATATCAAAAGGCTATAATGAATTGTATAAAGATGAGCAATTGAACAAGCTTACAATAATAAGGAATAATATAAAACTCAACAAAACCGCAAAAATGCTTGATGTCGGATGCGGAACAGGCATTTCTTCCCAGTTTGACTGCTTTGTTGCAGGCGTTGACCCCTCAGTTTCGTTGCTGAAATTAAACAAGAGTGATAAAAAAACAATCGGCATTGCTGAATGGCTTCCGTTCAAGGATAACTCCTTTGATTACGTTATTTCAATAACAGCAATTCACAACTTTGCCAACATAAAAAAATCAATTGATGAGATGAAAAGGGTGGGTAGGAAAATGTTTGTTTTCAGTGTGTTGAAAAAATCAAAAAAAGCCAATGCAATAAAAAGCCTGATTGCCAAAAGCTTCAAAATAGGGAAAATAATTGAAGAGGGCAAAGATGCTATTTTCTTCTGTCAAAAATCAAAGATTTTTGATCATGCTAGGAAATAGCTTTGCGATTTACCGACATGTCAAAAACCCTAAAAATTGCTGTGTTTCATAATTAGCCCAACAAACAATATTTACCTTTGTATCATTAACAAATCTCATTAACTTAGCTGAACCAACAAGTTGTACACCCA
>JAGVXT010000027.1 GCA_018303655.1 Candidatus Woesearchaeota archaeon
GAAGCAACTCAAAGTATTGGCAAACAAATACAGAAAATTAAGACATGCAAAAGATATAACATTTGCTAAATGGGGAAATAGCATCGCAGTTAGAATTCCTAGTGATATTGCAAATGAATACAACATTTCTGCTGGGAAGCATGGAACATTAACTAAAGATAAAGAAGGAATCAAAATAATTCCAACGTAATAAAACTGCTCCTTGCCCTTTCTTTTTTCCTTGATAGCTCACTTTGTTCGCTTTATGGAAACGAGCCACTAAAAATTACTCTGCGGACGCAATTTTCCAGAATGTCGGTAAATGCTGTCGAATGGTGAGCGAGGTATATGCTTGCGAGAGTGGAATGCGAAAGCTTGCTTTCGCTCGCTTATCTTACAAGCAAGCTCGCGAACAACTCGAACCTCGCATCTCAATGATTTTTGATGAATCTTTGATTTTTGACACTTTGTAGATGGAAAAGAATATAGCATGCCGTTAAACTTACTTTCTATGCCTTCTCCAAGTATATTTCGAATTCCTTGCCCTTTACTTTTTCATTGCTTACAAAGGCATGCTTCCTGCTTGGCTCAAGCTCGGAAACCCTGAACTGGGAAGCGCCAACCTTTTCCTTAATCGCCAGATTCCATTCCTTCAGCATTTCTTTTAACTCATCATCTGTTTTAATAAATAAGGAAATGCTGTCGGATTTCTGCAGCCCGGCTTTTTTCCTTAAAGCCTGCACTCTTCTCATTATTTCGCGAGCGAATCCCTCTGCCTCAAGCTCGTCTGTCATTTCCCTGTTTAAATAAATCAAACCGTTCTTGAAAGTTCCTTCTTCATAAGGCAAAGGAACCTCTCTTATGACAAATAAATCTTCTTTTACAATTTCCATTGTTTTCCCGTCAGCATTAAATGAATACTTCCCATTTTCCTGTATTTGCTTTAGCACGCTTTCAGGGCTGTCAATTGTAAGCTGAGCAATCAGCTTTGGAGCTTTATCGCCAAATTTTGGCCCTATTTTTGAGTAATCCGCCTTTATTTTTACCCTGACATTCGGCATTGACTCAACAATTTTCACTTCCTTCACATTCATCTGCTTTTTAATCACATCCCTTAGTTTTTCAACAGCGCTTGCTATGTTTTTATCCTTTACAGCTATCACAATTTCCTTTATTGGCCACCTTATTCCAAGATGGATTTTTTCCCTTACAGCAAGGGCGCTCTGCATGATTTCGCTTACAGCCTGCATGGACTCCTCTAAATTTTTATCAATCAAGTCATCGTCATATTTTGGCCAGCCATTCAAATGAATGCTGGCTTCTTTCAGCCTGAACTCATGCCTAAAATTCTGGTATATCATTTCTGTTATAAAAGGAGCAATTGGAGCAAAAAGCTTTAATGATTCAAATAATACATTATATACAGTATGCAATACAATTTTTTTATCTTCCTCGCTTCCCATTGAGGCTTTTTCCCTTGTTAATTGTATGTAAGTTCTGCTCAGCTCCAGAAACAACTCTTCAATTTGCCATGGAATTTCATTAAGCCTGCAATCATCGAATAAATCCGTCACATCGCTTATTGCTGAATTAAGCTTTGATAATATATAGAGCTCTTCAATATCGAGCTTGCTTTTTTCCGGCTCCAAATCCGAAGGGTTTACTTTAAGGTTTTTAGCCATGTCAATTGCATACTTATGCAGGTTCCACAGCACCATGAGGTTTTTGTGCTTGACCTTCATGTCATCAAAATTATAGTTAATGTCAATCCCCGGAGATGTTCCCCCTATCATGTAATATCTCAAAGTGTCTGCGCCGTATTCCATTATGACTTCCTGCGGCAGGATGTAGTTGCCAAGGGACTTGCTCATCTTTCTTCCCTGCGCATCATTGATGAAGCCGTGCATGTAAACTGACTTGAATGACTCATTGCCCATTGCAACCATCGAGGCAACAAACAAAAGGTTAAACCAGCCCCTGATTTGGTCTATCCCCTCTAAAATGAAATCAGCAGGGTACATTTTTTCAAACAAGTCCTTTCTTCTTGGAAAATCCAAACAATTCCATGATGCAGAGCCGGCATCTATCCATACATCCAGGATGTCAGGAATTCTTTCCTTAATGCCGCCGCATTTGCATTTTATCTTGACTTCATCTATCCATGGCTTGTGCAAGTCATCTGGAATCCTGCCGGCAAGCTTTTTCAGCTCGTCAACAGAACCAACAACAGCAAAATCATTGCATTGCCTGCATTTCCACACAGGCAATGGCGTTCCCCAATACCTTTGCCTTGTAATCCCATTATCCCTTAAATTAGAAAGCCAGTTGTCAAAATTTCTTGAGCCTGCAAAATCAGGAACCCATTTTATATCCTTGTTTAGTTCCCTCATCCTGTCTTTCAAGTCCTCAATCCTGAAGAACCATTGAGTTGTTGTCCTGTAAATGACAGGGTTCTTGCAGCGCCAGCAATGCGCATAATCATGCTCTATTCTTGCTTCTGCAGCCAAAAATCCTTTTTTTCTTATTTCCTCTGTTATTTTTTTGTCGTCTTTTTTTGCAATTAGTCCGCTGAAAATGCCGCTTGTTTCATCAAAAACCCCCCTTTCTGTTAAAGTGTTGAATGGAGGAATTCCATTTCTGTGGCCAATTTCATAATCCTCAGGCCCGCACCCAGGCGCCATGTGCACCAATCCGGTTCCTTGGGTTGTGTCAACATATTCCTCGCTCATGACAACCGTGTGCACTTTTGAATGCTTATTTTTTAATTCTTTAAACTGAATAATTTCATTTTCAAATGGATGCGCATACTCCAATCCAAGCAGTCTGCTGCCTTTAAATTCTTCCAGAATTGAAAACTGCTTTTCAGCAGCTTCATTTATCAGGCTTGATGCAAGTTCCTTTGCAACAATCCACACTTCATTGTTGACTTTTGCCCTTACATAATCCAGGTTTGGATTTGCCATGACCCCCAAATTGAATGGGATTGTCCATGGCGTTGTGGTCCATATTATCAAAAACTCATTTTGCTTGCCTTTGACAGGAAATTTCACAAAAATTGAATTATCGCTTATGTTTTCATACTCCAGCTCATGCTTTGCCAGCGCTGTTGCGCACGACGCGCACCAATGCATTGTCTTTTCGCCTTCATACAGCCTCTTGTTTTCATGCGCTTTTTTTATAAGCCACCACTCGCCTTCCATGAATGTGTTCTGTATTGATTGATAGGCATTTTCAAAATCCATCCATATGCCTATCCTCCTGAAGTCATTGTTCATGGAAAGCATGTTGCTTATTGAAAATTCCCTGCACGCATTCACAAAATTTGCCACGCCATACATCGGAATATCATCTTTGCTTTTCAGGCCAAGATTCTTTTCAACAGCCTGCTCTGTCGGCAGCCCGTGCATGTCATATCCAGCCCTGTCCCAAACATCAAAGCCTTTCATTCTTTTGTACCTTAAGACAGAGTCTTTCAATGCTTTGTTCCACGCTGTGCCAAGGTGCACTTTTCCAGAAGTGTACGGCGGCCCATCTAAGAAATAGAATTTCTGCTTGCCTTTGTTCTTTTCCTTTGCCTTTTCATAAATGCTGTTTTTTTTCCAAAATTCCAGTATTTCAGGCTCTGAATTTACAGGCTCGTAGTTTTGCAGCATTTTAATTACTGGATTTACGCATATTATTTAAAGTTTTAGTATATTCAGAATTTCAATTAATTGGCCATTCTGGCCTTTGCAAAGAAGCATAGTCGCAAATATACTCGCAACCAATTTCCTTGCTGTATTCATGGCATCTTAAGCAGTAGTCTACTAACTCTTTGAGAGTTTTAAATTCTTTTGTAGGTCCTAAGTTTACAGCATGAACATCATCATCTGCTTCAAGAAGCAACCCGCTAATCCGAGTCTTTCCTGAAAGGTAACCGCCAAATGATGTGTGGTTTCCGTCAGCAAGCAAAAAAGAGCTAATCTTAGGCTCTTGCACTAGGACAACTGGTTTGACATCAGCATTGCTTCTGAACAAATCAAAATACCTGCGAACAGCTGCCATATCCAAAAAGGTAGTTTCCGTAACTTTCAGGCCGCCAGGCGATACTTTAATATTTTTCATTTAATTTTCCATTTCTATAAATAAAATACTAAAAAAACCCCTCCAATTTAGTCTGTTCCTTTTGTTCAAGCAAATCCTCTTTTTTGTAGCCCAGGACATTAAAAATCCTCTCAACAGCCGGAACAACCTGGTTGTGGATGTAGTAGTCTGCATCGTATTCTCCTTCCTTGACGTCTTCAGGCAGCTTTGAGCGGTTCCTTATTATGTCGCTTCCTTGGGTTACAACATACTTTATGATTGAGCCAGGCCCTATTGTTCTTCCTTTGTTTTTTAGCATTTGCGCGACTGCTACATGAGGCCCTTTGTTAGCATAGTCCAGAATCTCCTTTTGCAGCTGCGTGCGTATTATCACCATTTCGACAGGCACCTTTTTTTCTCTCAAATCGCTGATCACGCTTTTTGCATACTCAAGCGCTTTTTTTGTGTCATTCTCCCTTAATATTATCTCAAGAACCTTTTCCTGCACTTCCTTGGCAATCAATGACCAATTTCTCCTGACTGTTTCAAAGCCCTTTATCTTTAAAGTGCCTTCCCTTGACATCAAGGCATATTTTTTCTTTGCCCCAAACGGGCCTAGCTTCGCAGACACGAAAATTCCGCTTGGATAAAACCCCTCATATTCAAGCTCCATAAGCCCCGGTAATTCAGAGTTGATGGAATCTGCAAATAACCTGGCTTCATCTTCTGATTTTCCGTCAAGAGTCAAGAAAACGGAATCCGTGTTATGGACAAGAATCATTCCTTCTGCATCAACGAAATTATGAACTTCGTCAACTTCCAGGTCATAAACATATTTTTCATTATTGATCTCTTCTATCGAGCGTATTTCAGCAAGGCAGAAATTGCCGAAAGACTCTTTTGCAGACTGCAGCCTAAGTGTTTGAATTTTTGGCTTGTCATTTCTATATTGCCAAGCAACGTGTTTTATCTCATTTCCTTGGAAATTATTATGGTGTTTTAGAGTTTTCAGAAGGAATTCCATGCCAATTGCCAATTCTTTGCTTTTTGTGGAGAATCTGACAAAATGAGTGGCATATCTTGAATCTTTTTTTGCATTTCCATCCCCATCAAGATAGCCCTTTATAAATGCAGCGCGCAGTGCATCATCAGCAGTAAAAATAAACCAAGGCACTTTCTTGAATTCACTGCTTTTCCCGCAATTAAACCCATATTGAAATAATGCGACTATTGGCATGCATTGCACGCGGTAGTAGTGCATTTTTTTATTAATCCTCTTATCAAAATCTTCGATAATAGCTGTAGAAGTTCCGGTTTTTGCATCAAGGATGGATTTTACAGTTTCTATAACATTTTTATCTTGGCTGCCAAAAGACAGAAGGCATTTTCGTCCGGATTTTGTAGATACGTCTGAGACAGAGCCTTCAGCGCAGTAATAACCCAATAGCCATGCGAGATCTTCATCAAATGCCCAGTACCTTGGTATTTTTCGAGTTTTCGCATTTTTTCCGCCCACCAAACTGAATAACGATTTTTTATTTAGCGCTTGCCTTCTTTCCGGATGCTTCTGGTGTACGTGAGAAGAAAGAAGCGCTCTCTTTTTGCAGTATGGACAATTGCCTTTTACTGCTGGAAAGAAAAGACTATCTGAGTAAAGCAGCAATTCTTTAGAATAATCGCCAAAATTAAGCTCAGCCATGTCAAATACGTAACCTTTAGCATATGTTGTGCCTATTTGGGGATTTGTCAATGAAATCAACTTATCTCCTTTCTGTAATTTTTTTGCATCAACAAGACAAATTTTGCCTGTCTTGTAGTCAAATGAATAAACAGAATGCTGGGGAGTTACTATTGTTGAGCCATACTTTGTGATCATTTTTAACAGCTTTCCTTTATAACTATGGCGTATGACTCTTTTTATTTGTTTAAAAGCAACTTTTCCATTTTTATCAAGTGAGAGTGTAGCCATTCCAGATTTGTTTCTGTACTTGTCATATAGTTCTCCTACCTTAATGAGATTTATATCTTCATTATCCAATCTAACAAAAACATGCCTATCATACGGCAGACTATCGCTGTACAAAACAAGAAATCCTTCTTTTTGGGCTTTGTCAATCACCTTATGAATATAAAACCTGCCCCATGCAGTTATGCTTCTTGCGCATCCGATAGAATACCACCTTGCCGCAAAAAAACCAAGATAGCCATAGAAAGAATTTGCCAGCAGCTTCAGGCTATTTTGACGAGCGTCAAGAAATGCAAATTTTTCCTCATTGCTCTCCTTTATTATCTCCTTTATCCTCATTCTTCTTGTGATTAGCTCTTCTATTAATGTAGGGATGAATCCCTTTCTTTTGGCGCAAAACCAGTGCTTCTCGCCTTCATCTCCTGGCGTAACTTTTGCTGTGCCTTCGCAACAAGAGCAATTGATTGTATCTGTTCCTATATTATGGGAGCTTAGGATTGTGGGATACAGGCTCCTGAAGTCAAAGACAGCGATGTCCTTGTAGAAGCCCGGCTTGGGCTCGTAAACAAATGCTCCCTGATAAGTGCTTAGCCTGCGCTGCTGCACATCATCGTTATCCGGCTTGTTTGGAGCAATTTCATTAAATTGCGGCGCTTGTTTCATTATATACCATTCAACAAGCTGCGAGAACCCCATCCTGTTGACATCATAAACGGGCATGCCCACTATTTTGACCATTTCTATTATGGTTGGAAGCATTTTTACTGCCAAGTTATATGTCAAAACTGAGTCATTCAGGCAATACTCGCAAAACTTTTCTAAATTTTCATTTTCATTGTCCCATGCATGCGGAAGCTCCGCAAGTGAAACATCGTGCTTTTTCTCGTCAAGCAGTTCAGATGCTACGGCATTCAAGTCGTAAGAGTATGTTTCAAGGTTTCCGCCCATGATTTTTTTTATGAACTTGAATATGTCAAGATGGGTTATGCCGTTTATTGCAGCTGTTGTTTCGCGAGTGTTCTTGACCTTTAATTCAGAATAGTCCAAGCCAATGTCAAGCTTTATCTTGTGCTTGTCAGCCCTTGTTTTTATATACGGCAGGTCAAACCCGTCAGAGAAATAGCCTGTCAAAATATCAGGCTTGTAATTGTCAATTGTTTCCTTGAATTTTTCAATTAATTCAGATTCGCTATCAACGAACTCTATGTGCCCGATGTCGGTTTTGAACCTCTTCCACACAAAAACCTTTTTGAAATTTTCGCCATAGAAGGAAAGCATTATTATGGGATTTTTCTCGGCGTCAATCGCAAGATCAAAATGGCTGTATGTCTCGATGTCAAATGCAAGGACTTTTGGATTGTGCAAAGTATCCGTGCTTATCTGCTCTATTCTGTCTGCCTTGAACACATCAATTCTTGATTTTTGGCTTGCAAATTCGCCCGTTGCCTGATGAAGAACTAATGGAATTATGTTTTTGTCTATCAAATACCTCCTTACAAAAGGAATGTCATACTCGTGCAATGATTCAATAATCTCCCATTCCCTTATCACATCCCTGATGACAGGGACGCTGCTTGGCAAATTTGCATAGACTTTTATCGCAAAAACCCCCTTTCCAAGAAATTTTTTTATTACTGCCTCTGTTTTTGTTACAAAGGCAACATCGCCGGCATTCTCTAACCTTATCTTTTCGAGCTTTTCGCTTATGTTAATGCCGTCTTTTGGGATGACATAAAAATAAGGCTCAAAATTGCTGTCAAGAACAGAGATTTGCCTGCCGTCAGATGTTCTTCCGTATAAATGTATGACTGCTTTTCCGTCATCTACCCTGTAATTTGCATCCAAGGGGAAAAACTGGATATTTTCTGCCATGCTGCATGAGAAGGGTTTTTGATATATAAAAGTGTTGGTGCATTCGGTGCCTATGGGAAAATTTTTTATAATGCGGATTAATCTTGCCTCGCAATGAAGTGGGGGTGCATAGTTTTAGCGCTTCTAATGATGATTCCGTTAGCTTATGCTATAACCATCAAGGAGCTTGTTGCCAAATACGATTTTTCTGCGTTAACAACCCAAATGAATGTGGCTGATTACGCAGATTTTATGATTGACAAAAATGAAGATAGAGTTAATGACACGCTTGTCTTTGAGCTGACAACCATCAATACCGCAGGAACCTTTGTTTTTGTCATTAATTTGTTCGACAAGAACGGAGTTTTGACAAGCGAAACCAACAAAACGCTTGCTGCAGGAATTAACAATATCAACGTAACCTTCAGCTCGCTTTTGCTTTCGCAGGAGCAGTTCAATTACTCCATTAAAGTCTACAATTCAAGCAGAAAGCAGAAATTCAGGAAAGATAATATTTTGACGCAAATTTATTCCAATTACGAGGAGGGATTCAGGATTTTGGATATAAGAGATTCCAAAATTGGAAATAAATTAAGGATAAATGCAACTATAAATTCCCCAAAAAATGAAACCCACATTACAACCGTGTTTTTGAATTATGCAAACCAGCCAATATTCTCAAAGGGCAGCAAAACCTTTAAAGCAGGCACAAACAATATTATATTTGATTTTGACAATGAAACAGTCAAAAGAACGCATTATATTGGAAATTTCTCAATATCCTCAATAAAAATAGGCAGGAAAACCCATAAAACGGATTTTACAACTTTACTTTACGACTTCAGAGATTTTGCAGCAAGCTCTTATATCTTCAATTTTAGTGACGGGGGAACTGATTTAAATGACAACGGCAAATTTGATTTTCTTAAAATTAATGCTGACGTCATCGCCCTTAGCACCAGCAATTACATTTTGACCATTGCTTTGTATGATTTGTTTGACGCGCTTGTAGAAATAAAAAATATATCTGTTTCGCTTGATGCAGGAACTCATCAGGTTCCATTAATTTTTAACGGTGCGAATATAAATGAAAAAAAGATTAATGGCCCGTTTGTGATAAAAAGCATTGAGCTGTACGAGAATGGAGCACTGGCAGACTCCTTAAATGACGCCTACGCAACAAAAAACTACAACTTCAATGACTTTGACAATCCTGAACTGCCTGATTTGGCTGTAAACATAACTTCATCAGATGCAACAGGAAACATAACAATAAATGTCACATTCAGCAATATAGGCAGAAAGCACGCCTTCAATGTGTTTATGGATATTTTTGGCAACAACACATTTTCAAGAAGCAATAAAACTGGCATTTTGGACAAGGATTCAAAAATAACCTACCAGCTTAATTTTGCCAATGCCTCGGATCTTGAAATAAATGCGGTTGCAGACCAGCAGAATCTTGTTGAAGAGTCGGATGAAAGCAACAATGCCCAGAAAATGACTATCAGGCTTAATAATAAGCAAGCATCGGATAAAGACTCTGACAATGACGGCATTGAAGATGACATTGACAAAATAATAGGGAATGAAGCTTCTGTAAACACTTTCACGATAAGCCTTAGGGTGTTTATTGACGATTCAAATAACCTGTCAAAGCCGTTTAACAGGACTGCAAAGGTAAAATTTAAGGATAATAACCTGACAATTGCTGAATTTGACTTTGACTTTTTTCTCTATAAGCTAAATCTGGCAAATATCAGCATCAACAGGCAGAGCGAAAATGCAGCAGGCTCATTGCTGGTCAGGGGACTGAAAATGCCGGCAGGGACAACAAAAACTTTGCATGTGGATAAAATCAATGCAACAATTAATGGAATATGCATTAAAGATGAGGAAATTTTGTCAATAAATGAAATAAGCGGCAACTGCAGCTCAAATAATGAATTTAAGGTTGAATGCGACGGCACTTTGCAAAATTCTTACACCTGTACTTATAATTCAACATTGAACAAGTATAAAATCCATGGTTTGCAGCACTCTGGAATCATGCAAATTGACTATGCAAAGCCGGCACAAGAAGCAAGCGGCTCTTCAGCGTCATCAGCAGCTAGCTCAAGCGGAAGCGGCGGCGGAGGGGGCAGTGGAGGAAGCTTGATTTGCATTTCTGACTGGCAATGTGATGAATGGTCAGCTTGTGCTGATGGCTTTAAAAATAGAAAATGTTTTGATGCAAATCAATGCGCTTTTCCAACAAACAAACCTGCTGAATTGCAGCAATGCTCTGCAGACGAGAAAAAGCTTGTTAGTGTCATCAAACCACTGGGCTACATAGGCAAAACAATAAAAAAAATAAAAGATAATATTCAGTCAGAAGGAGCTTCTCCTATAACTGGACAAACAGTTAAATTAAGCCAAACTGCCAGTTTAGGAATTTTTATTGTTTTTATTGAAGTTGTGCTTATTACTGGTTGTTATCTGGCAATAAAAAGAGCTTTTCTCAAAAATGTTTAAATAACAGCCTGAAAACCCTGTTTTGTTGGGGCTGTAGTATAGCCTGGTAGAATTGGCCCTTGGGGTGGGTCCGGCCCCGGTTCAAATTGTCGCAAGAGGGCATCTTGTGCATGCAACTCCGGGCAGCCCCACTTTACAAATCTTTTTAAATCTCTCTTTAATTCTTTCTCTCATGAAAAAAGTGATGTGCGCAGGAACTTTTGACATTATCCACCCCGGGCACTTGTATTATCTTTCAGAAGCAAAGAAATACGGCGACAATCTTGTTGTTGTTGTTGCAAGGGATGAAACATCAAAAGACTTCAAAGGCAAAAAGCCAATTCATAATGAAAGGGAAAGGCTCGAGGCAGTCAGGACGCTCAATATTGTCGATGAAGCTGTTTTAGGCCGTCATGGAAATATTTTTAATATTATTGAAGAGATAAAGCCAGATGTAATCTGCCTTGGCCATGACCAAAATGTGCAAAAGCAGCAGCTGGAAGATGAATTAAGCAAAAGAGGCGTTAAAGCTGAGGTCATAAGGATAAGCGGCTATATGCCTCATGTTTACAAAAGCTCGAAAATGAGAAAATGAATCCCATATATCTAATAATCTTATCATTAATCGGATTTGCGGTTTCTTTTTACATTTATTATTCAAAAAAATATGACAAGCCTCTGCATTGCGTGATTGGGCAGGATTGTGATGCTGTTGTCAAAAGCAAATATGGAAAGACTTTTGGCATTGAAAACACAATACCCGGCATGCTTTATTACGCTTTGATATTTGCTTATGGGATTGCTGCACTTTCAAACCGAAATCTTTTTAAAGATAATCTCATTTACTATTTTGTAGTGATTGCAAGCATTGCTTCTGTTTTGTTTGCAGTTTACCTTGCATCAGTGCAGGCATTCGTGCTTAAAAAGTGGTGCGAGTATTGTATTGTATCATCAATAGCATCGTTGCTTATACTGTTGGCTTTGATATTGTAACAAAATGGCAAAAAACAGCTTTAACCAAGGGTCATTAACCCTTTTGCGGGTTGTGCTTGGAGTTATTTTAGCTTATCATGGCTACCTTAAGCTTTTCGTGCCTGGCGTATTGCCTGGAACAGCGGCTTTCTTTGCCCAGGTCGGCATTCCAATGGCTAATGTCTCTGCGGTTGTTGTTGCATTTGCGGAATTTGTTGGAGGCTTATTCTTGATTTTGGGAATAGTTACAAGATGGACAACCTTAGTTTTAATATTCCAAATGCTGGTTGCATTTTTCATGGTGCACTGGAAGAACGGATTGCTGGTCTCAAAAGGAGGCTACGAGTTTGTATTGCTTATTTTGGCAGGCTTAGTTGTTCTTTTGGCCAATGGCGCCGGAGCGCTTTCTGTTGGAAAGAAATTTTTTAAGAGCAAGAGCTTGCGGTAAGTTAAATGAGTTTGATAGAAACGCTTCAAAGAGCTGAGCCGAGAAAAGGAATGTTTTTTCTAGCTATAGAACACCTAAGCGATCCAATAAAAATTAAAGAGTTTTATAAGGAATATGTTTCATATTTGCGAGAGCATGGGCATTCCCATTTAGCAAAAACTAATCCAGCAAAAGCTGCTAGAAGAAATATGGAATATATTTTTCCATCCCATAATAAAGAAATTTATTATTTATGGTTGGAGGCAATACCAGCTTTAAGTGCAAAATTCCATCATAAATAAGAATATCATCGTCACTTCAAAAACCCGGCAAATAATCCCCTGCGCTGCTTTATCTCTTTTTTTGCCTTGTCTTCCATCCTGTATTTGTTTATCACAACATGGCCGCAATAGTCATCTTCAAAGATTACTGACATGTCTTCCACTATCAACCTTTTGGAAAATAGGGGGCAGTCTGTCACAAGGGTGTCAGCATATCCGCCTTCAAACCCAATGTGGAAGCCATACTTAACAGAATCTCTCCTTAATTGCAAAAAATTATCTTTTGTTATCTTCTTTCCAAGCCATTCTTTCAAGCCGTCAGAGGCAATCTGCGTTATCAATATCCCATAGCCGTTCTTCAGCATTTGTTCCATAACCATGTCATGGTCTTCTCCTGAATGGCTTGCGAATGCCTCAACTTTTAATGGCCTTAGTGCGTTTTGTATGCTTTTAAGCTGGGTTTCCTGCAATCCTGTGCCTCCAAGCACAACAGCATCAACTTTCATTTTTCTCTGGTTGGATTCAACAACCTCTTTCACTATATCTGCTTCCTTTACAGGATCAGCTACCCTGCATTTCACATAAAAATGAGGCAGTTGCAGCATCTTTGCAATGTCCTTTGTCATTTCAACAGTTGCATAATGAAACAAAAAGCAGTCTTTTCTTGTCGGCTTTACAGAAATCAAATACTTTATGTTCCAGCCCTTTTCAACTGCATGCTGAATTGCAAAAGTGCTGTCCTTTCCGCCTGAATAAAGAACTGCAACGTCCATAAAAAAAGTAAAATTATTTTGTTTATAAATGTTTTGATATGTCGAAAATATGCCATCAGTCACTTGACGGATCCTGAGGATTCTCAAGTTCATCGAAAATCCACGATTTTCGAGATGTGATTGATGGACTTAAGTCAAATGTAGTTGCCAATTATGGTATATTTTCGTCCGACATGAGCGAGCGAGAGCGAGTTCTCGCATTCGACTGATTGGTGGTTTTTGACAAAATGCTTTTTTTGGAGAATGCGGATAATGAACGGGTTTAAATGGATATTATTCTTATTAGAATAATTCTTTCAGAAGGATATTTAAATATAACTTCTTAAAATTTAATTTCATGATTGAAGCTATCATTAAAGACTTGCCGATGCTTAGAGAGCTTGACTATCATTCTAAAGGAACAGCTGTTAAATCTCACCATTTGTCTACGCAGTTTGCCAAAGATGCTTTAGCATTGGCACAAAGTACGCGGCAAATAGAGTACAATAGACTTGAAGGAGCCTTAGTCGGATATTTAGCAGATTACCAAACCCAACTTGCTGGATTAGCTGGTGCAAATAACATTTCGAATACTCTACAGGGAGTTTTGGACTATGTCGATTTCTTAGCTGATAATTTTAAAGTGAGCAATGGAAGAGTCGGAGAACTAAAAGTAGCTTTGATGAAAACTTTCATTGGCAAAGTAAATCATGCACCGATGTATATCGGTGAAAGGAATATGCCCTTCTATAGAATAGCAGAAAGTGAATTAAGCACTAGAAAAACAGCCTTGCATAAAATGAAACCCCAGCCAGCCGTTTAACAAACTTTATAAATGCTTTAAAATCTAATTGTTCTATGAAACGCGCTCTGTTCATCGGCAGATTTCAGCCTTTTCACAATGCCCATCTTGTTGATGTAAACAAAATTCTGAAAGAATGCGATGAAGTGATTATTGCAGTTGGAAGCTCTCAGGAAAAGAATACTCTGGAAAACCCGTTCTCTTACAGCGAAAGAAAGAGGATGATTGAATCAGTTTTGAAAAAACATAAAATAAAAAACTGCAAAATATATCCGGTGCCTGACCTTTACGATGACAAAAAATGGGTTGATTACATTAAAAAAAACTTACCGAAATACGATTATGTTTATTCCGGCAATTTATGGACATTAAAGTGCTTAAGAAAGCATGATTCAAAGGTCAAGAAAATTAAGTTAATTAGGGGAATAAGCAGCACAATAATAAGGGACATGATAATTAAAGATAAAAACTGGAAAAAAATGGTGCCAAAGGAAATTTATCACTATATCGCAAGAATTAATGGTGTGGAGAGGATTAAGGGGGTTTATAAATCTAAATAGGTCCTTTAAAATCTTCTTCCAATTCTTTTAGCCCGTAGTGAAAGTCAATTTTCTTATCGACTAAAATATCAAGAAATTGGGATAGGGGAATGTCAGCTATTCTTGCAGCTTTCGAAGCAGTTATTTCGTTATTTTTAAATTTCTTTAATGATATTTCTAATTTTTTCTTGTTCATGATGTTTCATTCAAATATAATGGAATTTATCAATCTTTTGATTACCCAAACACTCCCTTCCATAACCCCTTTCCTTTGTTTTCCTTCTCGAACTCTTCCAATAACTCCTTTTGCTTTTTAGTTAATTTATCTGGAACTGCAATGTAGACTTCGACATTCTGGTCTCCCGCATGGCTGCTGTGCAGGTCAGGAATTCCCAATCCCTTCATCCTGAAGACAGTGCTGCTTTGAGTGCCTGCTGGAATTTTCAGGCTTGCTTTTCCTTTTAATGTAGGCACTTCAATTGAGGAGCCCAGTGCAGCTGCTGTAAATGAAACAGGCACCTTGATATAGAGGTCATTTCCGTGCCTTTCAAAACTCTTATGCGGTCTCACATGAATCGCGATGTATAAATCACCAGCCTGCATTCCCTTGCCTGCTTCGCCTTCTCCCTGAACCCTTAAATTTGTCCCATCGGTTGAGCCTGCAGGAATCTTTATTTCTATTTTTCTTGTTTTTCTGGCAACACCTTTGCCGTCGCATTCTGCGCATTCGTTTTTGATGTATTTGCCTTCGCCTCTGCATTTTCTGCAGGTTGCTGTTGTTGAAAAAATTCCAAAAGGCGTTCTTTGGGTGCGGGTTGCGACCCCCCTTCCATTGCATTCCGGGCAATTTACAATGTCTGATTTATCTTCTGCTCCTGTGCCATGGCATTTGTCACATTCCTCCATTCTTGGAACATTTATCGTTTTTGCTGCGCCAAAAGCAGCATCTTCCAGTTCAATTTCCATATCATATCTTAAGTCAGAGCCCCTTTGTCTTCTCCTTGCTCTTTGCTGTCCTCCAAAGAAGTTATCAAAAATGCCCTCAAAATCCATTCCAAAGCCCCCAATGTCAGACATGAAATCAGAGAAGTCAAATCCTGAAAATCCCCCTTGGAACTGCTCTCCTGCTGCCCCAAACTGGTCATACTGGGTTCTTTTTTGATCATCGCCAAGCACAGCAGCAGCCTCATTTATCTCCTTGAATTTTTCAGCTGCATCATGGCTCTTGTTTAAATCAGGATGATATTGCTTGGCCAATTTTTTGTAAGCTGCCTTAATTCCCTCTTTCGTGGCATTCTTTCCCACTCCCAGTGTTTTGTAATAGTCTTTTTCTTTGGCCATATTGTTTATAAAATCTCGTAACTTAAAATTTTCCTTAGCCTTTCCCCGTCAGGAACAATATCCTTCAGTTCGGCTCCGGGTATCACTTTGCCTCCGCTTTTGATGTATTGCGCATACTGCCTTAAGCTTTCAGCATCATTTGCATCAACAGCATGATTGACCATAAACCATACGCTTAAGTCCTCTCCATAATCCCTGCAGCCGGTTGAAGTCTTGCATTCCAACGGCTTTATATCATGTATTGTGCAGCCCTTTTCATCGTCATAAAAAACGCATTTGCCATAGTGCTTGTTTTTTTCCCTTATTAGTTTTGGCCGCAGTAATTTTTTATTGAACAATTCAATTTCTTCCAAAAATCCTTTTTTCAATTCCTCCTCTGAAATTCCCAAAAACTTTGCTATGTTTTTAGCATCATCCCCTGCAAGAGAGCCGGAGCCGTACTTGCACCCGTGGTTGCAGGAATCACAGCGGCATGGCGCTGCTAATTCCAAAACATCCTTTAATGGGGTGTTTTTGTGAATCAAATTATCACCAGTTTTTTAGTATATACTACTTTACTTTTTCAATCCGTGCCTTCGGCACATATTCTTGTGCTCGAGTGAGTTGTGAGCGAGTGGGTAGCTGGCGAGCGAGTCTTGCGAGCCTCGCATGTCACCGAGTTCACTCGCATGTCGAACGCTGTCTGCCAGTCGAATGCGAAAGCTCGACATGCTTGCGAGAGTGGAATGCGAAAGCTTGCTTTCGCTCGCTTATCTTACAAGCAAGCTCGCGTTCAACTCTCTCGCTCGCTTATGTCACTGCTCAGCCTCGCCTATTCATTATACTTCTTTATCTTCCCAATAATTCCTTTTCAATTTTTTTTGTAAATGCAAATTCTTTGCTTAAATCCACATCATATCTTTTTTCCAATGCACCAAACCTTTTTTTGAGGCTTACAATATTATTGCCCATGACTCTCTTGTCAGCATAAAAAACTATCTTTTCCTCCCATGTTTTTGGCTGCTTTTTTTGCTGGAGTTTATATAAGCTGTGCTTTTTAACAACTTCAGAAACTTCCCTAAAACCCATGCGTTTTAACAGGTTTGCGCCTTTGACAACATGGTTTTCCTTTGCCCTTTCTATGTCATGCAATAAAGCTGCCGCAATTATCAGCTTCTTATTTAATTTTATTCCTTTTGTTATTAGTTTTTCAGCAATGCTTTCCGCAAGTTTGCATACTGCCATGGAATGCTTAATGACCTTAGAAGGAGTTTTATTTTTATTTAAAAGAATTAAGCATTCCTCTTTTGTCGGGATTTTGGTCATTTTCTGGCAGAAGTTTATTTTAATATACTAGTTAGTTTTGGATAAATTTTATTTACAAATTCAAGAACCTTTTCTGCATATTCTTTGTCTAATATTTTTCCATAATACATTATTTGGTTTCTGAAGTATCTTAGTTGATCTGCAAATTGAATATCATTTTCACTAAATTTAGTTTCCCTCAAATAAGCAACCTCCGCTTCATGGGCTCCTTGTCCAGAAGCATTATAGCCATGCGCAAGCATTTCTGCACGAATAAGCTCCATTATAGTGTCGTAGCTAAGTTTTACAATGCTGTTAGCATTATCATTGTTTACGCCAATATTTTTAATTATGCTAATCAGGAATAGATAGGATTTCTCTGATTCTTTTACTAGAAATTTTGCTCTTGACAAATCAGTGTGCTGTTTTTTCACTATGCCTTCTTTTACAAACTCGCTAAAATTTTTTACGGGATTCATAATTCTACGCCTCCTGACAAAACAATTCCATTGCAAATATTCTCTTTTAATTCTTTATGCACTTCTTTTAATGAAGGATAAAAATTGAGAATTATTTTTCTTTCTAATCGTTTTTCAAAATTCTCCAAGCTTATCCCTTTTTCCTTTCTTCCAATGATTGCGATGTCTATATCTGACGATAATGTGTCATCCCCCCTCGAATAACTGCCAAAAAGGATAATTGTTGCTCCCGGCAGTCCTTCTTCCAAGAATTCGTTTAATCGCGCTTCATATATCAATTTTAAATTTTCCACTCTTTTCAGCTGCATAGCCATTTTGTTGTTCCTGTTCAGCATTAGCAAGATAAGATTCATATTTTTCTGCTTTTCTTTTATTAATAAACTCTCCTTTTCGAGCTTAGGGATGGCCTTTGCAATCGCTGTTGGCGAAACTTTCAGCAATCTTGCTATTTGCCGCTGGTTTAGCCTTTCGCCTGCCTTAACGCAAAGGAGCCTGAAAATCTCCAGCTGAAGTTTTGTAAACTTTAGTTTATACATATCCATTTTAGTTCATAGGTATAAACTTTAGTTTATAAAGGTTTTGGTTTTTTGTGGCTTTATAGAATGTTGTTTTTGTATTTTCAAGCATTCCTCTTTTGTCGGGATTTTCATATTTGGCATAAAAAAGAAAAATTATCTTTTCTTTTTCTTCTCTTCGTCTTTTACTTCATAGTCAGCATCAACTACATTTTCATCGTTTTTTCTTGAATTTTCTTCTTCGTTTTCATCTGAGTGCGTTTTTTGTCCATGTGTTTGCTGATGCTGCTGCCCTGCCTTCTGGTACAATTCTGTTGACATCTTCTGCACCAATTCGTTAATCTCATCCACTTTCTTCTTTATGGCATCAACATCCTTGTCAGCAGGCTTTAGCAATTCTTTCAGTTCAAGAATCTTGCCTTTGACTTCACTTATTTCTTTCTCAGGCACTTTTCCCTCAAGGTCCTTGAACAATTTCTCAGTTGTGTAAACAAGATTATCGGCTTGGTTGATTGTCTCAATCTCTTCCTTCTTTTTCTTGTCGACATCGGCAAACTGCTCTGCTTCTTTTCTCATTCTCTCAATTTCATCCTCGCTTAATTTTTGAGAAGCAGTTATCCTGATGCTCTGCTCTTTGCCTGTTCCAAGGTCCTTTGCATTGACATGCAAAATTCCATTTGCATCAATGTCAAATGCAACTTCAATCTGGGGAATTCCCCTTGGCGCAGGCGGAATTCCAACCAAGTCAAACTGGCCAAGGACATTGTTGTCAGTAAACATCGGCCTTTCTCCTTGCCCCACCCTTATTGTAACAGCAGTCTGGTTGTCAGCTGCTGTGCTGAACACCTGCGATTTTTTTGTCGGAACTGTGGTGTTTCTTTCAATCAATTTTGTAAATACCCCTCCAAGAGTTTCAATTCCCAGGCTTAACGGCGTTACATCAAGCAATAGTATATCCTTGACTTCTCCTGCAAGCACTCCTGCCTGCACAGCAGCGCCCATTGCAACACACTCCATTGGATCAACTCCCCTTTCAGCCTGCTTGCCTATATAATCTTCAACAAACTTCCTTACAATCGGCATGCGAGTTGGGCCTCCTACAAGGATTATCTTGTCAATTTGATTTACAGGCAATTTTGCATCTTTTATTGCCTGCTCTGTCGGATGCTTGCATCTTTTTATGATTGGCTCTATCAACTGCTCAAGCTTTGCCCTTGTAAGCTTTATCTGCAGGTGCTTTGGACCTTCATTTGTTGCTGTTATGAAGGGTAAATTAATGTCAGTTTCAAAAACTGTTGAAAGCTCAATCTTGGCCTTTTCAGCAGATTCTCGTAAACGCTGCATTGCCGTCTTGTCCTTTGTCAGGTCAATGCCTTCTGTTTTTTTGAATTCAGAAGCCAGATAATCAATCAGATTCTGGTCCATATCAGTTCCGCCAAGCTGCGTATCCCCTGACGTTGAAAGCACCTGGAAAATTCCATCTCCAAATTCCATTATTGTAACATCCAAAGTTCCTCCTCCTAAATCAAAAACAAGAATTTTCAGCTGCTTGTCCTGCTTGTCAATTCCATAAGCCATTGATGCGGCTGTCGGCTCGTTTACAATTCTTACAACTTCCAAACCGGCAATCTCTCCTGCATCTTTTGTTGCCTGCCTTTGGTTGTCGTCAAAGTAAGCGGGAACTGTGATAACTGCCTTGCTTATTTTTTCCCCGAGAAATTCCTCCGCATCTTTCTTTATTTTTTGAAGGATAAAAGAAGATATCTGCTGAGGGGTGTATTCTTTTCCGTCAATATTATACTTATGGTTGGTGCCCATCTTACGCTTTGCAGCCATTATAGTTTTTTCAGGGTTTGAAATAGCCTGCCTTCTTGCCGGCTCTCCGATTAAGATTTGTCCGTCTTTTGTGAATGCCACAACGCTTGGAAACGCCTTTCCATAAGCTGTTGTTCCCTCTGCGCTTGGTATTATTGTTGGCTTTCCTGCCTGAAGGGCAGCAGCAGCTGAGTTCGACGTACCTAGATCTATACCAATTATCTTTTCTTTAGCCATTTTAATTACCCCCCGTCATATTTTTTATAGTTTGAAAATTACCTTTATCAATTTTAATTTCTTTTATTTGGTTTAATAAATCTTTATTCATTTTCTTTGATTTTTATTTCCCGCTAATCTTAACCTTGCTGTGCCTCAATACTTTATCGTTGATCATGTAACCTTTCTGGAATTCCTCCAAAATTGTTTCTTCCGGCTTGTCACTTTCTTCTTTCATCAAAACATCATGCTTGTAAGGGTCAAACTTTTCCCCTGTCGCCTTTATTGGCTTAAGCCCTTCTGCTTCAAGCATTGAGTGAAGCTGGGCATAAACAATCTTCATGCCTTCGATGAACTTGTCCTTGTCACTTGTGTTTTTTAATGCAATTTCAAAGCTGTCAAGCACTGGCAGCATTTGGGCAATCAAGTCAGCATGAGCATATTTTATAAAATCTACTTTTTCTTTTGCATTCCATTTCTTGTAATTTTCAAACTCTGCCTGCAGTCTCTTTAAAGTGTCTGTTAGTTCCTCTATTTTACTGGATTTCTCTTCTAATTTCTTTTTTAAATCTCCATTATCCTCCCTTTTTTGCTCATTCTTTTTATCTTCCTTTTTTGCTTCCATTTTGTACCTTTAACTTTTGTTGACTTAAAGTCAACAGAATATTGGTAATATCAACTAGTATATAAACTTTTCGGCAAAAGTATATAAATAAGCGCTTCCAAGAGCTTTATATGGTATTTATAAGACAGAGAATTACTATTGTAAACATAAGAAAGCCAGCTGAGCATAATGTAAACCAGGAACTGCAGTGGTTTGGCACTTCGCTTGGCTTGTTTAATTTAAGGGACAAGGACAAGAGCACTTTCAGGGTTTTTATAGAGCTTTTGAAATCCGCCAAAAGGCGTGAAACATTGACAAGCGATGAACTGGCATCAAGATTGGCACTGGCAAGAGGCACAATAATACATCATATCAACAAGCTCATGGAATCAGGATTGGTAGTGCATGAGGGCAATAAATACACTTTAAGGGTTGAAAACCTCAAAGCCTTGATTGAAGAGGTTGAGAAAGACATTAAAAGGGCATGTGAAGATTTGAAGGAAGTAGCTAAAGAGATTGATAGCAGGCTTGGGCTTTAGTGTTTTAATTTTATAATAGTAAATTATATAAACCAGTAACCGGAGTTTTAGGTTATGAAAAAAGGCGTTTTGTTGTTCTTAATTGCTTTCTTGATTGTTCCATTTCCATTTGCATTTGCAGATATAACAATAACAACAGACCAGTCAATTTACAACCTTGGAAACAAGATAAAGGCATCTGCATCAATACTTCAGGATAATACTTTTGAAGGTTTGTTTGAGCTAACAATCTCATGCGACAATTATAAATTGCAGTATTTCTTAACTCCGATAAGCCTCGAGGCAAATTTCAGGACAGCTGTCAATGTTCCGGAACTGGCTGCAACATCCTCAATGCTTGGAAATTGCATTATTGCGGGAGATCTTGCGACAAACGATAATTTGGTGATTGAACAAGAGGATTCAAACAAATTTGGAGTTACAAGCCAGTTAACTGTGCTTCCTGTGAAAAGCAAAATAACCACATTACCGGGAGACACTATATTAATCTCGGGAATTGTGAATGAGGCATTTGGAAACAATGTCCTGAAAGCATCAGCAGAAATTGTTTTGGACAACAATTCAAATTCAATTAAAGCTGTTGACGGAAAATTTGAGCTTAACCTACAACTGGCAAAGAATATCAAATCAGGAAAACACCCGATAGGCATAAGCACTCAGGATTCCAAAAACAATGCCGGCAGCGCCTCAATAGAGCTTGACGTAACAGCAATTCCAACCTATGTAAAAACAGAAACAAGCGCTGCACAATTGCCGCCAGGCTCAAAAATTGAGATAATTTCCTCTTTGTACGACCAGGCTGATGATTTGATGAATGCCTCTCTGGAGCTTTCACTTGATGCGCCAAGCAGCAACAATGCATTCAAGAAAACTGCGCAGAGCAATGAAAAAATAAGCTATGAGTTCAGCCAGTATGCAGAGCCCGG
This sequence comes from Candidatus Woesearchaeota archaeon, assembly GCA_018303655.1. Lineage (GTDB taxonomy): Archaea > Nanobdellota > Nanobdellia > Woesearchaeales > GW2011-AR4. The sequence continues at coordinate 21,844 of JAGVXT010000027.1, forward strand.
CCTTTACACTTTAACAAGCACTTACAAAAACCTGTTTACGCATACTTCAATAAACATAACGCCAATAAGGGAAGTAAAGATAAAATACGGCAACGAAACTGTCCTTATCGAAAACATAGGAAATATACCTTTTGAAGACGAATTAACATTCTTCCTTGAAAGCAAACTGAAAAAATATCCAATAACAAAGAAAATCAAGATAGAGCCCGGCAAGACGCTTGACATTGACCTGTCAAAAGAAGTGCCATTAGGTGTATACAATGTTTTGTTGCAGATAAAAGAAGGCATTGAACCGGTAAAAGAAAAGATTCAGGATGTTGTTGAATCCGCCCGGGAAAGCATAGCAGGCACTGTTGCTAAAAAAGAAGATGTGCTGGCTGATGATGTAACCATTCATGACAATAGGCCCGCATATAAGAAAATCACAGGCGGCCTGTCTTCAATGCAGGCAAAAATAGTTGGCGCAGATGGATTGCTTGCAAAAAACCCCCTGATAGCGCCAATAGCCTTGGTTGTAATCCTATCGCTGATAGTATTCCGCTATGCCAGAAAGCCGATAATGAGGCTGATTAAAAGAAAAAAAGATGATGAAAATAAAGAGCAGGAAAATTAGGCATTTCTTCTTTTTCTTTCTTCATCCATCATGCTTGTTTCCCCAAAAGTTTCATCCAATAAGTCTTGGGCTGTCTTGCGAAATCCTACTTTGCCTTCATGGGAGCAATACGGGCATCTGGGAGGAACTTTATCTTTCTTGAACTTAAATCCGCAATTTCTGCATTCCAAATCAAGCATAATGCTACTCTTGAGTAAGAAGTATATAAATTTTGCGGGATTGCTAATGACTTATAAGATATAGAGAACTTTGAATAATTCATTATTTTTACATTTTCATTCAAAGTTCTCTTAGAGAATTTTGACAAAATGGACATATTTCAAAATTCTCTATATCTTAAAAATAAATCAACAATTAAATCATACTTTTTCGGCACAAAAGTTCGTTTAATGTCCAACATTAAGCGAAGTCTTGGAATTATACATAGAGAATCATAACCCTAAAAATTAACGGGACGATTTACAAAAACTAGGGTTGTCGAGTATTTGCTTCTTGAGCATTTGTCTCGAACATTTTAATATACTGTTCTAATCCACTAAGCATTACATAATCTTGATGGGGGATTGTCCATGGTTCAGTAACTGATACAACATAGTATCCTCTCTCAGTAGGAGGGCCTTGGATCCAATGACGAATTTCTAGACCTAATTTAATTTCCCTTTTGAATCTGACATCTCCTGAAATTTGTTCTCCAGGTACCACAAATTTTTTGTAACCTAATCCTTCCATTAATCTTTCTAATTCTACCCTAGCATTTCTAGCATCTGTGGGATTTGTATTCATAATTTCACCTAAATTATTACAGTTAACACTATGTTTTATTTAAATTTTTCTAATTTTACTACTGCATGATAAAAATTCCACCACTGGCGTTCGGCGAGTAGGACAAGCTTTTCGACTTTTTAGTTTAGTTCTTTAAGGAGAAAAGTTGTCCGTCGAACTGCCTGTTGTGGTGGAATCTTCTTAAAGAAATACAGTCTTTTATGCAAATCATTGGGTTATGATTCAAAATCTATGTATTTTTATGCTAAAACATAAAAACGGTTTCAAAATGTTTGCCTAATAAAATTTCAATGAATACCTAAAAAACATTATTTAAAGTTTAAAAACAACTTAAAAATATAAAACCAAAAATCTAATTCCCTTTCCTGTCATGCGCTCTTAGGCTTGGCCTTAGCTTTTCAGCGCCTTTGCCCTTGTTCAGCAATCCTCTTCCTCTTTTTCCGGCGCTTGTCAACCCCCTTTCAGATCTTCCTTTATGACCAATAATCCAATTTATATGGGAATCAGCAACTATTGATGGGTTGTGCCTGTCAACAAGAATTATTTCATACCAATAATTCAAGCCGTCTTCTCCAACAAAATAGCTGTTAAGGGCTTCGCAATTAGGATATTTTCTTGCTGCCCTGTTTTCAGCAACAGCCTGGTAGTTCATGGTTAAGTCTTTTCTTCTGGACATTGCCTTTGACCTTCTGGGATGACGTATCTGAGGGCGTTGCCTTCCTCCCCTGTCAACCCTTTGCCTTACTATGATAAATCCGGGTTTTGCCTTGTAACCCAAAGAACGAGCCCTGTCAAGCCTTGTAGGCCTTTCAATTCTTAATGTTGCAGGCTCATTGCGCCATTTTATGATGCGCTGCTGCCACAAATCTCCTAGACTCTCGCTTGGCTTTTTCCAGGCTTGCCTGATATATTTATACATTCCCATTTTAAGCTTCCATTAATGAACATTAAATCACTAAGATTCTGGTAAGCAAATACCAACATCTCTCAGCATATTCTGGAATTTTTTATGGTTTATAAAGGTATTGGGAAAATTATTTACTCGGGTAATGCACTCCTTTCATAGAATTCAGCAGGCAAATAATGTTGGTCTGGGTGCGTCTTTCTGAGGTAATCAAGCGCAGACTTTACATCACCAAAACGCACAATATGCACTTGGTTCAAATCAAAATCCCATCCTGGAATAATCAAGCCTCCGACATGTCCCCAGACAGTACCTACTTCTACTTGCCGTCCTGTCCTTCTTAAATCAGTCGCTATTCTAGTTTCTGTGTTAAAAAGTGCAACTGGTTTTCGAGTTGAAACAATATCGTCAATTGTTTTGCCCCTGTCATAAATTCCTCTAGCTGGAAACATTACCATTATGGGTGCTTGGTCACTATCCAACTCTGGCGGAATACAAACTTCCATGATAAGGGATAGTGGATACACTTTTATAAATGTTTTGCCAAATCTCAAAAGCAAACCAAATATTTTTATATCTGATAACTATTTTTATTGTATGCCAACCGACAACTCAAATATGCTTAAGGTTCTTGAGGATTTTCCCCATCAGTGCAGGATAGCTTTGGAATTGACAAAAGGAATGACAATTTCCGGCAAAATTGACAAGGTTGTTGTTGCGGGCATGGGCGGCTCTGCTGTAGGAGGCGATTTACTGAAAGCTTACATGCACAACTCAAAAGTGCCTGTTTTTGTTGTCCGCGACTACAAAGTTCCGAATTTTGTCGATGAGAACACATTGGTTTTCGCTGTATCTTACTCCGGCAATACAGAAGAAACCATAGCGGCATTTGAAGATGCTTTCAATAAAAAAGCAAAGATTGTTGCCGTTACATCCGGCGGACAGCTTGGAGTCATGGCAAAAAAAGTTATTAAGATTCCATCAGGATTGCAGCCAAGGGCAGCGCTTGGCTATTTGTTCTTTCCAATGCTTGGAGTTTTGGCTAACTCAGGCATTGTGGATGTAAAAGGCAAGGAGATTGAGGAAATGCTCGATATTTTGTCAAAGACCGATGACTTCAAGACTGTCGGGGAAAGGATTGCAAAAAAGATTGGATTACGAACCCCGCTAATATATTCTTCTGAACTATTCGGGACAGTTGCATACCGCTGGAAAACCCAGTTCAATGAGAACAGCAAGGTTGCTGCTTTCCATCATGTATTTTCAGAGATGAGCCACAATGAGATTGCAGGCTACCAAAACATAAACAAAAGCGATTTTATTGCCATTTTTATAAGAGATGCGCAGGACAATGAAAGAATAAAACTAAGAATGGATGCAACAAAGGAAATAATATCAAGCAGGGTTGATGTTGAGGAAATCTTTACAAGAGGAGATGGAATGCTTTCAAGAATGCTTTCTGGCATTTACTATGGAGATTTTGCCTCTTATTACCTTGCTTTGGCAAACAGGGTTGACCCAACTCCTGTGACTGTGATTGAAAATCTGAAGAAGA